>DYLN01000172.1 GCA_020722085.1 Melioribacter roseus
AATAAAATCATAAATATCCATCATTCCTTTCTGCCCTATTTTTCGGGCGCCAGCCCCTATGCTCAAGCGTACGAACGGGGTGTAAAAATAATAGGCGCCACGGCCCACTATGTGACAGAACATCTGGACGCAGGACCAATCATTGAGCAGGATGTGGTGCGCGTAAGCCATCGCGATTCGGTGGCCAAGCTCATCCGTAAAGGAAAGGATTTGGAAAAGGTGGTGCTGGCGCGGGCCATTAGTTTACACCTGGACAACCGCGTTTTGGTTTACGGCAATAAGACCGTTGTATTTGACTAGTTTTTTATTTTTGCGTGTGAATATCTATGGGATAACTATTTCTTGGGAATCTATGTTATTGGAGAATACTACACTTATTTTAGCCCAATTTCCATTAGAGATCACGAGCTGTTAGCCTTAAAATTATAAAAAACTATCCTTATTATCTTATTACGCATTACCTTTAAAAAGTATGTGTGGAATTACAGGAATTGCAGGGAAAACTATACAATTGGATGAAAAGATTATCTCGGATATGATAGATGGTATTCGAACGGAAAGACCTGAAGTTACAATTTTGAAGAAATTTGACTCTGGATTTGTTGCTCAAATAAAACCCAGCGTTGATAATAGAGAACAGTTTTTTGTATCACCAGACAATTCCTTCATCTGGGCAGTAAATGGAAGAATTTATAATCATCAAGAACTTCGAAAGCACCTCAAAGATTATCCATTTCAAGAAAATTCTGATTGCGAAGTAGTGGGACCACTTATCTTAAAATTAGGAATTAAAAAGGCCTGTAATTTATTTGACGGTCAATTTTCATTTGTTTGTCTAGACCTGAAGCAAAAGAAACTCTATTTAGGAACCGATTCCTTTGGAGTTAATCCAATTTTGTATTGCTATTGTAGAGGAAATCTGGTATTTGCTTCGAGGCATTCGTCTATATTGGCATCCAAATTAAAAAACTTTGTAATTGACCCTCAAGGCATTGCCGAGATGATGGTATATCGAGCAGTACCATTTAGCTTTACTGGTATAAAGGATGTTTTTTATCTTCCCCAAGGTCATTATGCGATATTTGATATAGAAAAGGGCACTTTGAAAATTGAAAAATACTATGAGTTAAAAATTACTCCTCCAGAGATTTTTGATATCAAAATTGCTTCAAAAGAACTTAGAAATTTATTAGCGCAAGCAGTGAGAAAAATGCTTATTCCTAAAGAACGTATTGTTACGCTTCTTAGTGGCGGCATCGATTCGTCTTCGATATATGCTTTTGCTTTAAAGGAAAATTGGTCTCCATATTCAATTTCTTGTTTTTTTGGGAAGAAAATAGATATGCACGAACAGGAGTTAGATGGATTGAAAGAAATTCAAGCACTCCTTAATATGTATAAACAAATTGGTAATCATCAATTTTTAGAAATTCGTCCTGAATTTTCTATAAGAGACTTTGCTAATATCGTTTATGCAAACGATCATCTCTCAGCTGTCCCAACTGTGTTTTCATATTATACCTTGCTTCGGTTTGCTGGACAATTAGGATTTCGTGTTGCATTAACCGGGGAGGGATTAGATGAATTATTAGCTGGATACCTTGATTATCCAAGAATTTTTCAAGAAGCCTCATCTATTAAAGATCCTCTCGACTACTTTCTTAATCTTCCTATGCAAAGTCCTTTTAGATCTATGTTTTCACCTGATGAATTGAGTCAATTAATGAAAATTCCAGTTAGATTAGATAACTCAAGAATCCCTGCGTGGATAATTGAAGAAGTTAAACAGGCAACTGAGAATGGTGCTCATCCTTTCCAAATTATTTTGTTTTTAGAACGAGCTATCAGAGCACGTGATTATATTTTTTTATTTGAACATAACATAGCTACATATCATCCTGAATGCTTACCTATTGAAAGAAGGATGCCGGCATTAGATAAAAAACTTGTAGAATTTACCATAAAACTTCATCCTTCACTTTTATACAACAGGAAAGACGGGCTCACTAAATATGTGCTTAGAGAAGCAATGAAAGAAATTTTACCAAGGGAAGTGTTAATATCCCCAAAACGACCATTTACCACTCCTATTTGGCATCCTCATTGGATAAATGCTTTACTGAAATACTGGGGATGGTTATTAGAGGAAAGTGATGATCTTATTTCCATGGAGTATGTAAGACAAATCCGCAATCGAATTCTATTCCTTATAAATAACAAAGACGCTAGAAAAGAAGTTAGGTGGAATACATATAAAATATTTGGCGTTATGTTTTATAAACTTTGGCGAAAGCAACTAAATTTGTGAAGATATGCGAATAGAATGGGAAGATCCTAATAATAATGAAAAAGGAGTATTTCAAAGTCAGGTCTTACTGTGCACCAGAGAGGAAACTCACTGGGAGAAACTATTAGGGGGAATTTCTTTTAATGAGCCCAGGGCATATGGTCCTCTCAGAATATCATGGGGGTTAAGGGAAGAGGATGATGATATATTTATATCTCCTATTCATTGTAACGTACTTTTTCAGGAGCAGAAGAAATGGCGGACAGGCCCCAAATATATTTTTGTGCCCGAAGTCTCATCTGGAAAGTTATGTATAGCAAACGATCTTCTTAAAACAGGAAATGTAATGAAAGAATTAAGAAAGCTTGTGGATAGAGAAACTTTACTACTTCCCGGACCAACTACTCCAGATGCTGAAAGACTTCAAAAAGAGCTTAAAATTCGCCTTTTTGCCCCTCCCCACTCAATTGTAATGGAAATGGCAAATAAGGTAACTCAATATAACATTTGGCGAAACGCTGGATTTCCCGTTGAAGAAGCATTTATTGGATTTACTTATGAAGAGGCTCGAAATTATGTTAGCTCAGTTAATTATGATTTGATAATTCGGCGGGCAATGGGCGGGGGTGGGGGATATAATGTTACATGGCTAAATCGACATTCATTAGATAAACTTAAAAAAATAGATTTCTCAAATGAAGACCCTTTCCTAATACAACGATTTTATAGGAATAAAATATATTCACCAAATGTGCAACTCATAGGATTTCCCAATAGAACTGTCTTCTTTGAAATTTCTAATCAGATTTTACAACATGAAATAGAGCATATTGGAAACGAAACCCTTCAGCTACCGCCACATATTCGTCAAAGATGTGTTAAGCTAGCAATTTGGGCTGTAGAAATATTAAGAAATTACTTTGGTTATAAAAAAACCTGTGGGTTTTACAATGTGGACACGGTAGTGAAACCAGATGGAGAAGTAATTGTCAATGAAGTAAATGTTAGGGAGGCAGGCAGCTCTCTACTATATTTTGCACCTCAAATCTTTGGGAAAAATTATCATTATTATCTCAGAAATTACAAAACTAATACACCATTTGAACTATCATTTTCTATATTGAAGGACTGTAAACTTCTGGCAACCCCGACATCTGTAAATAATAAAGTTATGCCCATTTCAGGAGGTGGTGGTAGAATTACGCTTCTTTTCATTCTAAATAAACCTTCTGACTTAAACAGAATAAGAGTCCAACTTTATAGAAAGTGCTGTAGGCTCAACCTATTAGAGAACTTTGGTGAATAATGCTCTTTTTCATATTGCTAAAAATTATTTCAGAATTGACATTTATATTAAAAATGCTATTAATAATAAAAAGGCAAAATGAGGAATTTGAGAAGTCAGTTGGGGAGGTCGAACAACTGAACAAATATATTAACAATTGAAGTGTGGGTAAAATATGAACATAAAAATAATTAAAAAAGTTGACCCGCAAATGGCTCGACTTATTGAGAAAGAACAGAAAAGACAATCGGAGGGAATGGAGTTAATTGCTTCCGAAAATTATGTTTCTAAAGCAGTGCTGGAGGCTTTAGGTTCGGTTTTCACTAATAAGTATTCAGAGGGATATCCCGGTAGAAGATATTATGGCGGACAAACCTATACCGACGCCGTGGAAAACTTGGCGATTGAAAGAGCTAAAAAACTTTTTGGAGCCGAACACGTTAATGTCCAGCCACTTTCTGGGGCTCCGGCGAATATGATTGTTTATAGCGCTATTTTGAAACCTGGGGATAAGGTTTTAGGCATGGACCTTTCTCACGGCGGCCATTTAACGCACGGTCATCCCGTTACCTTAGCGGCTAAAATTTATAAATTTGTCCGATATAAAACAGAAGCCAATGGCCTTATTGATTACAAAAAACTCGAACGACTTGCCCAAAAAGAAAAGCCAAAATTAATGCTGGCAGGATTTTCAGCTTACACTAGGCAAATTGATTATAAAAGGTTTTGTAATATAGCAAAAAAAGTCGGCGCAATATCAATGTTTGATATGGCTCATATCGCTGGACTTATTGCCGCAAAAGTCATTCCTAGCCCAGTTCCTTATTTTGATATTATCACCACAACGACTCACAAAACCTTAAGAGGGCCGCGAGGAGGGATGATTTTATGTAAAAAAGAATTTGCTCAGGTTATTGATAAAGCTTGTTTTCCCGGATTTCAAGGTGGGCCGCATATGAATAATATTGCCGCCAAAGCCGTGGCTTTTAAAGAGGCCTTAAAGCCGTCATTCAGAAATTATGCGAAGCAAATTTTGAAAAATGCGAAAGTTTTAGAAAACGAACTGAGAAATTACGGATTCAAAATAATGTTTGGGGGAACGGAAAACCATATGGTTTTGGTTGACGTATTTAACTCTAAAGGAGTCAGCGGGAAAGAAGCCGAGATGGCTCTGGATGAGATTGGTATAAGCGTGAATAAAAACATGATACCTGACGACACGAGAAATCCCATGGACCCCAGTGGTATTCGTATTGGTGTTCCGGCGATAACTACCAGGGGAATGAAAGAAAAAGAAGTAAAACAAATTGCCAAATGGATTAATGACGCAATCGAAAATCGTAATGATAAGAAAATTTTACAGAAAATCCATAAGGAGGTTATAAAAATGTGTAAAAAGTTTCCCATCCCGGGAATATGAAGCTACTTAATGGCAAAAAACTGGCAGAAAAAATTTTAGAGAATATTAAAAAAGAAATTGAAAACTGCCATCTTAAATTGAGATTGGCGGTAATTTTGGTTGGCAAAAATCCAGTTTCTGAAATTTTTATCAATCAAAAGAAAAAGGCCTGCGAAAAAACAGGCATTGATTTTAAATTATTTAAATTTCCTGCCGAGGTCAAACCTCGGCAATTGAAAAAAGAAATTGAAAGAATCTG
>DYLN01000034.1:0-7970 GCA_020722085.1 Melioribacter roseus
TTTTTACACATAATTAAATTTAACAAAAGTCCATTTCCAATTTAAGCATAACAAAAGCACTTTACCCTACAATTTTTCAATAGCTTCAACAATAATTTTCGATGGGGGACAAACACTTCAAGCAAGAAGTGGATCAGTAAGCAGTAATAACACCGAGTTTTATTTTGGTTTTGGGAATGTTTTGTTAAACGGCACAGTCATTGATTTTAAGGAAAAGAATGATACAGTAACTACCCGAACAAGTACAGAAATAAATAATTATCTTGAAACAAAACCATTCTTGGTAAATAATAATTCTATTCTTACTTACAACCTTCGTTACGGAGTGAATGATTCAACTTTAGCAAAAGAAGAACTAAAAGAAAATGGATTAATTAACTTCAGAATGGAAGTTGTTGACAATGCTACAGGGAAAAATTTGGGAGTGTTAAATGACATTTCCCAGTTTAAGGACAAATTAAAAAGTCGAAGCAGCGAATATTATGAAGCCGACCTTTCAAGACTGCAAGGGAAAGAAATAAAATTAAGATTGGTTGAAAATGATAATCTGAAAGGCATTTACGCATTTTCAAAAATACATATACCAACAAGCGAAAATAAGATGGCAAAAGAAAATTATAACAAAATAACACTTCACGAAGGCACAGATGTTGCAGAATATAGTTTGCAACAGAACTATCCCAACCCCTTCAACCCAACAACTGTAATTAACTACCAAATCCCGAAGGATGGTTTGGTAACGTTGAAAGTATATGATGTGTTGGGCAGAGAAGTTGCAACACTGATAAATGAGCATCAACAAGCGGGAAGATACAATATAAACTTCGATGCATCAAATCTTCCGAGCGGTGTTTATATTTATCAGATACGTGCGGGAGATTATAACCAAAGCAGGAAGATGTTGTTGATCAAGTGACAGTAGATCGGTTCGTCGAACCGACCTTTATTTCCTTACACGGTAAATATTATAAATCGCAGCACATAAAAAAATTATGTTTGAGAACCATGCTGTCAGCATGGGATTCATCACGCCGTTTTTGCCGAATGCTTGGCTCACTTTGGCAAATACCAAATAGATAAAGGTTATTCCGAGATTTATGCCGAATTGGAGTGCAATGCCGCCCCGTCTTTTGTTTGTCGAAATCGGTATTCCAAATAAAACAACAACAAAACTTGCGAATGCAAATGCAATTCTTGAATGGTATTCGATTAAAATTTGTGTGGGATCATTACCTGTTTTCAACTGCTCGGATGCAAAATTTTTCAGTTCGGTTAATGTCATCTCTTCGGGCTTGCGTTGTTTTTTGATTACGTCCTCAGGCTTAAAATGTAAGTCGCTTATTCGGTAAATTGTAAATTTGGTATAAGTTTCATTGGTGTCTCTGAAAGTGCGCTGCGTACCGCTGTATAAAGTCCAAATTTTTTTTGTTGAATCGTACTCCATCCGCAGAGCATCGATTCGGGAGATCATTTTTGTAGTTTGCTGTGGGTCAAAATTTTGGATGCTTATTTGATATGCCTGTTGGTCATCAACATCATACCGGTTGATTGTTACAATTCTGTTCTTTGTGTCCTGAAAAAAAATATTGCTGCCGATAAAAACTAGTCCCTTCTTCATGTAATTTTGTTCAATATAGATTTTTTCTTTGTTAGCTTCGGGAACAATATAACCGCCAAAATAAACCGACAGCAGACTTATAATCAGAGCGGTTGCCGCAAAAGGTGCCATATAGCGGTATAAACTTATTCCGCTTGATTTTATAGCAATTATCTCATTTAAGTTTGCCATTCTGCCGGATGTGAATAAAGCTGCTAAAAGAACCGCTACCGGAATTATCAGACGCAGAATCTCGGGGAGAAAAACCAGATAGTATTTCATTACTATGAGTGCCGGAACATCCTGATCAATAAAATCGTCAAGGTTTTCCAGTAAATCAATTAGTACAAACAACAGAGAAAAAGTAAGCAGACCAAAAAGTATAATCTGAAGAAATTGTTTGATTAAATATTTATCAAGAATTTTCAGTTTCATTCTGAGCAAACCGCCAGTTTTTGGGAACAAGTTTTGACAAAAAATCTAAGTTAATCACAACTCTTTCGCGTGCTGTTTTTATTGTTAACAGAATTCCGAATATGAGAAAGAAAACATTTGCCGACCACATTCCCCAAAAAGGAGAAAGTAAATCCCTGTCAGCTAATTTTTCGCCGCCGATAAGAAATGCCCAGTAGATTAAGAAAAATATTAAGCTAATGCCTGCAGCCATTCCAAATCCTCCTTTACGCATCATTGTTCCAAGCGGTGCGCCGATCAAAACAAAAACAATACATGCAAACGGAATAGAATATTTTTTGTGTATTTCTACCCAGTAGCTGTCTATTTGTTTGTTGAGGTATTCAATGTTGCTTATCATCGAGGTTATGCGGTTTTCATTGGAGCGTAAATTCTGGAATACCTTTGAATAGAGTAAGTTTGTGTTAGCAGATAATGGTTCTGCAAAATTTTTTCCGGTTTCATTACGGTCAATCATTTTTGAGATGCTGTTGTTAAGTTCTTTCAATCTTCTTGATTTAATATTGTTCAGACTGTCGACCAGCACCAGCATATCCTGAGCACCCATTTCTCTGTCGCCTCTCGGTCCGCCTGGAGTTGATTGTTCGAATGTGAATTGATCCGCAGGTAAAGCAATTTTGTCTCGTGTGAATTTAAGCCGGCGATAATTGTTAGGTTCCAAATTATTGGATTCATGTATCTCGCCGTTATAAAGATCCATAATTATTTTTTTCTGATTCGGTACGAAATAAATTTTACCGTACCTGGCTGTAACAATATTCACTTTTGAAGGCGTGGAATAATCATAAATTGTTACATTTTTTATCTCATTTGTCTTTGAATTTACATCCCGGGCTAATATCGAATACGATGGAATTTCTTCTGAAAAAACACCGGGGACAAGTGATAAGGTTGGTTTTTTTCTCGATATATCTTCCATCAGCAATCTTGCGGCATGATTGGCATCCGGATAAACATGATTGTTAAATTGAACTAATAAATAGCCGATTAAAATGCTTGCCAGAATTGGCGGCAGCATCATTTTATACAAACTTATACCGGAAGCTTTCATAATTGCGATTTCATTATTCTGCGACATGCTTCCAAAAGCCATTAAACTCGCAACAAGAATCGACATCGGAACAACAAGTACAACCATCCATGCAAGATTATAAACAATTAATTGTAAAATAACCCACAAACTTAATCCTTTGCCAACCAGTTTATCGGCAAACTTCATTAAAAACTGAAGAAGAAAGACAGCAAAAAGTGTGAACGATGCGAAGAAAAATGGTCCTACATGATTTTTTAATATATATCTGAAAAGAATCATAAATATTTTTTAATGATCTTTTATACAGCAAATTTACAAATACAAAAACTTGAATACTGCGTAATATACATGTAAATTAGGAAGCATAAAACCGAATTATTGAATTAGTTTTTGGTTTACTTCCCCGATAAAAACATTGGGGGAGTTTCGCCTTAGTTAAAAACTTTGGCGGATAAATAAATCCTCCTTCGCATTAAGCTGCGGATGGCGGGTAAATTTTTTTACTTATCAAAGGAGACCATTGTGGATGCTGTTCTGAATTATATTAATTCCAATTTCAGCAATTATGTAGCAGAATTAAAGGATTACCTGAGAATTAAAAGTATAAGTGCCCTCGAATCACACAAAGAAGATATAAAAAGATGTGCTGAGTTTGCCTCTCAAAAGTTGAAAGATGCAGGAATGAAACGGGTGGAAATTTTTCAAACCGGAGGTCATCCTATAGTTTACGGGGAATGGCTCGAGGCAGAAGGCAAGCCGACAGTTTTAATATACGGGCATTATGATGTTCAGCCTGTCGACCCGGTTGAATTATGGCTTAGTGATCCGTTTGAAGCTGAGTTAAGAGACGGTAAAATATTTGCACGCGGTGCTAATGACAATAAAGGGCAGCATTTTGTTCATATTAAAAGCGTAGAAGCTTTTTACAAAGTTACTGGAAAGATGCCTGTAAATATAAAGTATGTTTTGGAAGGTGAAGAGGAGATAGGCAGCGTTAGCTTAACAAAATTTTTAAAAGAACAAAAAGAACTGCTTAAATGTGATGCTGTTTTGATTTCCGATACAAGCATGTTTGCCGAGGATGTTCCAACTATTACGTACGGGCTGCGCGGTTTGTGTTATATGGAAATCGAGGTTACTGGTCCAAATAAAGATTTGCACAGCGGAAGCTTCGGCGGCTCTGTTGCAAATCCAATTAATGAATTGGCAAAAATTATTTCGAAACTTCATGATAAAAATGGAAAAGTGCTGATTCCCAATTTTTACAAAGATGTTCGGAGGATAACGGCTAAAGAAAAAGAGAATTTTAAACAGCTAAAATTTTCTGAAAAGAATTATGCAAAAGAATTAGGAGTAAAAGAATTAGCAGGTGAAAAAGGATTTACTACGCTTGAGAGACTTTGGACAAGACCTACGCTTGATTGCAACGGTATTATCGGCGGTTTTACGGAAAACGGTGCAAAAACTGTGCTGCCGTCAAAAGCTTTAGCTAAAATAAGTATGAGATTAGTGCCTGATCAAGATCCTAAAAAAATAGAAAAAGAGTTTATCAGATATGTTAAATCAATTTCGCCAAAATCTGTTCGTGTTGAGATAAAATCTCATCATTACGGTTACCCAGTTGTAGTACCGCTGGAAAACCGTGCAGTGCAAATTGCTGCAAATGCGGTTTCAAAAGCTTTTGGAAAGAAAGTAGTTTTTACAAGGGAAGGCGGTTCAATTCCAATTGTTGTTGATTTTGTTAAACAATTGAAAGCGCCAGCAATTCTGATGGGACTCGGTTTAGATTCGGATAATATTCATTCGCCCAACGAGCATTTTCTTATAAAGAATTTTGAAAAAGGAATTCTAAGCTCTGCATATTTTCTCAATGAATTCGGTCGTCAGACTCCAACTAACTCTGACGAGGAAATAACGGAATAAAAAAATACATTAGAGGGCTTGCAATGAAAAAAATAAAAATTTTGTTAGTGCTGCCCTTGATATTCGGATTGCTATCTAACTGTGGAGGAGGCGGCACCGGAGAAGGCGAGGCTGCTAAGAATCCTGCTAAAGATAAAGCAATACAAGAATATAATATTGATGTGCAGAAAGAACAGACAAAAAATCGTTTCCCCTGCGATACAATTGCTTTGAAAGAATATATACTGCAGAATTATGAATCGGGTACATACCTTGTCAATTTTGATAGAACGTATACGCTTAATATCCCTAAGTCTGCAGTGATATATTACAGAGATGGAGCTAACCAATATATATTTGCAGTTATTGCCAAATCAAAACCCGGCGAAAGACACATAGAAACAAAAAATATAGTCGGCTTTGAATCGAGTTATATTAATTTAGACAGCACAAAATTAGGCACTGCGTTTTTTTATCTTACTCTGTTCGAATGCTTCGATGGTGAAATTCATAGAATATGGGAATCCGAAGTTCCAATTCACGGCGGGTTTAACAGCATGTCTATAAAAACTTGGATTCCGGAAAACATTAAGTATATTCAGTTGAATTATGAGGATGGAATAATTTCCGGTCATAGAAATTACAACTTCTTTTTAGTAGACGGCATTAGAAAACCACCTCACTTGCTGGAAACTTATATCGGAATTGTGCATAAACGAACAATGGCAGATATAAATCATGATAAATACCCCGACTATTATGAGTATCTCTTTAGCAGCAAAGGGTATCTGCCGGACTCAGTTTCGGCAATTAGGGTTGTCGATTCAATTCCATTTTACTGGAATACAAAAAGACAACTCTATGTTACTAATAGGAATTCTAAATGGTTTAGAAAATATTAATTTTTTTGACTATGTATTTTGAACAAGAAAAAAATAAAGGAAATTTTATCGAAAGGACGCGTGCTTTGGATCCTAAATTGGAAATAGAATATGATTCGTTAAGACACGGGGTGGGTATTCGAGATATTTCAAACTCGCTAATAATTCAATTAACAGGAAAGGATACACTGGATTTTATAAATCGTATTTCAACTAATTATGTAAAAGACCTTTCACCGATGCACTGTATCAATACTCTTTTTACGAATGAAAAGGGTAGACTGATTGATAAGACAATCTTTCTTAATATGAAAGATTATTTTTTATTGATTGGCAGCGAAGATGCGGAACAACGCTTAAATGTATGGATTAACCGGTACATAATTATGGAGGACATAAAAACAGAAGTTGTTACAAATAATTATTTTCTTATGCAAATAGATGGTCCGCAGTCTTCTTCTTTTTTATCAATGATATGCGGTATCGAACTTAAAAATATGGATGCAAATGACGTTTACTATATACAAATTGACGGGGTGGATTTTTATCTTTTTAAAAATTTTCTGAAAAAAGATTTTTATACATATTACCTTCTTTCTGAGAAAATCCAGCAGCAAAAAATTATTGATTACCTTTATGAAAATAAGAGCGCATTCGATTTAACTACAGTAAGAGATGCAGCTTACAATATTTTCAGAATTGAAGAAGGACTCACTTCATTTCCAAATGAAATTAACGATAATTATAATCCGCATGAGAATGGTCTAATCGAATTTGTGAGTTTTACAAAGGGTTGTTACATAGGTCAGGAAGTAATTGCCAGACTCAATACTTACGATAAAGTGCAGAGGGAGTTGAAAGGGATAATTTTTCTTGACGATGAGGAAATTTCTCCGCCCGAAATTTTATATGATTCAAACGCCAATCAAGTTGTTGAATTAACAAGTGTTTGTAACTCAAAAAGATTAAATAAGAAAATTGGACTTGCTTATATAAAGAAAAAAAATACCTTTAAGAGTTCAGAAGTAGAACTAAAAACAGCTTCTCAGAAGAAATTATTTGTGAAAATAATTGAACTTCCTTTTTCAAAATGAAAATTTATACTAAAACCGGTGATAGCGGTCAAACTTCTCTTTTCGGCGGCGAACGTGTCTTAAAAAGTGACCTTAGAATTGAAACATACGGTACAGTCGATGAACTGAATGCTTTTTTAGGAATGGCGGCTGCCGAGATTGCTGATAAGGAACTAAAAGAAGTTATTGAGAGTATACAGAACGAATTATTTGCAGCTGGAGCTGAGTTAGCTACTCCGGTTGAAAAGCAAAACAAAGTAAAAGTCCATAAAATCTCTGAGGAGACTATAGACCGAATTGAAAAATTGATTGATAAATACGATGCAAAACTGCCTGAGCTGAAAAGATTTATACTGCCTGGCGGGAGTAAAACTTCAGCTATTCTGCATATTGCCCGCACAGTATGCAGAAGAGCCGAAAGAAGAGTGGTTGAACTAAGTAGTACCGTTGAAATTAGCGGGAATATTAGAATATATTTGAATCGTCTTTCTGACTTTTTGTTCGTTCTTTCTCGTTATGAAAATCAAATTAACCAAATCCCCGATGTTGAATGGAAAATTTGATGATTACAAGATTATATCTATGGCATCAGGTTAAAGGTTGAGATATTCTCAATTATTCCAATCTTGTAATTTATGATCTTGCAATTTTGTAACGGGGGTGAATTTGGCTTCGACGGGGTTATTGGTTCTTTGAATGGCGTGCCGTGTTATCCGTAGACACGTTAAACGACGGTAAAAAAATAAACGGCGAATATAATTACGCCCTTGCTGCTTAATTAAAGCAGCCGTTCTCTTTAATCTTTCATACCGGATTAAGGAAGGACGTCGTTTAGGTATGATAGCCGATTCTACTTTCCGCGTAGAAAAGGCGAACTTTTCAGCGGAATAATTTCGAGGAGGACCTGTCTATCGGTTCTATCGGAATGAAAAAATAAAGATAGACTATGCATGTAGAAGTTCATTGAACATTAACATCGGACGCGGGTTCGACTCCCGCCACCTCCACCA
>DYLN01000034.1:8070-29760 GCA_020722085.1 Melioribacter roseus
GACGAAGCCGATCAGCAAGAGAAAGTTAGTTTGAAACTGCGCCTGGCAGGGCAGTCTAATAAACCATAGACTGGACGAGTTGGAACTAAATGTAAAACAACTTAGCATGGTGTGAAAACCTGCCTACTGTAGATGAAAGACTACTTTTGGCTCAGGCATGCAAAGGACATAGCATGCAGCTTTGCACTATGCTTTCTGCGCTTTGTTAGAAAATTTTTTTTCTTTCGAAAATTTCATCAATATCCAGATAAGCCTTGGAAAGATTTCTTTTTCCCAGGCACCTTCTATTGTTTCTTGACTTGCCGATCTTAAACTCAACAGAAGCTCTTTCGGACAATTTTACTATTTTCCCCCGTTTTTGTGAGAAAACTACATTTAATTTTGTTGCATTCAGGGTAATATTACGTTAAATTTGATATCAATATGAAACAATTTTCGTTTGTTAAATTAAGCGGCAGCGGTAATGACTTTGTGCTATTCGATAAGAAATTTAACACTGATTTAACGTTAAATCCGCAAATAATAAGACATATTTGCCACAGAAGATTTGGAGTTGGTGCAGACGGGATTTTGGTAATTTCTGATAAAGAAGGTTACAATTTTGCAATGGATTATTATAATGCTGACGGCTCGACTGGGAGCTTATGTGCTAATGGTGCAAGATGTGCAATCAGGTATGCCGCTTTAACTAATCGTATTTTAGATAAGACTGCCAAGTTTTTTGTTAACGGGAATGAGTACACTGGCGCAGTAATTGACGATGGTAAAATTAAATTTAATCTAAATAAGCCGGAAAAAACTAAACTGAATTTTAAGATAAAAGCCTTTAAACAATTAATAAATGCATCTTTTATTGATACAGGCTCACCGCATGTGGTTATCAATATAAAAGATGTTTTAAAAGACGAGAAAAATTTAAATTCCTTTTATACTGAAATAGATAGCTTCCCGGTTTATGAAATTGGAAAGGAAATAAGATATTCAAAGGATTTTAGTCCGGATGGAACTAATGTAAATTTCTTTGTGATGAAAGACGACATGATTTATATACGGACCTACGAACGCGGCGTAGAAGACGAAACTTTATCTTGCGGTACAGGTTCCGTTGCAACCGCTCTTGTGAATTATTATACACAAAATTTAAAACCGCCGATTAAATTGAAAGTTAAAAGTGAAGATCTACTTGAAGTAGATTTTAAAATTACTGATCAGCAGATAACGGAACTTTCATTAACCGGTCCAGCAGTAGTAACATTTAATGGTGAATTAACAATTTAGAAAGAGGAAACATGGCTAAAGTGATATTCTCAATTCGCTATAATATTATTCCGCAAAAACGTGAAGAATATTTAGGCGTTGTAAAAGAGTTGAAAAGTATAATTAAAGCTGAAGGCTTGGAAAGTTATTCAGTTTACGAACAGAAAAATAAAGCTAATTCTTTTGAAGAAGTATACGTTTTCAGCAATCAAGAAGCTTATGAAAATTTTGATGATAATGCTGATGAAAGAATAGATATCCTTATGACAAAATTATCCGATATGATAAAAGAGCAGTCTACACAATATTCCACACTTATTGAAGTTACGAATTGATCTTGTGCTGAAAAAATATCGGGGAGCAGATCATAATTTTAATTTCCCACCTAAAAGGAAATTTCGATAATGTTTGAATATGCCGGCGCAGTTCATATTCATTCAATTTTTTCCGATGGTTCGGGTGAGGTGAAAACTATTGCCGAGACGGCAAATGAAGTGGGTCTTGACTTTATTTTGCTTACCGACCATAATACTCTTCGTGCCCTTCACGAAGGCTTTGAAGGATGGTATGGTAAAACTTTGCTTTTGGTGGGATGCGAGATAAATGATAAAGAAAATAAAAATCACTACCTTGCTTTTGGGATTGATAAAACGTTTTCTACCAGACTGCCGGCAAAAGAATATGTTAGAAGGATAAAAGACGTAGGTGGTATAGGTTTTATTGCTCATCCTCACGAAAAAAGAGCGTCGATGAAGGAACATCCCCCATATCCGTGGACAGAATGGTCTACAGAAGACTTCACAGGTATTGAAATCTGGAACCATATGTCTGAATGGATGGAAGGTTTGACCGAAGAAAACAAGTATAATTATCTTATGCACCCCTTGAAATCCATTAAAGCTCCTAATTTCGAAACACTCAAGGTTTGGGACAACTTAAATCAGAAAAGAAAAGTAGTTGGCATAGGCGGAGTTGATGCGCATGCTCATAAAGTTAACTTGCTTGGATTTTTTGAGGTGGAAGTATTCGCCTATAAAGTGCTTTTTAAATCGATACGAACTCATATTATTACAGACAAAAAAATTGAAGTAAAGAAAAACAGTAAGGATATTAAGACGGCAAAAAATATTGTCTATGAAACATTAAAAAAAGGGAACTGTTATGTTTCAAACTCATACCATGGAGATGCTTCAGGATTCAGATTTTATGCCGAAAAAGGGAAGAAAATATATCAGATGGGAGAATCGCTTCCGTCTGGAAGCACCATACTTCGTGTTTTACTGCCCAAAATTTCCGGCTCAATAAAATTGCTTAGAAACGGCGAGATTATTGATTCTGTTGATGATTTTGAAGCCCAATTCAATATTAAAGAAAAGGGAGCTTATAGGGTAGAAATTTACTTAAATAATAATGCGTGGATTTTTTCAAATCATATTAGAATAGGTTTATGATATTTATTAAATTCACAACCTAATTTTTTACTAAAACTAAAATAGGTACTAAAGTGCTGGAAAGAAGAAAAAGAATAACAAAAAAAGAAATTAAGCAGGATACTCTTGTAACTACATATTATAAAGCTGTCGAATTTTATCAGAAAAATCAGCTTAAAATATTTATTGGTGCCGGCATAGTGATTTTATTAATTGCTGCAATAATCTTGTATAAAAACAAACAGAACAAAGATAATCTTCAAGCTTCTGCTCTACTTTCAAAGGTAATTCCACTTTATGATTCCGGAGATTATACTACGGCAATTGAAGGCGATAGAACGAAAAATATAATTGGATTAAAGGAAATTGTAGATCAATATGGAAGCAGTGAAACCGGCGAGACGGCCAAATTATACTTAGCAAATAGTTATTATTATACCGGCAAAGTGGATTTGGCATACACTACATTTGATGATTACGGCGGAGAGAATCCTATTCTTAAAGCCGCAGCTCTTGCGGGAAAAGCTTCCTGCCTGGAAGATAAAAAGGAATTTGCAAAAGCTGCATCGCTTTTGCAGGAAGCGGAAAAAATTTCAAAAATAAATCCCGCAAATGCAGACTATCTTTTAAGAGCTGTGGAAGATTTAATACAAGCCGGACAAAAAGAAGAAGCAAAAGAATTATTAACTAAAGTTAAAGACGATTATCGAAATACTGAATCTGCACAGCAAGTGGATAAATATATGGCTCAAATTCAAGGCTAATTATTATAAATTTAGCTGCTGTAAATGTAATCTTCATAAGAATATCTTTTTCTTGATTTTATAATAGGTCGTATCTATATTTTCGTATTAGTTAAATAAATAAAGAAACTATGGCAGATACATCAGATTTTAGAAACGGGCTGATCATCAAATTCAAAAATGATCCCTATGTAATTGTTGAATTCCAGCATGTTAAACCCGGCAAAGGCGGGGCTTTCGTAAGAACTACATTAAAAAACCTTAAAACCGGAAAAGTTCTGGATAATACATTCCGCTCCGGTGAATCAGTAGATATTATCCGCGTTGAAAGAAGAAAATATCAGTATTTGTACCGCGAACCGGCTGGGCTCGTGCTGATGGATAACGATACTTTCGAACAGATTACTGTACCGGAACAACATTTTGCTGACAGAAAAGATTATTTGAAAGAAGGAGATGAAGTAGAACTCCTTATAGACGATACAGAACAAATAATTTCGGTTGATATACCGATTTTTGTTCAGCTAAAAGTAGTGGAAACCGAACCTGGATTTAGAGGCGATACAGCAACTAACGTTATGAAGCCTGCAAAACTCGAAACAGGTGCACTGATTAATGTTCCCCTTTTTGTAAATGAAGGGGATGTCTTAAAAGTTGACACGCGTACCGGCGAATACGTTGAGCGAGTTAAAAATTAATCTTTGAGAGATATGGATATAAATCTAATTAAGCGGCTAATAAAAATAGTCGAACAAAGCCAAATCACCGACCTATCTGTTCAAGAAGGTGAGCTAAGAGTAAGGATTTCCAAAAATAGTAACTCAGCCTCTCAACTTAAGTATCAGACAGTTCATGAACTACAACCTTCTTCAATTCAAATGCCTGCTCAAGCAGGAGAACCTGTGCGCGATACAAAAACAGCCGGCAAAGAAGTCCATGCCGATAACATTCATGAAATTAGGTCTCCAATTGTTGGTACTTTTTACCGTGCACCGGCTCCGGATGCTGACCCGTATGTCCAGGTTGGAGATGTTATTTCGCCGGGAATGGTACTTTGCATTGTTGAAGCAATGAAGCTTATGAATGAAATAGAAAGTGATGTGAGCGGAAAGATTGTTAAGATACTGGTCGAAAATGCCACACCTGTTGAATACAATCAGCCTTTGTTTTTGGTTGAAAAAACTTAAGCTCTCAAATTAATGGTGAAGTATTGTTAAAGAAAATCTTAATTGCCAACCGCGGTGAAATAGCTTTAAGAATTATCAGAACTTGTAAAGAACTTGGTATTTCTACGGTAGCTGTCTATTCGGAAACCGATAGGGATTCACTTCATGTTGTATTTGCTGATGAGGCGGTTTGTATCGGTCCAGCGCAAAGTACCTCCAGTTACTTGAAAATCCCGAATATAATTTCTGCAGCAGTAATTACAGGTGCCGATGCTGTTCATCCTGGTTACGGTTTTCTTGCTGAGAATGCAGACTTTGCTGAAATTTGCCGCGATTCCAATCTTACCTTTATTGGTCCTGAGCCTGAAGCAATTAGAAAAATGGGTGACAAAGCCTTTGCAAAAGAAACTATGAAACAAGTTGGGGTACCGGTTGTCCCGGGCAGCGATGGAGTAGTTGCGAACCATGACGAGGCAAAAAAAATTGCTGCCGAAATTGGCTACCCTGTAATGTTAAAAGCCTCTGCCGGCGGTGGCGGTAAAGGAATGAGAATTGTGTGGGAGGAAAAAGAACTTCAAAAAGCATTTCAGACTGCAAGTGCCGAGGCAGAGGCTGCCTTTAATAATCCCGCACTTTATATTGAAAAGTTTATTGAAAATCCGCGCCACGTTGAAATTCAAGTCTTAGGCGACAAATTTGGAAATGTTTATCATTACGGTGAAAGAGATTGTACCATCCAACGCAGACACCAAAAATTAATTGAAGAATCACCCTCGCCTGTTATTACTCCAGAAATAAGAAACAAAATGGGGGAAGCTGCTATGCTTGGCTGTAAAGCAGTTAATTATGTCGGCGCAGGTACAGTAGAGTTTCTTGTAGATAAACACTTGAACTTTTATTTCATCGAAATGAATACAAGAATTCAGGTTGAACATCCGGTAACAGAAATGGTTCAGAATCTTGACCTTATTAAACAGCAAATTTTAGTAGCAGGCGGAGAAAAGATTTCCGAACTCCCGCATGAACCCTCGGGTCATGCCTTTGAATTCAGAATAAATGCAGAGGATCCTGAAAATAACTTTAGACCTTCGCCTGGCAGAATCGAATATCTGCACTTCCCAGGCGGGTTCGGTGTTAGAATCGATTCTCATGTTTATAATGATTATGTAGTCCCACCAAACTATGATTCTTTAATTGCGAAAATGATTGTCTGGGGAACCGATAGAAGTCATGCAATTAAAAGGGCAAAACGTGCATTCGAAGAATGTACTGTTGAAGGCATTAAAACCACAATTCCCTTTCATCAAAAAGTTTTGGAGAATGAAACTTTCATAAGCGGGCATTATGATACATCTTTTATCGATAAACATTTCAACAATCTAAAGAGGTAAATATGAACTTCCCAGAAAATTTAAAGTATACCAAAGACCATGAATGGATTAAAACAGAAGATAATATTGGCATTATTGGAATTACAGATTACGCTCAAAGTGAGCTCGGCGATATAGTCTATGTAGATATTAGTTCCGAATTAACTGATGTGATAAAAGGTGAGTCATTTGGTACAATCGAAGCGGTTAAAACAGTAAGTGAAATGTACGCACCGTGTTCGGGCAAATTATTGGAAATAAATCCAAAATTAAACGATGAGCCTCAGTTAATCAATACCGATCCGTATGGAGAAGGCTGGATTATCAAAATTGAATTAAAAGATAAAAACGAACTTAACGATTTACTTGATGCAAAAGTTTACAGAGAACAAATTGGTCAATAGTTTTTTTGTGATTGGTTAGACTGTTAAAAATCGCCCGCAAGTTAAAGGGCGTTTTTTGTTATATTCAGCCATTAATTTTATAATTAAATGACGCCAGAAGAAAAAATTTTAATTCTTGATTTTGGATCACAATACACGCAGCTTATAGCAAGACGAATCAGAGAACTCAAAGTTTATTCTGAAATTCATGCATACGGCTATTCAATAGATAAAATAAAATCGGAAAAACCAAAAGGGATTATACTTTCCGGCGGTCCGCTTAGTGTATACGACAAGAATGCTCCGGAGATAAACAGTGAATTATTTGAGCTTGACATTCCGGTTCTCGGTATTTGTTTCGGGCTGCAGTTAATAGCAAAAAATTTGGGCGGGAAAGTCGAACCTGCTGACAACAGGGAATACGGCAAAGCAAAATTTGAGGTTACTTACAAATCTAAGCTTTTTAAAAATGTGGACGAAAACTCAATCGTATGGATGAGTCACGGTGATTTGGTTTCACAAATTCCCGAAGGTTTTATAATAACTGGTAAATCTGAAAATTCACCTGTCTGTTCAATCTCAAACGAAACAAAAAAAATTTATGGTGTTCAGTTTCACCCCGAGGTTGCACATACAAAAGAAGGTGTTAAAATATTAAGAAATTTTGTCTTTGATATCTGCGGATGCAGTAGAACATGGACTCCTCAAAATTTTATTGCAACTGCTGAAGCCGAAATAAAAAATAAGGTCGGCAGTAAATCGGCAATCTGCGCTCTAAGCGGTGGAGTTGATTCTTCCGTTGCTGCAGTACTTGTAAATAAAGCGTTGGGTGACAGATTAATTTGCGTTCATGTTGATTCCGGTCTGATGAGAAAAAACGAAAGCGCAGATATAATCAAGATGTTTAAGGAAAATTTTCATCTAAGGCTTATTCATATAAATGCTTCTGAGCTTTTTTTATCCAGATTGAAAAATGTTACAGATCCGGAGCAAAAAAGAAAAATTATAGGCAGCACATTTATTGAAGTCTTTGAGAAAGAAGCTAAAAAATTTCCTGATGTAGAATATTTAGTCCAGGGCACACTTTATCCCGACGTTATCGAATCCGTATCGGTTAAAGGGGCGTCTGCTACAATAAAGACTCATCATAATGTCGGCGGTCTTCCCGAGAAAATGAACTTAAAACTGATTGAACCTTTCAGGGAACTTTTTAAGGATGAAGTGCGTGCCATTGGAAAAGAATTGCAACTGGCGGATGATTTTATAGGCCGACATCCGTTTCCGGGTCCAGGACTCGCTGTACGCGTACTGGGTGAAGTTAACGAAGACAGATTAAATATATTGCGCGAAGCAGACGAAATCTATATTAATGAAATTAAATCCGCCGGAATTTATAACGAAATCTGGCAAGCTTTTGCTGTACTTCTACCGGTTCAGACCGTAGGCGTAATGGGTGATTTCCGTACTTATGAAAATGTAATTGCACTAAGGGCAGTAACTTCTACAGATGGAATGACCGCCGATTGGTACAGATTTGATCATGCGATTCTAGAAAACATTTCAAATAAAATAATTCGTTCTGTTAAAGGCGTAAACCGTGTCGTTTATGATATATCCTCAAAACCTCCTTCCACGATAGAGTGGGAATAGATTTTTTACTATATTTATTTTGAAGCCCTTCTTTTTATTTTATTTATTATATTGAATTAGCTTTTCACTAAGCTCATAAAATTTTATGAAAGTTAAAGAAATGCCTTTGGACGATCGTCCGAGAGAAAAATTAATTTTACGCGGACCTCAAAGTCTGAACGATGCAGAGTTACTTGCAATTCTTCTAAGAACCGGAAGCAGAGGGAAATCTGTAGTTGACCTGGCTTACGAGGTGCTGCGGCAATTTGGGAACCTGAATTTATTGTTTTCACAAACACTCGAATCTATGAAAAAAATACATGGCATTGGCAAAGACAAAGCTGCAACATTAATAGCTGCCTTCGAACTGCTAAGAAGGGTTGACGCTCAAAAGAAATGGGAATCAAACAGAAAGATTACTTCTCCGCAGGATATAGCCGAAATTTTTATACCTAGATTAAGAGATGAGATGAGAGAAGTTTTTTATGTGGTATGTCTTAATTCAGCAAACAAAGTTATTAAATCCGTGAAAATTTCTGAAGGCAATTTGAATTCAAATGTAGTTCATCCGAGAGAGGTGTTTAAGACGGCAATTGATAACCTTGCTGCGAATATAATTTTAATTCATAATCATCCAAGCGGAAACTTAGAGCCTAGTAGTGAAGACATAGCCATTACAAAAAAGCTGGTTGCATCCGGTAAATTATTGAATATTGAGATATACGACCATATTATTATTGCCGGGAACAATTATCTAAGTTTTGTTGAAAAAAGATTGATATAAAGTTAAATTTTTGCAAAATGTTGAAAAAGACCACAATAATTGAGTTTTTTTGAAAAAAAAATCACTATATTATAGGGGTTATATTTTGTACTAAATAATAATAAAAAGGAGGAATCACATGGTGAAATTAAAAAAAGTTCTAAGCTCAGCTGTAGTGATTGCTTTATTTGCCGGTATGATCGGTTTTACTGGATGCAGCGGAGTTAGTGAAGAAGAGATGGCGGAACTTGAAGCTCTAAGGTCCGAAGTTAAATCGCTTGAGAAAGAAGTTAATTCTCTAAAGAGCGAAAAAGCTGCATTGGAAAGAGAAATTGCAGAGAAAAATGCTAAACTAGATCAATGCGCAAAACAGAAAGATGAAACCAAAGCAAATCTCCAAAAAATGGGAATGTAATTAAAAAGTTTTAAAAAATTAAAGGAGGAAATAAATGAAATTCTTCAAGTATTTATCGATAGCGGCCGTTTTATTCCTCGTTATTTCTGCAAATGTTTTTGCGCAAGATCAGGAAATGACAAAAGAGGAATGGCAAAGTGAAATGAATAGGTTAACAGAGCAGAAAGCTTCGTTAACTTCCGAATTAAATGCTTTGAAAAATGATGTTGCCAGCTTAAAAAGCACAAAAGATGGTCTGCAGGCTTACGAAGACTGCATTAACGAATTGTATGCCATGGTGGGTGCTACAAAAGCTGATGTTGATAATTTTAGAACTCAGCTTAATGCACTAAACGAAAAAATTGATAATAAAGTTGAACCAAAAGAGGATCGCCAAGTCGAGCTTGATGCTATCAAGAAAAATAAAATCAGCGCACTGCCAGAATTTTATGACATGGTTCATAATCAGCTTCAAAGAAAGTTAGATGCATGGATTGTTACACCGAAAGAAATTATGTACACGGTTGTTAAAGGCGATTGTTTGTGGAATATTGCCAAGAAAAAAGATATTTACGACAATCCTTTTGCATGGCCTAAAATTTATAAGTCGAACCGAGATCAAATCAAAAATCCCGATTTGATTTATCCTAAGCAGATATTCAAAATTCCTAATCTGACCGAAGAAGAAAAAGCTCATTATGATAAAATCAGAAGAAATTACAAACCGGCTCCTCCAGCACAGACAGGAAAATAAGTATTGATGAGCAGTTAAATAATTAATTGGTAAGCCCTTTTCGCAATTTGAAAGGGGCTTTTTTATTTGTTTGTGGAGGTAATTACGCAGACGGAAAAAACAATTAAACTCGATAACGTTGATTTAATCTCTTTTCTCGGATTTAATGATTCCAACCTTAAGCTAATTGAAGAAAGATTCAGTGCAAATATTACTGTAAGAGGGGACACCGTGTATCTTCAGGGTGTTCAGGAAGAAGTAGAAGCGTTGGAGAAAATCCTAAAAGAAATGATTTTTGTCCTCAATACATCAGGTAAACTTCAGCCAAACGATGTTTCTACAATAATCGATCTTACCCTTCAAGGTAAAGAAATAATAAGCGATAATGAGTATGATAATATTGTTTTGTATTCCAAAAAGGAAGTCATAAAAGCTAAAACACCCAATCAAGTTAAATATTGGCAGAGCGTTAAAAACAACGATATTTGTTTTGCAATTGGTCCTGCGGGAACCGGGAAAACATATCTTGCCGTAGCCTTTGCAATTGCTGCGCTCAAAAAAGGAATAGTAAAAAGAATAATTTTGGCAAGACCTGCCGTAGAAGCCGGTGAAAGTTTGGGATTTTTACCTGGCGATCTTAGGGAAAAAATTGATCCTTACCTCCGACCACTCTTTGATGCACTTCAGGATATGCTCCCTTCTGAACAATTAAGAAGCTATATTGAGAAAGGCGTAATTGAAATTGTTCCTCTGGCTTACATGAGAGGTCGCACTCTCAATAATGCTTATGTAATTCTTGATGAAGCACAAAATGCTACTCAAATGCAGATGAAAATGTTTCTTACAAGACTTGGTCCAAATTCAAAATCGATAATTACAGGAGACATTACTCAAGTCGACCTGCCTTCTCTTTCGCAAAGCGGTTTAATTCAGGTAAGGGATGTTCTGAAAGACGTTGACGGCGTTGCATTCGTCTATTTCGATAAAAATGATGTAGTACGCCACAAACTGGTTAAAGATATTATAGATGCGTACGAAAAGCATTTTAACGGAAACAGCAAGAAAAATTCGGAATGAGTCATTACTAAAAAGAAACGTTGAAATTTCTCATTTCATATAATTTATAATTACGGAACTTTAATGCTCTCTTTTTTGAAATCTGTTTTACAAGATCGATTTAATCTCGTCAAAATATTTTTCTGCTAATTTGCTGGCTATTTTTTTTGATTTTGCCTCAACTATGCACCGCAAAATTGGTTCGGTGTTCGACTTTCGTAAATGTATCCAGTGATCGGCAAAATCGATTTTAAGACCGTCTTCAAAATTTAGTTTTTCATCTTTATACTTTTCGGCGAGTTTATTAATTACATTATCTGAATTTGCATTGCCGATTTCGATCTTCTTTTTAACAATAAAATATTGCGGCAGAGATTTTTTTAATTCACTCACCCTGCCGCCGAAATCAAGAAGGTGCTGAAGAGTTAAAACTGCTCCTACCAGAGCATCCCTTCCGAAGTTAACTTCCGGTAGAATTATTCCGCCGCTTCCTTCACCGCCTACAATTGCTTTTACTTCTTTCATTTTTTTGACAACATTTGCCTCGCCGACCGGTGCTCTAAAGACTTCGCAGTTGAATTCTTTTGCAATATCATCAACGGCGCGTGTAGTTGAAAGGTTAACAACTACATTTCCTTGATTGTGTGATAGAATGAATTTTACTACATGGGCAATGGAGTTTTCTTCGCCGAATGGTTCCCCTTTCTCTGTTATTAAAACAAGTCTGTCAACATCGGGGTCCACAACTATTCCGATATCAACTTTATTTTTTTTTACGGCATGCAATGTTGCTTTTAAATTTTCAGGCAATGGCTCGGGCTTGCGAGGGAAAATTCCGTTTTTTTTACAATTTAGTTCAATTACATTGCATCCTAATTTTCTTAACAGCAGAGGCATTGAATAACTTCCCGCCCCATTTACACAGTCGAGGAGCACGTTAAATTTTCTTTTCCGGATTTTTGAGGTATTAATGTACTTCATCTTTAAAATGGCGTTTATATGATCTTCCAGTCCTTTATTGTAAGCAGCCGTTTTGCCGAGCTTATTCCACGAAGCATACTTTTCAGGCTTAGAATTCAAGAATGAAAGCATTTGTTTGTTCTCATCTGGACTTAGAAACTCACCTTTCCTATTCAATAATTTTAACGCATTCCATTCATTGGGATTGTGACTTGCAGAGATTTGTATTCCTCCGGATGCTTTTAAGTTTTTTACATTAAATAATACAGTTGGAGTAGGGCAAACACCAATATCGATCACATCATTACCTTTGGCAAGCAAAGTACCGGTTACAATATTTTTTACCATCTCTCCAGAGATTCTGCCGTCCGTGCCAACCACAATTTTTCCTCTGCCGCAAAATTCAGCAAATGCCGATGTATATTTCACAATAATATTTGGGTTCAATCCATCCCCTATAATTCCTCTTATTCCTGAAACACTTACCATTAAAGTTGGCATTCTTCCTCCAGATAATTATTTTGTAATAAAGATTAAATCCTTTGAAAAGATGAAATCTTTTTGTAAATGTAATTTAGTATTTTTACTAAAAAAATTATGACAAACACTTTATTCAAAATAAAAAAAGTAAACGAACTACTTTTAAAAAAATTCGGTTTACCAAAAAGGGCTGAAAAATTGCCCCATCCAATTGACCTTTTGATAGCTACAATTCTTTCACAGAACACGAACGATAACAATTCGTATAAAGCCTTTCAAAATCTTAAAAATAAATTTCCCGACTGGCATGATTTATTAAAAGTAAAGAGAACCCACATAGAAAAACTGATACGTGTTGCCGGATTAGCAGAACAAAAATCTACAGCTATAAAAAATTTTATTGTAAGTTTGTACAAAGAAAGAGGTAAAGTCTCTCTTGATTATCTTGTGAATTATTCAAATGAAGCGGCAATCGAAAATTTAACTCAATTTAAGGGCATTGGAGTTAAAACCGCAAGTTGTGTTTTGTTGTTTGCAATGAATAGAAATATTTGTCCTGTTGATACGCATGTACACCGTACGGTAAATAGGATTGGCATTGTTTCAACTTCTACACCGGATAAGACCTTTTCCCTGTTAAACAAAAATTTACCGGATGAAACAGCGCATTCTTTTCATACCAATCTGATACGTTTGGGAAGGGAAGTTTGCAAACCTAAAAATCCAAGCTGTGGAATTTGTCCTTTGAATACAATTTGTAATTACGCACTTAAAAATTTGAGTAATAAAAAGGAAAATAAAAAAAGAGATTTCATGCTTTTGGATAATGTGTAATTTGAAAGTGGAAACGAGTAAATTAAAATCATGTGGATACTTTTTGCTACTTTAAACCCGCTGGCTGAAGGCTTCCGAAGCATGTTTATTAAAAAGGCGTCGAGAGATTATGACCCTATTATTATTGCATGGTTCAATAACATACTGCCTTTGCTGGTATTTATTCCTCTCTTATTTTTTGTTCCGATTACATTTAACAGAGATTATTTGTTGAGTCTTACTGCAACTTCACTTATAAATGTTGCAGCTACAATTTTATATATGCATTCTATTTCTCATGACGACATTTCGAAAGTGATGCCCATGCTGAGTTTCACACCTTTGTTTTTGCTTTTTATTGAACCGCTGATTCTTGGTGAAAAACCCGGCATATTCGGTGTTTTTGGTGTTGTTCTGGTGGTAATCGGATCTTATCTGCTTAATCTTGGAAATAACGGCGCATCTTTATTGACCCCTTTTAAAGAGCTTTTTAGAAATAAAGGAACGAGATTGATGTTTTTGGTGGCGGTTTTATGGAGTGTATCTGCAAACTTTGATAAAATTTGCATTAATAATGCTTCAGTTTACCAGCATATTATTTTTATGAATGGTTTCATTTTTATTTGCGTGACAATTATTGTTTTGATTTTTAAGAGAGAAAAAATTCCTCAATTAAAGTTGCAAACCACAAGAAGTCTGTTTAATGTAAGTATATTTACAGTAGGTACATTTATTTTCCACATGGCTGCCTTATCTATGACACTCGTAGTTTATGTAGTTGCAATGAAAAGGATGTCGGGTGTTTTTTCCGTGCTGATTGGAGCCGGTTTTCTAAAAGAAAAAAATTGGAAGGAACGATTGTTAGGGTCGGTAGTTATGTTTATCGGAGTTCTTTTTATTGTCTTTTTTGAATAATCGGAGCTGGAGTTTTTTTTAAGGCGGTATATAATTATATTGCTTACTACAATCTGATTTAGTAGTTATATGAATACTTTAGTGGAGAAATATGACAAAACGTTACGAAATTGCAGTTTTGGGCGGAGGTCCCGGCGGTTACGTTGCTGCTATTCGTGCCGGTCAACTTGGATTTAAGACAGTTGTAATTGATAAAGACAAACTTGGCGGCATTTGCTTAAACTGGGGATGTATCCCAACAAAATCTCTTTTGAAAAATGCAGAAATTTTTGATTTGATGAAAAATCATTCCGCCGAATTAGGTATTAAAGCTGACGGGTTGAGCTATGACTTTTCCGCAATAATAAAAAGAAGCCGGGATATTTCCGACCGCATTACAAAAAATGTTGAACTTCTCGTCAAGAAAAATAAAGTCGATAGAATAAAAGGATTTGGGAAGCTGGTCTCGCAAAATCAGATTAATATTTATGATAACGGGCAGGAGATTGATTCAATTACTGCAGAAAAAATTATAATTGCTACGGGTGCAAGACCAAAAGAAATTACTTCTATACCAATTGACAAGAAAAATATAATAACAAGTACCGAAGCAATGAATCTTTCGAAACAGCCGAAAGATTTAATTATAATCGGTGCGGGAGCTATTGGAGTTGAGTTTGCATACTTTTATAATGTTTTGGGAACTAAAGTTACAATTATCGAAATGATGGATTCGATACTCCCTATAGAAGACCGGGAAATTTCTGCAGCTCTTGAAAAGAGTTTTAAGAAAAGAGGGATTGAAATTTATACCTCGTCTAAAGTTAATTCTGCAGAAGTAAAGGGGAATGGTGTTACAGTCATTTCGGAGAGAGATGGTAAAGAAATAGAATTGAGAGCTGAGAAAGTATTATCAGCCGTTGGTGTAACTGGGAATGTAGAAGGATTTGGTCTTGAAGAACTTGGAGTTGAACTTTTCAAAGGTCATATAAAAGTAGATAAAAAAACTTACCGGACAAATATTCCCAACATTTTTGCTATCGGTGATGTAATTGGTCCGCCTTGGCTAGCACATGTTGCATCTGCTGAAGGAATAAGGTGTGTGGAATTTTTAAGAGGATTAAATTCTCATCCAATAGATTATGACTCAATCCCCGGCTGTACATATTGTCAGCCGCAGGTGGCAAGCATAGGTTTCACCGAAGAAAAAGCTAAAGAAGCCGGTTACGAAATTAAAGTTGGTAAATTTCCTTTTATGGCGAGCGGGAAAGCTTTTGCAAGTGGTGAGCGCGATGGTTTTGTTAAATTGATTTTTGATAAAAAATACGGTGAGCTTTTAGGTGCTCATATTATAGGTTCGGAAGCAACTGAAATGATTGCGGAACTGGGAATAGCTAAATCTCTTGAGGCAACTTACGAGACAATCGTTAAAACTGTTCATGCGCATCCAACTCTTTCAGAATCTGTAATGGAAGCAGCCGCTCAGGCTTATGGTGAAGCGATACATATTTAGGATACACAGGTGCAAGTATGAATGAAAATCGTGCGCTCTGCAGTCATGCTATTTAATTAATTTGATTTTGTTATGAATAGACAACTTATTTATTGTGATCTTGGATTAGTAGATTTTAAGGAAACCTGGAATCTACAAAAAGAAATTTTGGGGCTGAGACAAAAAGAAGAAATCTCTGATGTACTTCTTTTGCTGGAACATCCTCATACTTACACATTGGGTAAAATTGCCGACAAAAATAACTTAATTAGTTCATCTGATTATTTGATAAGAAATAATATTTCTGTTTACGAAATAGACCGCGGGGGCGATATAACTTATCATGGACCTGGACAAATAGTGGGTTACCCGATAATTGATTTAAAGAATTGGAAACAAGATACACATTTGTATTTGCGTAGTTTAGAAGAAGTTATCATACGAACTTTAAAACATTATGGCATAAACAGCAGTAGAAATCCCAAATATACCGGCGTTTGGATTGAAAATCGTAAAATTGCTGCAATTGGAATTAAAGTCAGCCGCTGGGTAACAATGCACGGATTTGCATTTAATGTTAATACTGATTTATCTTTCTTCAGTGGTATAATTCCATGCGGTATAAAAGATAAAGATGTAACCTCACTCAAAAAAGAATCTGGGAACGTAATGCCAGTTGCTGAAGTGAAAAAAATATTAGTAGAAAAATTTGTTGAGGTTTTCGAATACAATAATTATGTTGTAAAAAAAGCCGGCGAAATAGAATCATTATCTCTGCAATATTATTAAAGAAATGGGAGAAAAATGGCAAAGAACGGCAGGATTGAAACACCAAATCCGATAATCGATAAAGAAGAAACAAAAACACCGACCGGAAAAATAGATTCCTTTGGCGGACTAACAAAAAAAGAATTAATGAATGCACTGAGGATAATGTATTTGTCGCGCCAGATGGATCAAAAACAGATGACCTTGTTGAAACAGGGTAAAGCATTTTTCCACATTCCGGGTTCCGGTCACGAAGCTGTGCAGGTAGCTTTCGGCTTAGCCATGAAGAAAGGTTTAGATTGGGCTTTCCCCTATTACCGTGATATGGCTTTTATGCTTGCGCTGGGTTTAACACCCGAACAAATTTGGCTCCACATGCTTGCTAAAGCTGATGAGCCGCTCTGCGGTGCACGACAAATGCCGTGTCATTGGTCCTCGAGAGAATTAAATGTGCCCACTCAGTCAAGTCCCACTGGTACCCAGTATCTTCAAGCAGTAGGTGTTGCTATGGCACAAGTGAAAAAGAAAACCGGTGCCGTTGTCTATGTCAGCAGCGGCGAGGGGGCGACAAGCGAAGGTGAATTCCACGAAGCCGTTAATTGGGCGAGCCGGGATAAGCTGCCGGTGATTTTTGTTATTCAAAATAATAAATGGGCTATTTCTGTACCTGTAGAAAAACAATCGGCTGGCAAAAATGCTTCAATTACCGAAATGATGAAAGGTTATGAAAATTTATTAAGACTCGATGTTGACGGAACAGACTATCTTGCAGTTAATACTATTGCACAGACAGCTTTTAAATATAGCCGGCAGGGAAAAGGTCCTGTATTGGTGCAGGCTCATGTTGTAAGGTTATTTTCTCATTCCTCGTCGGATGATCAGAAAAAATACAGATCGAAAGAGTCGCTTGAGAAAGATAAACAAGAAGACCCTATTGAAAAATTTGTTTCTTTATTAATCAAAAAAAATGTACTCACAGATTTAGCTTACGAAGAATTTAAAAAAGAAATTAACAACCATATTAATGAATCTGCCGATTGGGCATTAAAACAAGCCGAACCTAAGCCCGAAGACGCAGTTAAATTTGTTTTGGATGAATCAGGTAAAAAAGAAAAACTTGAATACGAAAAAACCAAGAAAGAAGGCAAACCCATCGTTATGGTTGATGCAATTAACCATGCACTGCGCGAGGAAATGGAACGCAACGATAAAATTTATCTTTTTGGCGAAGATGTTGCTGACAGCAAAGGCGGCGTTTTTTCTGCAACTAAAGGACTGTCAACACAATTTGGAACTGAACGTGTTTTTAACTCACCTCTTGCCGAAGCAAGTATAATTGGTGTTGCAATCGGTATGTCACTTACCGGTTTAAAACCATGTGTAGAAATCCAATTTGGCGATTATATTTGGCCAGCTTTTATGCAGATAAGAGATGAGCTTGTTATGTTTCGTTATCGTTCGAATAATCTTTTTGAAGCCCCGGTTGTTATTCGTGTAGCTGTCGGCGGCTTTATTCATGGCGGACTTTATCACAGTCAAAATATTGAAGGATTTTTTTCTCACATGCCGGGATTGTTAATTGCGTATCCCAGTAATGCTTCGGATGCTAAGGGATTGTTGAAAACAGCTCTTCGTTTAAGCGACCCGGTACTTTTTCTGGAACATAAAGGTTTATACCGCCAGAGTTACGCTACCAGATCGGAACCTGATGCCGAATATCTCATTCCATTTGGCAAAGCTAATACGGTAAAAAAAGGCAATGATTTGACAGTAGTTACCTACGGAGCTATGGTGCATGAATCGAACTTTGCAATAAAAAAGTTGGAAGAAGAAGGGTATTCAATAGAGCTGATCGATATTAGAACCATCGCTCCGCTCGATGTTGAAACAATTTACAATTCGGTTAAGAAAACTAATAAAGTGATCGTAATACATGAAGATACTTTAACTGCTGGCTTCGGAGCTGAAATTGCTGCTCTTATTTCGTCGAATTGTTTTGAATCATTGGATGGACCAGTCAGAAGAATTGCGGCTAAAGATACTCCCATTCCTTATCATCCTCGACTGGAAAATTATATCTTACCTACTCGTGATAAAATTTATGAAGGAATTAAAGACCTTCTGCAGTATTAAAATTTTTAACAGAATTTTTAGATGGAGATTTCATAAATGAAAATTGATGTAGTAATGCCAAAAATGGGTGAAAGTATTAATGAAGGCACCCTGATTAAATGGCATAAGAAAAAGGGCGAGAAAGTTAAAAAAGACGAAATATTATTCGAAATTAGTACAGATAAGGTGGATACCGAGATTCCCTCGCCTGAAGATGGTGTACTTACTGAAATAAAAGTCTTTGAACAAGAAACGGTAGACGTGGGAACTGTTGTAGCTGTAATTGAAACTAGCAGTGACATTCCTTTAGTGGGAGCAAAAGCCGAAGAGAAGAAAGATGTTCGGGAAGAAATACCCACAACAACACAGGTTGGCGGTGAATTGATTGATGTTGTAATGCCGAAAATGGGTGAATCGGTAATGGAAGGAACAATTATAAAGTGGCATAAAAAGGTCGGTGAAAAAGTTCAAAAGGATGAAATATTATTCGAAATCAGCACCGATAAAGTTGACACTGAAGTTCCCTCACCTGTTGAAGGAACTCTTGCCGAAATTTTATTTGGCGAAAATGAAACAGTAGGGGTAGGCGTAACTGTTGCAAGAATTTCTTCCAGCGGAGGAATTGTAAAACCAGCAGCCCGCGAAAAAATACCAGAAGCAAAATCTGCAATGGCTCAGCCCGTAACGGAAAGTAAAATTAATATTCAAACAAAGAAAAGTGAATCAAATAAATTCTTTTCCCCGCTGGTAATGAATATTGCTAGAACGGAAGGAATTAGTACAGACGAACTTGAAATGATTTCCGGCACGGGAATTAACGGAAGGGTGACAAAAAAAGATATTCTTTCCTACATCGAAAATAAAAAGTCCAGAGAATTCGAATACGTTGCCGAATATAAAACCGAAAAGATTCCTGTAAAAGAAACAATTGTGCCAAAATCTGAAGCCGGCGAAGGTATTCAAATAGTACCTATGGACAATATCCGTCAGCGGGTAATGTATCATATGGTTAACAGCCGCGATACTTCGGTTCATGTTACCGCCGTTATAGAAGCAGATATGACTAAAATACATAATTATATTTTGCAAAATAGAGATACATTCAGCAGTAAAGAGGGGATTAAGCTTACATATATGCCTTTTATATCCTATGCGGTAATAAAAGCTCTGAAAGAATTTCCTTACTTAAACGCTTCAATAGACGGGAACAATATTGTTGTTAAAAAATTTATTAATCTTGGAATTGCTGTAGCAATTGAACCGAATGGATTAATTGTGCCGAATATCAAAAGAGCCGATGAAAAAAATATTAGAGGATTGGCAAGAGCAATTTCTGAACTAGGACTTAAAGCAAGAAATAAAAAATTGCTTCCCGATGATATAATGGACGGAACATTTACAATTACAAATTACGGTGTGTTCGGTTCTTTGTTTGGGACTCCAATTATAAATCAACCTGAGGTTGGAATTTTGGGCATAGGAGCCGTTACAAAAAAGCCCGTAGTTGTAGAAGTAAACGGCATAGAATCTATTGCAATTAAACCGATGATGTATTTATCCTTAAGCCATGACCATCGTTTGGTAGATGGAATGCTTGGAGGTAAATTCTTGAAATTAATTAAAGAAACTCTGGAAAATTTCGATACAAGTATAGTTTAACCAAGAAATTGAGGCTGACCAAAAAGTAATTTTTTTATAGAACAATAAACCGCGAATTGCGCCGATGCTTCGTTAACTCAGCACTGGTTTTACGAATTATTTTATTGATGCCTACTTTTTGGTCACCTTCGTGAAATTGTGGCAATTTTATGGAGAAAAGATGAAAATCAATCAGCACCAATTAGCGTTCAAAGAAAGTATTGAAAAAGAGAAACCGGAACTCGGTAAACGACCCGATTGGCTTCGTGTAAGATTACCAACTGGGAAAAATTATAAAGACGTTTATGATATAATGCGGACAGCAAAACTTAATACTGTCTGTGAAGAAGCAAGATGTCCCAACATAGCAGAATGCTGGAGCAGAAGAACCGCAACATTTATGATACTCGGTGATACATGTACCCGAAGCTGCGGTTTCTGCAATGTTAAACTCGGAATGCCGAACGAGCTTGACCTCGACGAACCGAGAAGAGTTGCCGAATCGGTGGAAAAATTAAATTTGCGTCACGTTGTTATAACATCGGTAAACCGGGATGAACTGCACGACGGCGGTGCGTCGATTTTTAGTGAAACAGTCAGACTAATCCGCCGGAAAATGCCGCATACAACAATTGAAATACTTATTCCCGATTTCAAAGGAGAAGAACATGCGTTCGAAATTATTATGGAAAATCCTCCTGACATCTTAAATCATAATCTGGAAACCGTAAAACGGTTATACCATGCTGTAAGACCGCAGGCAAAATATCAAAGAAGTCTTAATTTGATTTCATGGTTCAAACAGAAAGGTTTAAGAACAAAAAGCGGAATAATGGTAGGTATCGGCGAGGAAAATGAAGAGGTATTCGATTTGATGAAAGACCTCTTCAACTCTGGATGTGAAATAATGACAATTGGACAGTATCTTCAGCCTACAAAAAATCATTTACCTGTACACCGCTATGTTACGCTTGACGAATTTAAACAGTTCAAAGAATTCGGACTTCAGCTTGGTTTTAAGGCTGTTGAGTCTGCACCGCTTGTAAGAAGTTCGTACCATGCGGATAAACATGCGGAGCTGGTGTAACGGCAAGTATGAGGTACGAAAAATTAATTTTGGATTTACGAATTACAATTTAGGAATTGAGCAATACGAAACTCGGAACCATTTACAAGTACGAAATACAAGGGTAGAAATTGAAGTATGGATTACGAATTTTGAAGTGTATTGAAAATAGTTAACATTCTTATTAGGTTGTTTTAAAAATTGGAGCAATTGTCATGAAAGTTTTGAATTACAAAGTTATGCTGCGCAAAGAATCTGAAGGTGGTTACACTGTAACGGTTCCCTCTTTGCCCGGTTGTGTAACTTATGGTGAGACGATTGAAGAATCATTAACAATGGTTAAAGAAGCTATCGAAGGATTTATTGAAAGTCTCAAAAAACACGGAGAAGAAATTCCATCCAATGACGGAGTATTAGAGTACAATCTTTCTATTAGTTCCAATGAGTAGCATTCCTTCTCTTTCACCGAAGAAACTAATCGAGATCATTTAATCGCAAGGATTTGTTCTCGACTGCATAAAAGGCAGCCATCATATATTTTAT
>DYLN01000173.1 GCA_020722085.1 Melioribacter roseus
ATATTTCAGGGAAAAAGCATGCGCCAGCGGCAGGCCAACATAACCGAGGCCGACTACGCCGATCTTTGCTTTGCGGTTTTTAAGCTCATCAAACAGGTGTTTCATAGTTTTCCTCCGAACATTTTTTTCAACCAGAATCTTACCGCACAGTAGCCATGGTCGCAAGTTCTTTCTAACAAAACAAAATTCTTGCCAAGTACTCCCGACAGTGCTATGATCAACACCGTTCAACTCATGAACATCAACAATATGAACGACGAAACCACTTATAAACTATTCAAAGCGATCGAAGACCAGCCGGCGACCAACCAGCGTCGCCTGGCCTCTGAGCTTGAAATAAGCCTTGGCAAGCTCAATTATTGCCTCAAAGGCTTGCTTGATAAAGGCCTGGTAAAGGTCGAAAACTTTATCGAAAGCGAAAACAAGCGTGGTTACCTCTACAGGCTTACGCCCGCTGGCCTCAGCGCCAAAGCGACAGTGACCCTGCGTTTTCTCAAGCACAAGATGGGTGAATACGAAAAACTCAAACACGAAATACAGGCTCTGAAAAAAGAGATAGAAAAATGAGGAAGCTCTGAATGAAAGGCATTATTCTCGCCGGCGGCGCTGGCACCCGGTTGTATCCAATCACTCTAGTAATCAGCAAGCAGCTTTTGCCTGTTTATGATAAACCGATGATTTACTATCCGCTTTCGGTTCTTATGTTGGCAGGCATAAGAGAAATTCTCATAATCTCGACTTCAAATGATACTCCGCGCTTCAAAGAGTTGCTTGGGAATGGTTCACAGTGGGGAATTTCTCTTAGTTACGCGGTGCAACCAAGCCCTGGTGGTTTGGCGCAAGCTTTCATTATTGGTGAAAAATTTATTAATGGAGAATCTAGTTGTCTTATTCTTGGGGACAATGTTTTTTACGGACAAGGATTTTCACCAGTTTTAAAAAAAGCAGCTTATTTATCTAACGGAGCAGTTATTTTTGGTTACCCGGTAAAGGATCCCGAGCGCTACGGCGTGGTTGAATTTAACGCTGTAGGCCAGGTCATAAGCTTGGAGGAAAAACCCAAAAAGCCCAAAAGTAATTATGCTGTACCAGGTTTATATTTTTACGATAAAAATGTTTGCAGTATTGCGAAAAGCATAAAGCAAAGTGCTCGCGGTGAACTCGAAATAACTGATGTTAACAAGGAATATCTCAAATGTGCAGAGCTACAAGTCGAATTGTTGGGGCGTGGTTTTGCATGGCTGGACACAGGCACTTTTGATAGTTTAATTGATGCTGGGCAATTTGTTCAGACAATCGAGCAACGACAGGGGCTCAAAATTGCTTGTCTTGAGGAAATAGCGTATCTGAATAATTGGATTTTTGACGAACAACTTCTTCAATATGCTGAGTTTTATAAGAATTCTGGTTATGGGGAATATCTTAAGAACATAGTAATAAAGAGTGAAAATAGCAAGGGTTTCTAATGGTTTTGCATATTTGTAAACTTGACAAATTTACTGTTCCTTTCATTCATTTTGTTGGAGCGCAGTTTGACCTTGAAAAACATTTTTTTCTGACTTACGGCGATTCCAAACAAATATCCGGGATCAGCGGTTTACACTTTTATAATATCGAAAAAATTGCAGACTTATTTTCGATGGTTACTGGCGGCCTAATGTTTTTTGTGAATTTTGTTTTGCTAACCAAGGTAGCCGAAAAAGTAATTTTCCACAGTTTTTTTAACTCAGTCTTGTATTATTTATTAGCTTTTCAGCCCTCTTTGCTCAGAAAGAGCTTTTGGGTAATTTGGGGGGGGGATTTATATCTCTATAAAATTGCAAGAAAAAGCTTTGTATCAAATTTAAATGAGTTATTTCGCCGAATTGTTTTCCGTAGATTAGGTCATTTAATTTCTGAAGTCGATGGGGATATAAAGCTTGCTAGGCAATGGTATAAATGTAATGGAATACATCATGAGTCTTTTGTTTATCCCAGCAATTTTTTTAATAACTTGCCTCTAGCCCAGAACTCAAAAAAAAATCGGGAAATTTGTATTCAAATTGGGAATTCGGCTGATCCTAGTAATAACCACATCGAAGTATTAGAAAAAATATTGCCGTTTAAGGAAGAAAATATAAAAATTTTCGTCCCATTATCCTATGGAGATAAAGATTATGCAAGAAATCTTATTGCCAAAGGAATTCAAATGTTTGGGGAAAAATTTATTCCTTTAACTGATTTTATGGATCTTCCGAATTATATAAAGTTTCTGGGAAGTATCGACATTGCTATATTTAATCACAAAAGACAGCAAGGACTTGGGAACATTATTTCATTGTTAGGAATGGGGAAGAAAGTGTATTTGCGCGAAGAGGTTTCCACCAGAGAATTTTTCAATAAACTTGCAATAAAAGTATACTCTCTCCAGGCTTTTAATTTGGTCCCAAATGACTTATCCGTTGGTGAACGAAATCAGAAAATTATTGAACGCCATTTTTCTCAGGAGTGTTTAAGAAAACAGTTAGGAAATATTTTTAGCACTACATCTTGCAAAAAAATTGACAAGATTAAAATCTGAATCACAAGCAAAAATTTTAATTAGGATAAAATAATGAGTAATAAAGTATTTAGTTCTAAGAAATTATTGTTTTTAGGCGCAACCCAGTTTCAAATACCGGCAATTAAAGCTGCTCAAAAATTGGGGGTCTCAGTAATTGTTACAGACAATGTTCCCGAAAACATCGGGCATCTTGTTGGAGATTATAGCGAGAATGTTTCTACGACAGATTTAGACGGTCTTTTGACGGTTGCTAAAAAGTTCAAGATCGATGGAGTTATGACCTATGGTTCAGATGTTTCAGCTCTGGGAGCGGCCTACGTTGCTGAAAAACTTAATTTAAGCGGGAATCCCTACAATTCAGTAGAAATTCTTCAGCTTAAACATGAGTTTCGAAAATTTCAAAAAGAAGCAGGCTTGCCTCATCCTGCCTTTAATATCATTTGTCCTGAAGCTGAACCTCTAGAAATAGATCTTGATTTCCCATTTGTGGTGAAACCTTCAGATTCTTCTGGTTCAAAAGGTCAAACCATTGTTGCATCCATGATTGATTTTTCTGAAGCCGTTAAGAATGCAAGAAAATTTAGTAGATGCGGCGTGGTAGTGTGTGAAGAGTTTTTGAATAGCAATGTATTAGAATTAGATGGGGATATTTTAATTCAAAATGGCCGTCTTTCTTTTGCTCATTATGGTCATAATTATTTTTTAAAGCATGGCGAGGTAAAAGTTCCAATCGGGGAAATCATGCCTGGCTTTTTTGGGCAGGAAGTAATTGAACAACTGGATGACCAACTTCAAAGGATCATAACTTTTTTTGAACTTAGAACAGGGTGTCTAAACTTTGATGCCTTATTTGTAGATGGAAAAGTGGTGATTTTAGATATTGGCTTAAGAAATGGCGGGAATTATGTACCTGATTTGATAAAAATGTCAACGGATGTGGATCTTACGGAAGCGGCTGTTTATTGTGCCCTAGGTGTTCCGTATCCAATCAGGGAGCTTCATGTTTCAAATCCTAAGCCTGTTATGACTTATATTTTGAATGCCTCCGAAGAGGGTTTCTATGCTGGTGTTAGATACGAGGAGGAGGTGGTTGATTCAATTAAAAAAAGCATTAATTTTGTTGAGTTTGAATCAGAAGTCAAACCCTTCACGAGGGGTGATTTTGCTCTTGGAGTTGTATTTTTAGAGTTTGAAACAATTGATGCGATGCAGAAAAAATGGTCAACTATTGAAGATTTAATTCATGTTGATATTGTTCCGAAAAAGGTTCAGGAATCGGGGTCGGCAAAAAACGAATACAAAAGGTATGATGAAAGAATATCTGCATTTTTGCGCAAAAAGATTAATTTTGCTCGAGAAAATAAGAAGGAAGATGTTATTCGGGTTCTTGAAACACAATTTGTGTTTAATAAAAATGAAAGTATTATTTCTGAAAATGAAGTCACCAAGCATTATGATGCGTCTGCTGATTTCGTCTTTGAGGGTGCCCCATTGATAGGATTGGAACGTCTTTATAAAAGACAGATGGTAGTAGACATTACATTAAAGTGTGCGGCTCATTGTAGGCATTGTTTGCGAAGAAACTATGACCCATTTGTGTTGAAAATGGATGATTTGACGAAGATTGCGCGCTTTATCGGACAATCAGAAATCACACGCGATGTGCGAGAAATTCTAGTTACAGGTGGCGATCCGTTTTTAGTCCCAAAAAAGCTGGCTCATTTTTTGTCTGAGCTTGATAAATTTGCAATGAATATTGAGACCGTAAGAATTGCTAGTAGAGTTCCTATTCATCAGCCAGATTGGATAAATGAGAATATACTTTCTGTGCTGAAAAAAGAGCATTCGTTTAGAATTGAAATGGCCACACAAATAAATCACTCCTTAGAACTTTTTCCAGAAGTTCAAGAAGCCTATAAAAAGATCAGAAGTTGTGTTTCGGCGATATATAATCAGACGGTTTTACTTAAAGGAATAAATGATACGCCAAATGAATTGATTGAGCTATTTGATAATCTTAGGTCGCTAGATATTGAGAATCATTATTTGTTTCATTGTGTGCCAATCGGTGGGATTGATTGGCTCAGAACGTCTTTAAGCGAAACCATTGCTCTCTCAAATGAAATTTTGAATTCCGGGAAGATTTCTGGCCGAGGGAAGCCAAAAATTGCGTTGATGACAGACATTGGAAAAATTGCTTTAAATGAGGGCGCCTTGCTTCAGAGGGATAAGGACTTGGTTCTTCTGCGTTCAAATTATTTACTGCAGGATCGTTTGAAATGGAACCCAAGTTGGCGAATGCCTTCTTCTGCTATCGTCGAAAACGATGGTAGTCTAAGCGTATGGTATAAAGATAAAATTGCTGAACAGTTATAAGATTATTTGGGTGGTGAACAGGCTTTTTGTAATCCAATAGATAAAGCCTTGTTTTTGCAGTTTCTCAATTAGTGGACTTTCGTGCATTTAGGCAGTGGTGGTCCGAGAAAATTGGTCAAGCCGATAAGTGATAAAACACCAAAAAT
>DYLN01000035.1 GCA_020722085.1 Melioribacter roseus
GCCTTTCCAACAAATCGTTAGGCTGTGGGGGCTGGGTTTCCCAACCAGAATCCAGCGATCCATACAATGATCACAATACCAAAGTTAAAGTTAACGAAGCTGAATAATCAAACAATTCCCTGATCAAGCATTGCATCGGCTACTTTTACGAAACCGCCGATGTTTGCACCGTTAACGTAATTGCCAGGCGTACCATACTTTTCAGCAGTATCAACGCATGTTTTGTGAATGCTCTTCATAATTAAATGCAGTCGGTTGTCAACTTCTTCGCGTGTCCATGAATAACGCATGCTGTTCTGTGCCATTTCCAAACCGGAGACTGCAACTCCGCCCGCATTTGCTGCTTTACCGGGACCATAAAGAATTTTATTATCAAGAAATATGTTTATTCCTTCAATTGTCGTGGGCATATTTGCACCTTCACTTACAACATAAACTCCGTTTTTTATCAGGTTCTGTGCATCTTTACCGTTAATTTCATTTTGTGTTGCGCTCGGGAATGCACATTGTGCCTTATGATCCCACAAAGGATTATGATCTGCACTCGGATCGGTTTCGGTATAAACAGCATTTTTATACTTTTGAGCGTATTCTTTTATTCTTCCTCTTCTTACATTTTTAAGGTCCATCACAAATTTTAGTTTTTCAGTATCAATTCCCTCCTCGTCATAAATATAGCCGTTGGAATCTGAAAGTGTTACAACTTTACCGCCGAGCTGCAATATTTTTTCAACTGTGTACTGCGCAACATTTCCGCTGCCGGAAACAAGGCATGTTTTTCCTTCGAGTGACTGTCCTTTTGCTGCAAGCATTTCTGATGCAAAATATACGGCACCGTAGCCCGTTGCTTCGGGACGAATTAATGAACCGCCCCAGTTTAAGCCTTTACCAGTCAGCACACCTGTAAATTCATTTCTCAATTTTTTGTACTGTCCAAACAAAAATCCTATCTCCCTGCCGCCAACACCAATATCGCCTGCTGGCACATCGGTGTTGGAGCCTAAATGACGGAACAGTTCGTTCATGAAACTCTGGCAGAATCTCATAACTTCGGCATCACTTTTACCTTTGGGATCAAAATCGGAGCCGCCTTTACCGCCCCCCATTGGAAGTGTTGTTAAACTGTTTTTAAATACCTGCTCAAAAGCAAGGAATTTTAAGATACCGAGATTCACAGATGGATGAAATCTCAAACCGCCTTTGTAGGGACCGATTGCACTGTTCATTTCAATACGGTATCCTCTATTGATATGTACTTCGCCTTGATCATCAACCCAAGGTACTCTGAACATAATGACGCGTTCAGGTTCAATGATTCTTTCTAAAATTTTTGCGGCGCGATATTCCGGATGTCGTTCAAGGACTAAAACCAAAGAAGAAGCAACTTCATAAACCGCCTGATGAAATTCAGGCTCGTTCGGATTTTTGGCTTTTACCTGAGCCATTAATTCTTTTACAAAGTCTGACATATTATCTCCCATAATGATTTTTTAATTAGTTAAAATAAATGATTCCTTTTGGGAAAACATTAAATCCATACCGAAGATTTTCCGGTCTGGCATGAGAAAATGAAAACTTAATAGATTGGAATGCCTTGTGAAAGTGCTACTACAAAAAATTATTTCTCGAAAATTTGAAAATTTCAGCATTAGTTACAAAATGGATAAAAAACTACTATTTATAAACTTAACTTACAGGCATTAGTTTACAACCGCAAGAGGAAAATAAAAGGGAAAAGGGAAAAGATAAAAGTGAAAAGTAAAAAGGGAAGAACTCTTTGTCTTTGATCTTTGAACTTTTGTCTCTGTTCTTTAATCTTTTATTTTGGAGCAAACTCTTCGCTAAAAATGGAGTGTCCACAAAATATAATCTAATATTAATATCATTGAGGAACTAACAACAAAGGACTTAATTGTGGAAAGTCCAACTCCTTCTGCACCGCCCTCTGTTCTAAATCCTATATGACATCCTAACAAAGCAGTAACGCCGCCGAAGATCATACCTTTCAAAAGTCCGAATGTAAAGTCGCCAAACAAAAAATATCTTCTAACTGACTCAAAGAACACATCGAATGAGACACCGAGGAAATAATTTGAAATAAAGTAGGCACCTACAATTGCTATCATGTCGGCAAAAATTACAAGAATAGGCATCATAATAATTGAAGCGAAAAAACGCGGTGTGGCTAAAAATCCAACGGGACTAATTCCCATCGTTTCAAGTGCATCGATTTGTTCGGTAACTTTCATCGAACCGATTTCTGCTGCTATTGAAGCACCGACTCTTCCGGCAATTACGATTGCGGTAAGTACGGGTCCCAGTTCGGTGATAATTGCCCGGCTCGTAGCAGTACCCAAGAAAGAAAGTGGTGCAATTCCTTTTAACTGATAAGCAGCCTGCCATGCTGAAACAGCTCCGGTAAAAACAGCGATAATAAAGACAAGAGAAAGAGAATTAACACCGATGTGTTCCATCTGGTAAAAAAACTCTTTTCTGCCCTTAATCAGCCTTTTGAAGTTTTTGAGTACATCCAGAAATAAAATTGATATTTGTCCCAGCTCCTGAAAAAACTTTATTGTCTTTGTCCCTAAGAACCCCAAAAATTTTTTCAACATTGCCTTTTCAATTGTGTTGGTCAAAAATAAGAAATAAGAGTATCAATTTATGAAATGATTTTGGGGTTACTCAAGACTAAATTCCGAAAAAGCAGAGGTAGTTTCTTCGCCGGCATCATCTTTAATTTCGAGTTTCATCACGTATTCTCCCGGTTCCAATTGACTCATATCAAATGCCTGAAAGTTAGTAACATTCGCTGAGGTATCCATGTAACTGTCTTTAATTGACAGACTGTATTTCTTGGAAGAAAAAATCCCGCTGATGAAATTCCAAATAAAATTTCCGGATTCCTTTCTTTCAATATTCACATTTATTGTGTAGTGAAACAGCCCGTCTTTACCTTTTTTCAAGTTATAAATTTCATAGTAAACAAAAACATTATTTTTTTGATTGAATTCCCCAGATGGATTCGGAATTATTTTAAGAAGCTTTCTGTCCCTTGATGCTGGATTGTAAATCGAAGAAATATCGAACGCTGTCTCAAGCGAACTGCACTGAAACTTACCATCTTCAAAATTCTGCAGCTCTTGTTTAAACTTAACAGCAAAAACTTTTTTTTGATCCGGCAGATAAATGTCAAATGAGATAAAATAAACTCCTGCTTTAAGAGGAATTTCATACTTGTCGATGAAAAGATTGTTAAAAACATTCACAGAAAGTGCACTGTCTTTGTCGTAATGTTTCACCATGTGAAAGACGGGTTTAACATTAGAGTCATATATAGTAATTGCCGATTCAAAATTAAGATTAATGCCGGATAAAGAATTTTCCCTCAGCACGGCAGCAGGGAAAGCAAAAGCCAGTTCTAAAAAACTTATATAAGAAACGTCTTTAAACTGAGATACCGAAAATGATGCATCGAGCATTTTCAAATTTTCAGGCCAGGTAAATCTATCGGTAGTTAATCCCGTTTCAGCCGTTTTCACGCCCTCTCTTAAAATATCCGAAAAAGTATTGCTGTTTGGGTCAAGATCGTGATAGCGCGCATCCCACACAGCAAGTCTTTCCGTTATAAATTTTTCCGTAAAGCCGGGGACTAACTTCCAGTAATTTACCGGTGTATTTAAATCTTTCTTAAAATGAAAAATCATTTTGGAATTTTTTGCGCTCTCGTTATAAAGCCACGAAATTACCTCCGAGCGGCTTGAATTTACAGGCTCGGATATACCATCTGGCTCTCCAAAGCGCAGGTAAACTATTCCTTGATCGTTGTATTTATTATTTAATTCGTACCACGGAGGATGATTGATTACATCCAGTTTATTCGGATCATAAATTTTCATTCTGAATCCGTCGTACCAAAAATTTTCTTCGGCATAGATAATTCTTTTATACTGTTCAATCAGGTAGAGATTGTAAGGCATAGAGGGATAAGGATTTCTCCCGAACCAAAAAGATTTAACAAACTGTTTTATATCTTCTGCAGACTTAAGCGTTTTGTAGATTTGGTAATCATTTTCATTAAACAAATAAACAAGATCATTCATTAATAAATTTCCGTTTACTGTATCGGCAACATAGTTTACTGCAGCCCAATAATTTTCTGCAGCTTTCTGGGGTTTATCTTCTTGAACATACAATTTCACGAGCGAAAGATAAACCGGTATCAGCGGAATTTTATTCCGGGCAATAACTGAATCAAAAATTTCTTCGGCTTCGTCGAAACTGCCTTCCCTTCGGAATATTTCCCCCAAAAAGTAATCGGCGAAATCTGAATGGAGCAATCTAAGAAATTCTTCCGTATCATCTTTACTTTCATGATGCAGCAAAACATTATATAAATGAAAAATTCCGGCTCGCACGTTGTCAAGATTATTATTTACCCTTAGCTGGCGTTCGGTAAGCTTTATAGCGTCAAAATAATTTCCTCTGTATAATCCCAAAAGTGCCAATTGATAAAAAACGTCCTTAAAGCTTGAATCTAATTCAATTATATGTTCAAAATGTTTTTCCGAACTGTTCCATCTGAAGATTCTTGAAATCGGATCGGCGGCAACGGCTTTTTCTCTTTGCGCAATTGCATAATAATAGTTGGCAGAAAGGTTATCCGGTTCTTTATCAAGAATATCATCGAAAATATCGAGTGCCTCCCCCCATTCTTTTTGATTGATTAAATCACAACCGGTAGTTACAAGCGAATCAATTTTACTCTGCTGCAGTTTTTTTTGAGAAAGGGAATCGCTCAAAAATAAAATTCCGAACCACAGAAAGAAAAGAAGCGATAAAGATAATTTGTGCTGCATGCTAAGCCTTTTCACAATAAAAAACTCGTCCAAAATACATAAAAGTTTTGAATTACTGTTGCAATTAGAATGAATTTCATATATTGGTAACCAAAAAAGGTTAAAGAAAAACATATATAACTATCATCAACAAATTAAGGTGGAAATTATGATAGACATTAATTTTGAAACTGCTGAGAAAGAATCGAAAGTTGTTATTCCGGAAAAATTAATATTTGGAAGAACTTTCACCGATCACATCTTTGAAATGGATTACGATTCTGCATTAGGCGGCTGGCAAAACCCTACTATTAAAAAAATGCACAACTTAAGTATGCACCCTGCCGCAATGGTATTTCATTATGGACAAGCAATATTTGAAGGATTAAAAGCTTACAAACAAATTGACGGCAGGGTCGCACTTTTTCGTCCGGAAAAAAATGTAGAGAGAATGAATAAGTCGGCAGCGAGAATGAGCATGCCGCAAATTGACCCGGAACTCATGCTCCAAGCATTCATCGAGCTGGTACGAGTTGAAAAAGAATGGATACCTACAAAACCGGGATACTCGCTTTATATTCGTCCATTTATGATTGCGACTGAACCATGTTTTGGCGTACGTCCTTCGGAAAGTTATAAATTTATTATTATGTTAAGTCCTGTAGGACCTTACTACCCAGAAGGATTTAAACCTGTACCGATAATGGTAACCGACAAATACGTACGAGCGGTCCGCAAAGGAACTGGCGAAGCTAAAGCTGCTGGAAATTATGCTGCCGGTCTTGCAGCTCAGGTAGAAGCAAAAAAAGAAGGCTATACACAGGTGCTCTGGCTCGACGCAATTGAGCAAAAGTATATTGAAGAAGTAGGCGCGATGAATATTTTTGTTCGTTTCAAAGATGAGGTTGCTACACCGGCATTAAACGGCTCAATCTTACCGGGAATCACAAGATTATCCGTACTTCAACTACTGAGGGATTGGGGTTACAACGTAAACGAAAGAACAATTTCAATTGATGAAATAATTGACAGGTACAAAAACGGAACTTTGCTCGAAATTTTCGGAACCGGCACCGCTGCAGTAATTTCTTCGGTAAGCAAATTAAAGTACAAAGATGAATTAGTTAGGTTCAGCGACAACGATGCCGGTGAACTTTCTGTAAAATTATATGATGAGCTAACTGGAGTCCAGTACGGTAAAATCAAAGACCGGTACAATTGGATTACTTATGTTGATTAGCAGAATTTTTCCGCCCATGTTTTAAAGCCACATCTAAAAAGAAAGAATGAATGGGTGATTGAAAACTATTCAATCATCCATTAAATCAACCAATCGGTCATTTAAAGTGGTTTTTTTAAAACACTTGACAAGTGTACGTTCGTTCACTATATTTGCAGTGAACAAAAGGACACTATCATGAAACCAGAACCAACAGCTCGTCAAAAAGAGATTTTGGACTTCATACAGGAACATGTCGAATTTAACGGCTACCCACCGACTTACAGAGAAATTGGCAAACGATTCGGCATTTCAAGTACTTTTGGAGTTAAACGGCATATAGACGCATTAATTAAAAAGGGATTCCTTTCGAGCGAGAGCAACCAGAGCAGAACACTTTCTATTATTTCATTAAACAACAAACCTTCAGCCGCATCGGCAAACTTTGCTCAGATTCCAATTGTTGGAAGAGTAGCTGCAGGACAGCCGATACTTGCAGAAGAAAATATTGAAGGAAACATCTCCATTGATATGAATATTATTAGAAACAAATCTGGTTGTTTTGGATTGAAAGTGCACGGAGACAGCATGGTTAACGCCGGAATCATGGAAGGCGATTTAGTAATTGTTTCCCCGCAAAAAGAAGCTGTTAACGGTGATATTGTTATTGCTTTGCTTGGCGACGAAGCAACAATGAAAAGATTCTTCAAAACTGAAAATAAAATAATTCTGCACCCCGAAAACGAATCCTACACAGATATCGAGGTCACGAATCAGGAAAACTTCAATCTTGTTGGAAAAGTAATCGGTGTGTTTAGATCTTATAACTAAAGGAGGTCTTATGAAAACATTATTATTCTCAACGGCAATATTTAATAGACACAGAGTACAATTTTTGTACGGAATGAAACTGGTTTTCCTGGAACCTTACTACATTTCAAGGAATAAAAGTGGTAAAAAAGTTCTTTTTGGGAGAGTCGATAATACCAGCGAAATAAAAATGTTCGAATACGATAAGATATTTAATATAAGAATCTTAGCTTCTCATAAATTTTCTCCGATTATTCCTATTCTAACTGCATAAAAAGTGGGTACCAGAGATGTTTTCTAAAAGTGAAAGAGTAGATAAGCTAATTGACCACCTGTGGAAAAATGGTTTCCTTACCTTGAGCCGCAAGTACGGAAAATACCTGCCCGAGCCAGAACCGGTCGGTGGTTATGATATTGACGCAGTAGCAAAGTATAAAAAGAAAATTGCAATCGGCATCACTCTTACTTATGAAGAACTTAACGATCCAAAATTAATTACAAAATTATATTTTTTACTGAAGCAGCATCCTAAATACTCAAAAAATAGGGTGACTCTTTTTATTGGCGTTCCTTCCGAACTCGTTGAGAAAACACAGTTGATTGTTTCCTCGCTTGAATCGAATCTGAGAGACCAAATTAAAGTCGTTCCGTTACATAAATGAGCTTGTAAATAATAAATGCTGATGCTCTTTTCTTGACATTTAAGGCTTTGGAAACTATTTTGTTAATTCTAAATTTTAAACTAAGGAAGTGCGTTGGCTCGTCGGTTATCTAAATCTGACGAAAAATTAATTCTTGAAGTTAAACGAAAAGGAAACATTCCCCGGCATATTGCTATTATTATGGACGGAAACGGCAGATGGGCAAAAAAAAGAGGTCTGCCGAGAGTCGCCGGTCACCAGAAAGGTGTCGATTCTGTTCGGGAAGCAGTTGAAACTTGTGTTGGACTTGGTGTAAAAATTTTAACACTCTATACTTTTTCTACAGAAAACTGGAAAAGACCAAACGATGAAGTTTCTACCTTAATGCGGCTTATCGTCAAAAGTCTTCAAAACGAAACCGATGAACTTCATTCAAATAATATTCGATTAACTTCAATAGGCGATAAAAACTCTTTGCCTGCTATTGTACAAAAAGAGCTAAACGCCGCTTTTGAAAAAACAGCAGCCAATACCCAAATGATTTTGAATTTAGCACTGAGCTACAGCGGCAGATGGGAACTAACCGAAGCGGTTAAGAATATAACGATGCAAATCGAACACGGAAAATTAAAATCTCAAGATATAAATGAGGCACTTATCTCCAGCTTTTTAACAACTTCGGATCTGCCGGATCCTGATCTGCTGATAAGAAGCGGCGGTGAATTTCGTATAAGCAATTTTCTTTTGTGGCAAATAGCATATTCCGAAATTTTTGTCTCTAATGTTTTATGGCCCGACTTTAGATGTAAACATTTGCTTGAAGCTGTTAAAGATTTTCAAAAAAGAGAAAGAAGATTTGGTCTCGTAAGTGAACAACTATCAAAAAAAAACAACGACAAGACTGAAAACCGGAGACTCCCTGCGTACGCTGCTAAAGCTTAGTGTGATTATTCTGGTTTTTTCCCAAACCTATATTTTACCTCAACAGCAAAAGGTAAATTACAGAATACTCGGTATTTCCGTTGAGGGAAATAAGTCAACAGATCCGACGACCATCATTGCCAACACCGGCTTAAAAGTCGGCGATGAACTTGAGATACCGAGCGATCAAACCGTCAATGCAATCAAACGATTATGGAATCTCGGAATTTTCGAAGACGTACAGCTTCTGATCGATAAGAAAATTGATACCGGAATTTTCCTCCGTATCAAAGTAAAAGAATATCCCCGTCTCGAAAAAGTTGGTGTCCGCGGAAACGATGAGTTAAGCACGGACGACATTTTAAAGAAAGTTACAATTGTAAGAGGACAATCTCTTAAACCCGCCGACATTTACAAAATAAAAAACGAAGTTAAAAATCTGTATGTAGATGACGGCTACCTAAATGCGGTTATCACTCCAAAACAATTCGTTTTTGCAAATGCAGATACAAGCGATGAAAAAATAACGGTAACATGGGTGAATGAAAAAGACAGCGCAGACGAATACGAAACCGAATACGATAAAGACCAGCTTGTTTCAATTAATTCAATTGACAGAATCAAAGACAGAGTAGTTTTGCTTTACGATATTGATGAAGGCAAAGAAGTAACTATTAATAAGATTGAATTTATCGGGAACAAAGCTTTCGACAACGATAAATTAAAAAGCCAATTTGATGAAACCGAAGAACCTAAATGGTGGAAATTCTGGTCGAGTCCTAAATTTAAAAGAGATAAATTCAAAGACGACGAAAAACTTCTAGAAAAATTCTACAGAAAAAACGGATACATTGATTTTGTAATACTCGGCGACAGCATTGCGTACTCACCCGATAAAACAAAGCTCGATGTGATTGTAAAAGTTTATGAAGGTCCGCAATACAAAGTCAGAAATATTAATATCGAAGGCAATACTGTTTATCCCGACCAGGCTATAATGGAACGGCTTGATTTCAAAAAAGGCGACGTTTTTGATCTCGAAAAATTTAATAACAATCTTCACTTCAACGAAAAACAATCCGATGTTTCTTCAATGTACCAGGATAACGGATTTCTGCTTTTCAATATTGATACTAAAGAGACCCGAATAATGCCGGACTCAATTGATCTTGACATCAAAATTACGGAGAACAACAGATTCAAAATCGGGAAGGTGGATATAAGCGGCAATGACAAAACGATGGATAAAGTTATCAGACGGGAACTTTATACCGTGCCGGGCGACTATTTCAGCAGAGCAATGATTATCCGCAGCATCCAGCAGCTTGCAAATCTGCAATATTTCAATGCAGAAGAATTATATAAAGGCGTAAACTACCAGCCTAAAAACGACAGCACAGTTGATATTTCATACAAAGTTCAGGAAAAATCGAGCGACTACTTAAATGCTTCGGTTGGTTACAGCGGCGCATTTGGTTTCAGCGGAGCTATTGGATTTACTTTGACAAATTTTTCTCTTGAGCACCCTTTCAGTATGGGCGGCGGACAAATGCTGAATTTTAACTGGCAGTTTGGCGTTGGCAATTATTACAGAACTTTTTCATTAGGTTTTACCGAACCATGGTTTATGGATACGCCTACTTCTATCGGCTTTAATATGTTTGATACTAGACAAAGATATGTCTATGACTTACGACAATCTGGAATAAGTTTTCAAGTGGGAAGAAGATTGAAATGGCCCGACGATTATTTTTACATCCAGGGAGAAGCCCGATTTCAGTACAACGATGTATTGGAAGGTTTGGGGATATATGCCGAAGGCTTAAGCAGGCAGTACACTACAGGACTTACAATATCCAGAACAAATATAGACGATCCGGTCTTCCCTACTCAAGGATCAAAAGTTTCTTTAAGCGGTGAAATTTCTGGCGGTCCCTTTTTGCCGGGAAATGTGGATTATTACAAACTGCTTTTTAATGCCGAGTTTTATAAACCGTTATTTGGCACCAACAGAATTGTACTTTACAGCGGATTGAATTTAGGATACATCAAAGAACTGGAATCCGGTACTCCAATTCAGCCTTTTGACTTTTTTTATATGGGTGGAAACGGATTAATAATTGCTACCGTTCCGTTGAGAGGCTACGAAGACCGCAGCATCGGTCCAAGAAATGTTACCGGCGATGTTATGGGTTCACGGGTTATGGAAAAAATGACGATCGAATTGAGAGCCTCCCTTGCACGCGAACCTATACCAATTTATCTTTTAGCATTTGCAGAAGCGGGTAATGTTTTCCTAAATTTGAAACAGACCGATCCGTTTGATTTGAAGAGATCGGCAGGTATTGGTGCCAGAATCTTAATCAATCCTATTGGATTGTTGGGATTTGATTACGGTTACGGTTTCGACCGTTTTAGTGTGGATGGACAAAAACCGCAATGGGTTTTTCATTTCCAATTTGGTAAAGGATTTTAATAACAAATATCAGAGGTAGTCGTGAAAAAAAATATAACGCTTTTTCTCGTTTTCTTATTAGCTTCAAATTTCTATGCTCAATCAACTATATCGGGATTGAAAATCGGTTACATTGATTCTGAGATAATATTAGGACAATATTCTGAAGCAATTAAAGCCAAAAGTGATTTGGACGCACTCGTTGCAAAATGGAAGGCAACCCTCGACAGTATGGCAACAGATTATCAGACAGATATTGCCAATTATCAAAAACAGTCCAACACCATGACACCGGAAAAACAAAGAGAAGCTCAGCAAAAAATTCTTGAGAAGGAACAGAAAATTCAAAATTTTAGAGATCAGAAATTCAGCCAGCCTAACGGTGAATATTTCACACAGCAGGATAAAATCATGGCGCCGGTAAAAAAGAAAATTTTTGATGTCATCGATCAGATAGCTAAAGAAGAAGGAATGAAATTCGTATTTGATAAAGCCGGCGATGTAGTTCTTTTGTACGCCGACCCTGAATTTGATATTACTTATAAAGTTTTAGACCGACTTAAAAGAGGAAAATAAAAACATTCTCCCGGATAAAATAAAATGAAAACAAAAATCATAGTTTTTTCGATTCTGCTGCTTCTGTTTTTTATTTCGTCTTCATTTGCCCAGCTTAAAATCGGTTACGTAGATTCCGATACAATAATGAAACAGCTCCCCGATGCTCAGGACACGCAGCGAAAACTTGATGCTATTATTAAAGAATGGCAGGAAGAACTGAATAAAATGGAAAAGGATTGGAAAACAAAATATGATGATTATCAGAGAAGAAAACTCGTTCTAAGCGAACAAAAAAGAGCCGAAACCGAGAAGGAACTCGTTGGTCTAGAAGATCAAATTACAAAATACCGGCAGGATAAATTCGGTGTTAAAGGCGAACTGTTTCAGAAACAGGAAGAATTGATGAAGCCGATTCAAAATAGAATTTTTAATGCCATACAGGAAGTCGCTAAAGAAGGCGATTATGATTTTATTTTTGATCGAAGCGGTGACATTATGTTTCTCTACGCTAAAGAGCAGTATGATGTGACCAATCTTGTTCTTGAAAAATTAAAATGATATTGTATGAAAATAACTTTAAAGGAAGCCGCCGACTTAGTCGGCGGCAATGTTATTGGCAATCCCAATTTAGAAATTACAAACGTCGCCAAAATTGAAGAAGCACATGCCGGAGACCTTACATTTCTTTATCTGCCCGCTTACGAAAAATACCTTCCTACTACAAAAGCAACAGCAGTGTTAATTAAACCCGAATTTCAAAAAACTAACAAAAATGTTAATTATATCGAAGTTCAAAACCCTAACATTGCTCTTCAAAAAATTATAATAACTTACTTAAAGCCCGAAATAAAATTATCTGGAATTGATCCATCCTGCTCTATCGATAAAACGGCAAAGCTGGGAAACAACGTAACAATCGGTAAAAATGTTGTGATAAGCAGCGGCTGCATAATTGAATCGGGGACTATAATTCTTCATAATACCGTTTTGATGGAAAACGTGAAAGCCGGCAGAGACTGCCTTATTTACCCTAATGTTACAATCAGAGAAAATTGTGTGTTAGGAAACAATGTTATTATTCACTCGGGGACAGTCGTAGGCTCCGATGGGTTCGGCTACATTGCAGATGAAAAAAATACTTACCATAAAGTGCCGCAGATAGGAAACGTGGTTTTAGAAGATGATGTTGAACTCGGTTCTAATGTTTCGATAGACCGTGCCACTATTGGTTCTACAATTATAAAAAAGGGAACAAAAATCGATAACCTCGTTCAAATTGCTCACAATGTTTATGTGGGAGAAAATACAGTTATATCAGGACAAACGGGCATTGCCGGCAGTACGAAGATAGGCAAAAATTGTATTTTAGCCGGGCAAGTAGGACTGGTTGGTCATATAGAAATAACGGACAATGTAATTATCGGTGCACAATCAGGAGTTTCAAAGTCAATTACCAAACCGGGCAAATACCGCGGAACACCGGCATCGGAACTTAATTCAGAATTAAAATTAGAAGCTCACATTCGAAATATACCTGCCTATCTTGAAAAGATTAAAAAATTAGAAGAAAAAATTGCATCTTTGGAAATCAAAATTTCAGAACTAATTAAAAAGGAAAAGACTTAATGCTTGAATTACAGAGAACTATCGGAAAAGCGGTTTCCATTTCCGGTGTTGGATTACACACAGGCACACAATGCACAATGACTTTTAAGCCGGCACCCGAAAATTACGGAATAAAATTCGTAAGAGTAGATTTAGGCGGCAGACCGGAAATTCCGGCAAATGTTGATTATGTTATAGATATTTCAAGAGGTACAACGCTTGGACTCGGTAATGCAAAAGTTCACACCGTTGAACACGTTCTGGCTTCGATTGTAGGACTTCAAATAGATAACATCATTATTGAAATGGATGGTATTGAACCCCCTGTCGGCGATGGCAGTGCAATGCCTTATGTTGAAAAATTATTGGAAGCTGGCTTCGTTACACAGAATGCTCCGAAGGATTATCTATTCATAGACCAAACTGTACTTTACCATAACGAAGAAGAACAAGTTGACATTGCTGCTCTTCCCCTCGATGGCTATAGGATAACTGTAATGGTAGATTATCAAAATCCGGCTTTAGGAAGTCAGCATACCGGCTTGTTCGATCTTGAAAAAGAATTTGTAAGTGAATTTGCACCGGCAAGAACTTTCTGCTTTCTGAGTGAAGTGGAAACGTTAGCCGAGAAAGGATTAATAAAAGGCGGTAATTTTGATAACGCTGTGGTTATCGTTGACCATCCTTTTGATGAAGACGGACTTCAGAAACTTCAAAAAAAATTGAGCCTGCCTGATACACCCAAAGTCGGGTCAACCGGAATTTTAAACGATACCTCACTTCGATTTAAGAACGAACCTGCACGACATAAACTGCTTGATATGCTTGGAGATCTGGCATTGATTGGAGTGCCCATCAAAGCACAGGTGCTTGCGGCAAGACCCGGCCATAAGGCTAATGTAGAATTCGCAAAAAAAATTAGAGCCTTATATCAGCAGAAAAAATTAGTAAGGAAATACCAGTTTGTTAAAAAAGAAAATGTAGTCTTCGATGCAAATGCAATACAAAGAATTCTGCCCCATCGCTATCCGTTTCTTATGGTAGATAAAATTATTGAGCTTGAACTAGAAAAAAAAGTTGTAGGCGTGAAATCTGTAACAATCAATGAACCGTTCTTCCAGGGTCACTTCCCCGGACAGCCGGTAATGCCGGGAGTTTTAATTCTGGAAGCTATGGCCCAGGTGGGAGGTATATTGCTGCTCAATGCATTCTTCGAACTTGAAAACAAACTCGTTTATTTCATGAGCATTAATAACGCAAAATTTCGAAAGCCGGTTTCTCCTGGCGACCAGCTTATTTTAGAAGCTGAAATTCTTAGTAAAAAAAGCAAATACTATTCGATAAAAGGAACTGCTTATGTCGAAAATAATGTTGTTGCAGAAGCAGAATTTATGGCTGCTGTTGTTGATAAAGAAGAGAAACTATTAAACCAGAATAATAAATGATTAACATTCACCCTACCGCTGTTGTTAGCCCTAAAGCAGTCATTGGAGATAATACCCAGATCGGTCCCTATGCAATTATTTATGATGACGTCAAAATCGGGAACGACTGTAAGATTGGTCCCCATGCAGTAATTTATAACGGAGCACGAATCGGAAACCGCGTAAAAATTTTTCAAGGTGCATCGGTAGCAAATATTCCCCAAGACTTAAAATTTAAAGATGACGTGCAAACTTATTTCTACATTGATGACGACTGCATCATTAGAGAATTTGCTACTCTACACAGAGGTACATCTGCTACAGGTAAATCGAACATCGGTAAAAATACCCTAATAATGGCTTACGCACACATTGCACACGATTGTTATATTGGCAACAATTGTATTATAGTCAACAGTGTTCAGATAGGCGGACACGTAACAATTGAAGACTGGGCAATTGTGGGCGGCTCTACTGTAGTGCACCAATTTTGCAAAGTTGGACAGCATGCCATGATTGGAGGCGGATTTAGAATTGTAGTAGATATCCCTCCTTATGTACTTGCAGGAAGAGAACCGCTTAGATACGAAGGACTCAACATTATCGGATTGCGAAGACGCGGTTTTACAACCGAAGATATCAATTCAATAAAAGAAGCATATAATATACTTTATGATTCGGGACTGTTATTTATGGAGGCAAAAGAAAAACTTAGAAATGAATACCACAATAACATATTTGTCCAAAACATTGTTAAATTTCTTGACAATAGCACAAGAAGTATCTTAAGAAAATGAATTGGCATTTAATCGAAACCGGTTTTTCTTCCGGCAAATTTAATATGGATTACGATTACAAGTTAGCTTCTGAGTGCCCGCCCGACGAAGCTTTCTTGCGTTTTTACAGGTGGAATCCATTTTGCATTTCTCTCGGTGCAAATCAAAATCTTTCTGATATTAATCTGGCAGAAGCTCGAAAAGATGGCATTGATGTTGTAAAAAGACCTACCGGCGGCAGAGCAATTCTTCACGCAGAAGAATTAACCTATTCTGCAGTAATCCCTTTAAACGACAAACTAACCCCTAAAGAAATTTATTCCAGAATTTCGTATGCTTTAATTAACGGGCTTACAATTTACAACACTGTCCTTTCACAAGCGGAACTGGAAACTGTTCAGCCTAATTTCCCTTCCTTATTAAAAGAAGATGAAAATATAATGTGTTTCGCCAGCACGGCAAAAAGCGAAGTCAAATTCGAAGGGAAAAAATTGATCGGAAGCGCACAGAGAAAAATGAAAAATGTGATATTGCAGCACGGGTCAATTCTTTGCGGCGGATTTCACAAAAAACTGCCGGATTATCTAAATTTAAGCCAGCTTCAAAAAGAAATATTTAAAAAAGAACTTTTAACTAAAACAATTGAGTTAGAATCAATCTTAAATCAAAAAACTGATTACGAAAAATTATCGGAATGTTTAATTGCCGGATTTGAAAATGTGTTCGAAATTGACTTTATTGAATCAAAAATAAAAATATAATATGAGCACTCAGAAAGACTTTAAAAAAATAACAACAAAAGCTCTGCAGGTATGTAAAGAACAGAAAATAAAAATTTCTGCTCTTACTGCTTATGATTTTATTACGGCAAAAATTTTGGATAAAGCCGGCATAGATATAATTTTAGTCGGCGATTCGCTCAGCAATGTATTTTTAGGGAATGACACCACTTTGCCTGTAACTATGGACGAAATGATTTATCACACTAAAGCAGTTGCAAAAGGAGTTGAAAGAGCAATGATTGTTGTTGATATGCCGTTTATGTCGTATCAAACAAACCCAGACGAAGCATTTAGAAATGCAGGACGAATTATGAAAGAAACGCCTGCTGGTGCAGTGAAAATGGAAGGCGGCATCAGGATTGCCGAAACCGTTAGAAAAATTACCGAAGCCGGTATACCAGTTATGGGACATATTGGGCTGCTTCCGCAAAGCATACATTCATACGGAAGTTATGAAGCGCGCGGTAAAGACCCTAGCGAAGCAAAAATAATTACAGAAGATGCTCTTGCACTTGAACAAGCCGGCGCTTTTGCAATTGTGATCGAAAAAACCCCCGCTAAATTGGCAAAATCGATCTCAGCTAAACTGAAAGTCCCGTTAATCGGAATCGGCGCCGGCGCATACTGCGACGGTCAGATTCTCGTTACTCCGGATATGTTAGGCTTAAACGTTGATTTTCGTCCGAGGTTTGTAAGATATTATTCAAATCTCGCAGAGGAGATTGAATCCGCAGTTAAAAAATATATTTCTGACGTTAAAAGCGGAAAATTCCCTACCGAAAAAGAAAGTTATTGATGAGCCTGCTCTAAAAAGGTATCTTAATGAAAAGTGATATGCAATTTTACTTGGGACCCAAAGCCAAATCGCAAAAGATTTACCTTTTTAGATTCGGCTCATTGACCATGAAGTTCTTTCTCATTATGAATAAACTGATTTTACTTATTATTTTTTTTTCATTTCCTTCTTTTACAACTGCACAATCTGCCGATTACCTTAAAACTTATCTTTCAGGGACAGAAGTTACTGCCATCTGCAGCGACGGGCAGTCAATCTGGGCTGCTACCAACGGTAAAGGTATTCTCAAATATTCTGCTGCTTCAGACAAATTCGAAACTCTTCCAAACTCAGATAATAACCTCCAGCAAAATGTTTTTTACTCTATTGCTGCAAATAATCAGTTTGTTTGGGCAGGCTCAACTGACGGCTTATTCATTTACGACAAAAAAAGAAATTACTGGACGAAAAGAAAATTCGGGCTGGGCGGACAACTGAGCAACTGGATTCGTTCGTTAGCTTACGACAAATACGAAAATGTATTATGGATCGGCAGATTTATGTACCTTTCCAAATACGACCTCAAAACAAGAAGATTTACAGATTACGACTTAACAATCAAAGGGGACAAAAAAACCAACACCATCAAAACAATTGCAATTGACGGCGATAGTTTAATTTGGTTCGGGACAGAAGCGGGGCTTCATAAATACAATACTTCAAAAAATTTGAACGATCATTCATCCCGGCAATTTTATGATAACAAACTTAACTTCTTCAACGGTGAAGGTGAACAAGTTTCAATCTCGGCAGTTGCCTTTGAAGGAAATAATATCTGGATTGGTACGGACGAATTTTTTACAAAAGAAAAACCGGAATTTAACGTTGGAGGAATTTATAAATTCAACAGAAAAAACGACTGGTATAAATTTGATGTTACTAACGGTCTGCCCGGCAACGGTGTTACTGCCCTTGCCAGAACCGGAAATTATATCTGGGCGGCACTTTATCAGTTCGGTTCATCCTCAAAAGAAATTTACGGGAGAGGAATTGTATTGATTAACAGGTTAACAAACCGGATAACCCCGGTTAGAGACAACCGCATACCGGATTTGATAAACTGTTTATATTTCGACGGCACAAATATGTGGATTGGCACCGAATCAAATCTTGTAAAAGTTGAACTAAAAAATAAACTTGCATTGTGGAACAAAAAGGATAAATAATGCTGAACATATCATCTAAAAAATTAGAACAGCTCAAAAAAAATTTCTTAGGTAAAAAAATTGCTGTTATTGGCGATATGATGCTTGATGCATATTTCTGGGGATATGTTCACAGAATATCCCCGGAGGCTCCGGTGCCGATAGTGGAAATCGACAATGAAATTTTCCGGTTCGGCGGTGCAATGAATGTGGCTAATAATATTCTGTCCTTAGGCGGCATTCCCTTTCCAATTGGGCTAATCGGAGACGACAACGACGGTAAAATTTTTAAACGACTATTAAAAGAAAAAAATATAATTAACGACGCAATTATTACAGAAAAAGATAGACCCACAACAACAAAAATAAGAGTTATAGCAAACAAACAGCACATTGTAAGAATTGACAAAGAAAAAACCCACCCGATAAACGCGTCAACCGAAAAGAAAATTCTGAAGTCCCTAAAAGATATTATCGACAGCGTTGATGCAATTATACTGGAAGATTACAATAAAGGTGTTCTTACCAAAACTTTAATACGCGAAGTCATTAAGCTTGCCGGCGAAAAAAATATAATTATAACCGCCGACCCTAAGTTTAATAACTTTTTTGAATATCAAAATGTTACCGTTTTTAAACCAAACCGCAAAGAAACAGAAGACGCTTTTGGAATAAGAATAAGAAACTCCGAAGACTTAAACAATGCCGGTCAGCGCATTTTAGGAGAACTGAATGCCAAATATGTTCTTTTAACATTGGGAGAAGAAGGATTGGCATTATTTGAAACCGGTCAACATGAAAGAAAGATCCCAACTAAAGCAAAAAAAGTAATAGATGTTTCCGGAGCCGGAGACACCGTAATTTCTACGTTGACAATGGCTCTGGCTGCAGGCTCAGATATTTATGAAGCAGCCTATCTGGCAAATTATGCTGCGGGAATTGTCTGCCAGGAAGTAGGAATTGTACCTATTGAACTCGATAATTTATTTAATACAGTTAAATCGGAATTGAATTTATGAAAAACATCCTTACTTTAAACGAAATAATAGAAGTAAGAAAAAAACTGAAAGCAGAAAACAAAAAAGTTGTTTTTACAAACGGCGTTTTTGATTTGATGCATGCCGGACATGTAGACTATCTTACCAAAGCAAAACTTTTAGGCGACGTTTTAATTGTTGCCGTAAATTCCGATTCGTCTGTTAGGAAAATAAAAGGAAATCTGAGACCAATTACCGGTCAAGATGAAAGAACTTTTGTATTAGCCAGCTTAAAACCTGTTGATTATGTAATTATTTTCGATGAAGATACCCCGCAAAATGTCATTGAAAAATTGATCCCTGATGTTTTAGTTAAGGGTGCCGATTGGTCAAAAGATGAAATTGTAGGGAAAGAAATTGTTGAAGCAGCCGGCGGCAAAGTTGAAACAATTGAGTTTGTTCACAAACAATCTACAAGCAATATAATTGATACGATATTAAAAAAATTTAAGAACAATGGCTGAAACTGAACCGAAGGAAAAAATAAAACGGAGCTTATTTAGAAAGATTATCAATACTTTCATCGGGTTCTTTGCATTTATCTTTCTTCTGCTTGTAATTTTTTTAGGCTATTCACAGACCAGTACCTTCCGTGAATTTCTGCGGCACAAAATAATTGATGCTGCTGATTCATCACTAAACGGAAAAATAAATATTGAAAAAATTGACGGTACAATTTTCACTTCCCTCTTGTTGAGAAATACTTCCATTATACTTGATGACGACACTCTTTTTAATGCCGACAAAATTGAAATAAAAACTAGTCCCCTTCAGCTTCTTCTTAAAAAAATTTATTTCCGGAAGATTCTCCTCGAAAACGTTAATATTGTTTTATTACAGGATAGTACAGGTGCATGGAATTTCTCAAAATTGACCAAGCAAAAAGAAGCCGACACAACAAAAAGCCAATTTGATTTCAACATCCAAGCTGCAGATTTGCAGCTCCGCAATATTAATTTTACCAGACAAACATTCGAAAACAAAAACAGTACTAAAGTTTACCAGCTTGTCAATCCGGAAGACCTTAGAATTAAAAATCTTTACCTGTCCGCAGAGTTATATGCCGACATAAACAATTCCAATTATTTACTTGATTTAAGAGAACTTTCTTTTCACCCTAATTTAAAAAGGTTCGCACTGCAGGAATTAAGCGGACAATTTGTATTTACGTCGGATTATGCGCTTGTAAAAAAATTTAACATGGTTACCGACAGCAGTTTTATTTCGATTGATGCTCGGCTTGATAGTTTGAATTTGTTCGGTGGAGTTGAACTTAAAGATTTTCAGAAATATCCAATCTCAATTGATCTAACAGCTGCTCCCTTCAACTTTAATGATTTATCTTCCTTCCTTGAGAGTACCGATTTCTTAAAAGGGATTCCGGATCTTCAACTGAAAGCAAAAGGGAAATTCGGGGATTTTCAGGTTGAAAAACTGAAACTGGATTACTACGAAACACACTTCCAAATAACAGGAAGAATTCAAAATCTAAATATTCCCGAAAGGCTTTTTATTAATGCACAGATTCAAAACTCCGATATTGACTACAAAGACGTCCATACTCTTCTTCCAACATTAAATCTGCCGAGATTTGATAGTCTGAAAGTAAGAAATGTAAATGCGGAATTTTCAGGGGAACCCACCAATTTCAAGGCTAAGCTTATTGCCAAAGTGGACGGGGGCAAAATAAATACAGAAGCTGCACTGAACCTTAAACCACGACTTATGGTGTACAATGTTAAATTTAATACCGAAAATCTAGATTTGCTTCCTATTATCGGTTATAAATCTAAAATTAATTCTGCCGGCACAATTGCAGGTAAAGGTACAAATCCGGTTAACCTGAATTCGTCATTGAAATTTACGGTGGAAAATTCTTTGTTCAACGGGCACAAAATTGACAGGCTCGATATTTCATCCGAAGCAAAAAACAAAATAATCGATATAAGATTTGATGGTAAATCAGAAACCAACACAATCAGCCTTGAAGGGAAATTATTATACGATGCAGATACTACGGCTACTTATAATTTTACCGGACAGATCAAAAATCTGAATCTCGCTGATTATTTAAGCGGACAAAAATACGAGAGCGGTTTAAATTTCTCTTTCAAGGCTGAAGGTAAAGGTTTTAATCCCGACAAAATGAACGCATCTTTTTTACTTAGCGTTGATTCTTCCAGCTTTGAAAATCATGCAATCGATTATTCCCAAATTAAACTTGACATAAATAACGATTCAACAAATAAAAAAATTAACCTGACTTCCGATTTTATTGACTTCAACATATTTGGAAATTTTTCTATGAAAGATGCAGTACCTCTGCTCAAGTATGAATCGGAAACTATAACACATATTATTTCACAAAAGCTTGAGGAGTTAAATCCTATTATTATATTACGGGAATCAACTCCTTCGAGAAAAGATACAACTCATATTAAAACAGAAGTTTATAATATGCCGGATATTGCAAAAAAAAATTTGAAATTCGGTTTTGATTTCAGGTTCAAGGACCTGCATTTGATTTCAATGCTGTTAAACAACAAACTCGACATAGTCGGTTCCGGTAATGGAAGCGTTGAAAATTCCGGTAATAATTTTTCTTTCAACACGGAAATATCTTTAGACTATTTGATTTTTATGAATAAACAAAAAACAATTTATGTTTCCGGTTTAGATGCCGATTTAAATTTTACACGGGATAACCGCTATCTCTCATTTGACAAAATTTTCGGTACTTCATCTGTAACAGCCAAAAGATTCTATTCGGACAGAAACATAAAAGATGTGGAAGCCGACGTGGTTTTCAATCAAAGTAAATTATTTTTTAATACCTCTGCCGAAATTGACAGCACATTTAGCCTCGCAGCCGAAGGCAATCTGCTTTTATCACCTGTCGAGCAGGTTATTAATCTCGATAATCTTATGATTGATTTTAACGGTGTAACATGGACAAACAAAGAAAATGCGAAAATATTTTTCACTACTGATTATCTGAGATTTGAAAACTTTGCTCTGCAAAACGGATCTACAACTGCAAGTATTACGGGAAAAATCTTGGGGGATAATTTCCAGAATTTAACGTTGACGATTGATAACATTACCGGCAGTATACTAAGCAGTTATCTGACACAAAATGAAAACAGCGGGCTTTCAACAAAGGGCAGTCTGACGGCTTCAATAAAAGGAACTTACGAAAATCCTTTGTTTGATATCGACATGGAACTCAAAGATATAACCTATAGCGGCATCAATTTCGGAAGCTTAATCGGAAAGGTTGACTATGCAAACAAAATTGTTTCTACAGACATCCGGTTTCTCGACACAACGTACAATTATAACGAACCAAAGTTGAATATTTACGGAACTATCCCGATCGATTTAAGCTTCCAAAGAGTTGAAAAAAGAATTTCCGATAATGATAAAATCGACTTAAATCTTAAGTCGAAAAATTTCGACTTAAGCACCTTCGGCAATGTTCTCCCGTATGTAATAAATCAAAAAGGGAAACTAATTGCGGATGTAAAAATTGAGGGTACACTCTCGAACCCAGTCTATTCAGGAGTATTAGGAATTCAAAACGGATCATTCCGGTCGTTAAATAACTATCTGGATTATTCCTTTGCAATTAGATTACTGTTTAATGGCCAAACATTAACTGTGGACAGCTTACAAATAGTAAACGCAGTCAGTGCTAAATACGGCGGCAAAATCAACGGACAAGGCGAAATAGTCCTCAAAGGTTTTGATATCGACAAAGTAGATATAAGATTGAACGGAACTTTATCAGTTCTTAGTCAAGAATCAAAAACTGTTAGTCCCCTTTTATACGGTGATTTGCTAATTGGAACTGACGGCGATTGGAAATTCCAGCTCCTTAATGAAAGGGCTTACTTCACCGGAAATGTTTTATTAAAATATGTTAATCTCGTCTACACAACCACAGACGAGCAGACCTACAGAAACAACACTAATTTCGATATAAGAATAATCGAAGATACAACTAAAGTTGATAAAGAATTGCTCCGCTTTCAAAATGTGTTAAAATCGGAACAAAGCCTGAAGAAAACAAAAAGAATTAAAAGCACCTCCGAAAGCATATTCGACTACGATATGAACATTAAAGTTGAGAACTCAGCCAAAATAGTTTTTATACTTTCACAGGCAGCCAATCAAAGATTAACAGTTGAAATGGACGGCAAGCTTGAAATGCAAAGCCTTAACGGTCTGAAACGTGCTCAAGGTTCTTTTGAACTGCTGCAGGGTTCCAAATTAGAATTCTTCAAAACTTTTGATGCAACTGGTTATCTTCGCTTTGAAAGCGATATTTACAATCCTTATTTAAACGTAGTTGCAACATACACGAGTGAATATGTAAATCCCCGCGACCCAACTGCCACACCGCAAGAAGTAGCGGTAAAGATAAAAATAAAAGGACCATTAGAAGATTTGGGAAAGAATCTTGCAAGTAATCCGGGAAGCATAGGCATATATGTCGGCAGCGATAATATTCAACGCAATATACCCGACCAACGCTACGATTACTCTGATGCCTTTTCTTTTATTCTGATCGGAAAATTCAAAGATGATTTGACTGCTCAGGACAAAGCTCTGGTTGCCGGACAAACAGATGCTATAGGAAATACCGCTACATCTTTTCTTGGTTCAATCTTGACAAATTTCGTTAATTCTGCAGTAGGCGATCTGGTGAATAATATTTCATTCACACAGTCTGGAGCGTATACTAAATTTACTCTATCGGGAAGAATCCAAAATCTGCGGTACAGTTTCGGCGGCACATCTGAGTTGTTTCAAAATTTTGCTAAGGCTAATATTAAAATTGAATACCTATTTAACCCGCATTTCTTAATTAGACTAGAGAGGAGAGATCCGGTAAGCCAAAGCAACGCTACTGACGAAAAAACAAATGAACTTGGTTTTAAATATAGATTCGAGTTTTAATGAAAAAGAAAATCAAATCATTCTTTAGAAACCATCCCGATGCTAAAATCAAAACTAAGGAATTAGCCAGGAAACTCGGCGTTGAAAGCGAACACGAGTATGCCGAACTGAAATATTTTTTGCACAAACTTCAGGAAGAAGATGTAATCACTAAATTCGGCAAAAGATATTCTTTGAACCGAAAGGATTCCTTTGGGGAAGGAAAGTTAATCGGTAAATTATCAGTTTTTAACGGGGGCGATTACGGATTTGTATCCCTTAAAAACAACAATATTAAAGATATTTTCATTCCGGGCAAATATTTAAATACGGCGATGGACGGCGACACAGTTGAAGTTTCACTCCTTGCTCAAAAGTTCGGGAAAAATATAGAGGGACAAGTTATCAATATCCTCGAACGTGCACATAAAGAAATAATCGGCACATTAAAAAAATCAAAATCTTTTTACTTTGTGGAATCTGACGATAAAAAACTCCACCACAATATTTATATATCTCAGAAAAATTTAAGTCATGCAAAAGAGGGAGATAAGGTTGTAATAGGAGATTTAGAATGGAAGTCCCCCAATGCAAATCCTGAGGGCAAAATTCAGGAAGTACTAGGAAAGGCAGGCTCTTACGATGCTGAAATTGCTGCGATAGCAAGAGAATTCGGATTGTCCTATCAATTCCCGAAAGATGTAATTAAACAAGCCGAATCTTTTTCGGAAAAAATAACAAAAAGTGAAATTAAAAAAAGATTGGACCTGCGCAAAGAAATAATTTTCACTATCGATCCCGAAGACGCAAAAGATTTTGACGACGCAGTATCAATAAAAAAACTTTCAAACGGAAATTTTTCCGTAGGGGTTCATATCGCCGATGTCAGCCACTTTGTAAAAAAAGGCTCCCCCATTTTTAACGAAGCGAAAAAAAGAGCAACGAGCGTTTATATTGTAGGAAAAGTAATACCAATGCTTCCCGAAAAATTATCAAATAATATTTGTTCACTTGTGCCCGGTAAAGACCGTCTAACTTACTCCGTAATTTCTGAAATTACACCGCGCGGCAAAATAATCTCCTATCAAATAAAAAAGTCGGTTATCAACAGCAAACGAAGGTTTACTTATAACGAAGTCCAAAACATAATTGACAAAGGCAAGGGTGAGTTTTATAACGAGATAAATCTTCTTAATCAACTGGCGAAAACTCTCCGTAAGAAAAGAATAAAAAAAGGCAGCATTAATTTTCATACGCCTGAAGTAGAGTTTAAATTAGATAAAAACGGCATCCCAGTTGATATTCAGGTAAAAGAAATAAAAGAAAGCCATAATTTAATAGAAGAATTTATGCTGCTGGCTAATCAGATAATTGCCGGTCACATTAATAATTCAAAAGGCATGAATCATCTGCCTTTTGTCTACCGGATTCACGATCTGCCTGACAACGAAAAAGTTGAAGAGTTTGCAAGGTTTGTTAAATCTTTGGGTTATTCATTCGATCCAAAAGCAGTAAACAATTCAAAACAATTTCAAATATTACTTGATAAGGTAAAAGGTTCGGAAGAAGAAGCCGTAATAAATGAAATTGCAATAAGGTCGATGGCAAAAGCAATTTACTCGACAGATAATATTGGTCACTACGGACTGGGGTTTAAATTTTATACGCATTTTACTTCACCTATACGCCGTTTCCCGGATTTGATTGTTCATAAATTAATCTACAATTATATTGAAAGTGCCAAAGAGAAAAATTTCTCACTGGCAGAATTAGAAGAAATTTGCAATCATTCGTCTCAAAAAGAACGTTCAGCCGTAGAAGCCGAGCGTATGAGCGTAAAGCTGAAACAAATCGAATTTCTCAAAAATAAAATAGGTGAAGAGTTTACGGCGATTGTTTCCGGCATTACCAATTTTGGAGTTTTTGTCGAATTAAGCCGTTCTCTGGCAGAAGGTTTGGTAAGACTAAGGGATATTGATGATGATTTTTATATATTCGATGAAAAAAGTTATGCCATTTTCGGAAAACGAACAGGCAAAAGAATACGGCTGGGTGATAAAGTAAATGTAAAATTAATTCGTGTGAACGAAATTAAACGCGAAATCGATTTTATCTTTTCCGAATAAAAATTTTAAAAACGAACGGGGTAAAAATGAAAAGTTTGTTAATCCTTGCTGTTTTTATGTCGCTGATTAGTTTTTCCTGTATCCAGGCACAGTTCGGTCAAAACAAAGTTCAATACAAAGACCTCGAGTGGTACTATATTCAAACAAAACATTTTGACATATACTTCTCCAAAGGCGGCGAGAAAATTACTGAATTTGCTGCCGCGGCTGCTGAATCATCTCTTACACAGATAGAAGAGATGTTTAATTATAAAATCTCCAGCAGAATCACAATCGTTGTTTACAATTCACATGATGATTTTCAGGAGACCAACGTAAGTGATGAATATATAGACCCGGGCACCGGCGGTTTTACCGAGCCATTCAAGAACAGAGTTGTCTTTCCGTTTGAAGGTTCATATCAAAAATTTCAACATGTAATCCATCACGAATTGGTGCACGCAGTAATGCTCGATATGCTTTACGGCGGAAGCATTCAGAATATTATAAGCAAAGGAATTACACTTCAGCTTCCGCAGTGGTTTATGGAAGGAATTGCCGAGTATATTTCACAGGGCTGGGAAACAAACACAGATATGTTTATACGCAACGCAATTACTACCGAATCACTGCCCGATATTGATAGATTAAATGGATACATGGGTTACCGCGGCGGGCAGTCTGTTTTTAAATATATCGCCGATACCTATGGACAACAAAAAATCGGCGAGCTTGTAAGCAAAATTCAAAATCTGAATGGGCTCGAAGACGGACTTAAAGCATCAATAGGAATTAACCTGAAAGAACTAAATGAAAGATGGAAAAAGAGTTTAAAGAAAGAATATTGGCCGGAAGTTGCTATTCAATCAGACCCCGATGAATACGCAAAAAGATTGACCGACAATAAAGAAGACGGAGGTTTCTATAATACAAGTCCTGCTATCTCGCCTCAAGGTGATAAAATTGCATTCATTTCCGACAGGGATATTTATTTGAATGTTTACTTAATGAACAGCCAGGATGGTAAAATAATTAAGCGTGTCGTTTCAAGCGGAAAGACTAATGATTTTGAAGAATTGAACATACTCCATCCCTCACTCACCTGGGCACCCGATAATCAAAGAATTGCTCTTTCTGTAAAAAGTAGTGGTTACGACGTAATTGCCATTATCAATGTAGAAACCGATGATTATTATGAACTCCCTTTTAAGATGAATGGAATAGGCTCGGTAAGCTGGTCTCAAGACGGAAGCAAAATAGCCTTCGAGGCTCAAAATTCTTCTCAATCGGATATTTATGTTTATGACTTCTCTACTGAAGAAGTAACAAATGTTACAAACGATATTTTTAGTGATTTTGATCCGGTATGGACTCCTGACGGAAAACAAATTATTTTTTCCTCCGACCGCGGTGCTTATCTAAAGGAATCGGATGCTCCAAAAGACTTTGCGATGCAAAATTTTGATTATCATTATTTGGACCTTTATTCAATAAAAGTTGACACAAAAGCAATAACACGAATCACCGACTGGAAATACAGCGATGAACAATATCCTATTGTTTCGCCGGATGGTAAAGAAATAATTTTTGTATCAGACTACAACGGGATCGGCAATTTATATAAAAAGAGTATTGTCCCGAATGATAGTACAAACGATGTTGTTTCTAATGAAGCTGTGCCCATAACCAATTCTATTAGCCAGATTTCACAGCCTTCAATTTCATACGACGGGAAAAAATTAGCCTTCACGGCACTTTATAAACTGGGTTATAATATCTTCACTCTTAACGATCCATTCAATATTAATATCAATAAAAAAGAGCTCCCTGTAACAGACTTTATGAAAAAGTTACGGGAAGGAATTGATCCGATGCCGGAAATTGTGCGTACTACAGCAAACGCCGCCCCCAAAACCGATTCTTCTGTTACCGTGATTAATCCGGCAGAAGATACTTTAACAACCGGAAAGAATAGAAAAATTTTCACCGGACAGTATATAGCGGAAAACACTGAACAGAAAGATTCTTCATCTGTAGATTATAGCAAATATGTTTTCGGCAAGGGGAATTCAATAGACAGTACGGAAGAAAAGAGACGTGAAGAATTATTTAAGGAACATCTGGATTCTGACGGCAATTATCTTGTAAATAAATATAAGATTAATTTTTCTCCTGACTTAATATATGCAAACGCCGGTTACAGCACTTTATACGGTTTACTAGGAACAACCCAGTTAGCCTTCAGCGATGTGCTTGGAAACCATAGATTAATCGGAATAACCAGTCTACAAATTGATATTAAAAACAGCGACTACGGATTAGCATATTATTATTTGAAAAATAGAACTAATTGGGGGATTGAGTTATTTCACACGGCACGTTTTGTATATCTGAATTCATTTTTCAATTCCGATCTATACAGATTTAGAAACTTCGGCGGCATTATTTCAGCCAGTTATCCTTTCGACCGTTTTCACAGATTTGATGCGAGTTTAAGTATATTAAGTGTATCAGCAGAAAACCTTGACAACATTTCCGTGCCCGCCGATAATGCGACATATATTATTCCGGCAGTCAGCTATGTTCAAGATAATGTACTCTGGGGTTATACTTCTCCAATTGAAGGCACAAGATACAATCTCACATTATTCGGCAACCCGGGTATTACAAATAAACTGCAAAGCTTTTATTCTTTTGTTTGGGATTACAGAAACTACTTCCGGTTCTGGTTCGATAACAGCTTTGCGTTTCGGCTCTCCGGCGGTTATTCCGGAGGTGCAAATCCACAGCGTTTCTTTATCGGCGGCACAGAAAATTGGATCAACCGCTCATTTGCAACAGGAGATATTCCGGTGAGATCGGCAGCAGACTTCGCATTTTTAACACCGGGTTTACCTTTGAGAGGCTACGATTACGCACAACAAATCGGCACAAAATATTCGCTTGTAAATCTGGAGTTGAGAATGCCGGTAATTAGATATCTATTAACAGGACCGCTTCCGTTGTTCTTCCAAAATATTTTAGGAGTTGCATTCGTTGATGCCGGTTCTGCATGGGACAATACCAACAAGCTGCGGTTATTTTCGAAAGATGAAGCAGGAAATACTGTTACCAAAGATTTACTTATTGGTACAGGTGTTGGGTTTAGAGCATATCTATTTTTCCTGTGGCGTTTAGATATTGCTTGGGCATATAACTGGCATAGATTTACCTCACCAAGATACTATCTTTCATTAGGATTGGATTTTTAAGTAAACTTACGGAGTTAAAAATCTTAAAGGACTTTCTTCATAACTTTTTTCGAGTTTACTCGAGTGAGTCCTAATGAACCTAAATTATGCATTAGGAAATTATATTTTGCACAACGACTTCTAACTCGTCT
>DYLN01000174.1 GCA_020722085.1 Melioribacter roseus
AATGTATCACCGGGAATGGGGATGCTTGTTATGAGACCTTAATCAACGGGATGATAGGACCTTCAGATATGATAGAAATTCCCCACAGCTTGGTAAGTTTCGGTGCAAGCAAAGTTGGTGTAAAAATACCATCACTTACCGCATCAAATACGGTAATAGTTAATGGGTACAACATAAAACTTTCAGAAAATGATCCTTCAAATATTGCATTAAAAACTCAAACAACTACTTTACCCTCTCAAACTATAACAGGTGTCTCAACAACAATAACAACACAAGGAAAGACACCGTTAGTGTCAACACCAAACCAGCTTTCTATAGAACAAATCGCAAGTATTGCTATAAATCAACCCAAGACGCCAACCACAACACAACAAACTATTGCAGACAAACAAAAGCCCGCGCAAACAACAGATAAGAAGAAAAAAGAAACAACACAAGACCAAAAACAACAAACAGTAACCGAGAAGACAGCAATTGAGAAAAAAGCAGTTGAAGAAACAGCGCAGAAAACAGAAGTAATCCCTGAAGCTTCTGCAAATCTGATAAAAACTTTAGTCAATGAGGGCAACAGGATACAAAATCAACTAAAAAACTCAAGTGCAAATCCATCCGAAAACTATACCAATCTCTCTTTAATTTCAGATCTCGTAACTTACGGCCATTCTAAAATCCCGCTTGAAATAGCAAAAGAAATTCAAAACAAAATGCCTGATGTGATGGACAATTTTAGACTCAATGGAGATTTAGAAAAATCTCTAAAAACAGCAGGCGTTTCAAATGATACTTCAAACTGGATAAAAAATTTCATAGAAAGAGAAAGAGGCAAAAACATTGACTTCTGGGGCGACCCGGGAGTCCAGAAAAACATCATTGACTCAATAGCGGCAAAGGGCGAGATCAACCGAAGCACAGCAGAAAGCACAGTTTCAAAAATAATAACGCAAAACCTTAACCCGGAAACAGGTCTTATAGCTTTAGAAACCTCCCCTTCCGACATAACCCAAAGCCAACAAACCGCAAAAGAAACAAAGCCTATCAATCTTATAACTTATATCACAAACAATATCAGAAAAATTATAACTAATTTTTCTGATATCATTCCTTCCGCCACAAAAGCGGTAAATAATATCGTTCTTGAAACAGGCAGACTATTAAACAAAGTTTCCCCATTGCCAACGAAACTTAAATCCATCGGCAACAACCTGTCACAAAGAGTCATAAATACAACCAAAAGTATTTTCACCGCCAACCAAACCAAGTCAAGCCAAAAAGAAATAGACAAAGCGACCTCCGATTTACAAACTCTGATTGAGAACAGAATCAAAGCCCATCTGTCGAATACGCTAGAAAAAGAAGTGCAAGACTACAACAGTTCAATACACCTTGGAGAAAAAGAGGACGCAATACTGGAAAATATCAAACGCACTCTATCAACCGCGCTTACCAAATATCCCCTTTACCCCGAAATACAAAAGGAAATAGAAAACAACAAAACGCTTGGGGCGCTAGACGAAAGTCAAAAGACACAAATAGCAAAAGGAATAGTAGAATCCATTCTTATAACAAAGAAGGATTCTATTCTCAACAGCTCAATCTCTTCGGTTAAGGTGGTAGAGGCAAAGTTTGAAGACCCAAAAGACAAAAATGTGTATGCCGTCGGAGATATTCATGGAGATTGGGAAAGTTTAGTATCTCTCTTATCGGGAAATTTAATCTCAGCCGACGGAAAAAAGATATCAAAGCCGCTCCTTGATTCAAAAGGTAATTGGAAAGGAGGCAAAAACGATAACTTGGTCCTGACGGGAGATATTTTTGCCAGAACACCATCCGGCCAAACCGGCTATCAAACCGCAAGAAATATTATGGAGCTTCAAAAGCAGGCCGGTTTTAACGAAGACGGCTCTCCGAAGATAATAGTTCTGGCAGGAAACCACGACTATGATGCCATATATTCCGCATATCTGGGAGGACCCAGCGGAGCCATCACACCAATCATCGAACCCAACGAATTGAACCGGCTGCGCAGTGATAGCGAACTTCTGAACTGGCTTGAAAATCTCCCAGCCATTTACTATGACAAAAACAAAAAAACTTTATATGTCCACAGCGACACCTTAAATTATCTTAACTATGGACATTCGGTTGCAGAAATAAATAAAAATATAAGACGAACGGTTCAAAATGGAAACCGCTATGAATTAGAAACCTTAGTAAGAGAAATGACCGACAGGGGGAAATTTGACACATCAGGTGTAGATAGACTTTTAAAGGGACTAAACTTACCTTTGGATACTAAAATTGTTCACGGCCACTCAAGAAATAAACCAACTCTAGACAGCAGAGTAACCAACATTGACGCCTCACTTTCCCGAGGTTATTCCACCGGCGGAGAAAGAGGAAAAATCTATGAAGATAAAGCAAAGTTAATAAGTTCAACAAAGCTTGAGTTTAACAAGCAAACGGAAAAAACCGACATTCTTGGAAAAAACAAAATAACAAACATTGCCAACCAAATAAAACAAAAAGCACAGCCGTTTATATCAAAAGCCACTAAAATAGTGCTGTCCGCCGCCGTGACATTTACCCTAGGCTGGGCACTTATCTCAACCAATATCAGCAGCACAATTCAAAGTTATTATCAAAATATTGCAGAAAATATCCCCCGCCCTGCCGAAATAATACAAATAGATAAAACGCAAACACAAATAATTAAAGAAAACAAACCATCAGAACAGCAAAATCTGCTGACAAAACCTGTTATAAAAGTAGAAACCTCAGATCAAACACCTAAACAACCGGCAAAGATTGCAGACACAAGCTACCAAGCCGTAGTTGTAAATCAGGAAACATTTCAAAATCGTTTGGCAAATGCCGATTATCAACTCTACAACGACCAAAAATATCTCCCCTATTTTGCCGAAGCGGCAGAAATAACAAACCCGGGGGATGTGCAGTTTTCCCTTCTGGCACAAACTGTCTACAACACCGAAAGGGGCGCTCTGAACGACTCTAAAACACACGCTGGGCTGGGAGGGATAAACACCAAATGGGACAGTAAAAAGGGGAGACTTTATCCCTCTGAGAATGGGATCATATTCAGAACACTTTACAGACTAGATCACCTAAGACCAACTGAAGAGACTCTCAAAAAAGCCGCAGAATGGATAGGACTTGATCCCAATTCAAAAGATCTAAGAAGGCTAATCTTTGAATCATACCACCATCCCGACGAAACAATATCCGCCAAAACACAGGCTTTTATAAGCGCGCTGATCCTTTCCCAATCAAAAAGCGAGTACGGACCATGGCTTGCACCTCTGCAGTATGCCACAGGTAATGCGGAATCATTTATTAAACAATTCTCTCCTGTTACTTCCTCAAGAGAAGAAGCAATAAGAGTAGCAAATGAAGTAATAGTAGATTTTTTCAGATCAACTTGGGAACAAGAACCCATCTATGGGTATCACTTTGAAAACACAAAAAACTTTCCTTTTCAGGCTGTAAACGAATACGGGAATAAATATACCGCCTACTCTATTAGAACCGAGACAGAAATAAACGGCAAAAAAGTCACTATAGATTTAAATGCTCTCCAATACTTGATGAAAACTGAAGGAGATTACCGTATGGGTTTTTTTGAAAGATACAATAAACTTGTCTACGACAAAAACATAATAGACATCCAAATAAACACCGCCCCATCCTCCCTATCCCCCAAGATAATGATTATGGGAGACTCCATCGCTCAAAATTTAGCAGGCGGTCAAGCCCAAGAGATAATTCAAAAGAAACTGGAGGAAACAGGTGTTGAATATAGCTTTATCGGCAATCAGTGGTCATTTGGCGGCGGAGTGGCAAACCAAGCCTACAAAGGAGTTACTGCCTCAAAGTTTTATGAAAGGATAGCAAAAGGGGAGATTAACTTTACCTCAAACAATATTCCCGATATAGTAGTAATTCAACTGGGGACAAATGAGCTGGCATCAGGTTTTGTACACCAAACTTCTGAAATACAATCAAACTTCATCATCCCCTATCAAGAAATAATAAGCTCAATAAGAGAGGCTAATCCGAGCGTGACAATCATTATTTCTCCCGTCCCCGAAACAAAACTAAAACAAAACAATCTTGTAAAAGATATGAATTCGGCATTGCTTGAAATGGCAGAGGCTCTAAATCAGGATCCGAATTACCCGAATTCAAAAGTTGTAGTAGCAAACAATGGTGAACCGATTTATACAACCGACTTTGTATCGGATGATAAAGTACACCCCACACAAACGGGGGTGGATATTATGTCCGAAATAATAGGAGAAACAATCCAAAACTTAATTGAAACATCAAAAAGCCAATCCTCAAGCACTAACGAAATTCCTCTAAAGACCTCGGGAGTATTGGGAAGTCTGCTTAATTCGGTTTCCTACCTTGGACTAAACAGTGGAACAATTCTGTCTATTAAAAAGAAAGTAAGCAATTTTTCCCAAGGCGCAAGCAGCGTCTTAAAAAAGATATATTCAACGGTAACCGAATCAATAGATCAGACTAGACACCAACTGCTTCTTTATAATACAAGAAACAACTTTGCCAAAAATAAAAACAAAGATTACAAATTCTATAAAGGCCTGGTTGAAAAACTTCACCAAAGTTTAACAGAAAACAATATAGATCCTGAATCACCGATCTTCAAAGAAACTTGGAGTCTCATCTCCCAAATCCGCGAACATGCTAAGCCGCTTGGAATTCAAGAAGGCATAAGCTTAAATCAAATTTTCCAAGATTTTGCCGGCCCGTCTTCGGGGATGATCCCCTTCCCCTACACCTCTTCTACCAAGCACATAACCAATTCGCAAGAGGCTGTTGAGATGGTCAAAAGGCAATTTACCATTGACGATAAATTTATAAACAACGTATTTGAGACCGCTGTAAAGGCAGGAGTGGCAGAACAAAACGCAGA
>DYLN01000175.1 GCA_020722085.1 Melioribacter roseus
AATATGTGGTATGTGGTATAAAAAGTAGTGCGAGGCTTTAGTCTCGCTATTTTACCGTCTTGGAAATCCGACACAATTTTATAAAAGTAGTGCGACTCTTTAGGGTCGTTTTATTTTACCGTATCGGAATTTCAATCCGATACGGTGCACGGGGGTTTTGGAGTTTTTGCGAAAACCCCAAGGCGTCGACAGCGGAGCAATGCGACCCCTGGTAGCGTTGCGTAGCGCCAGAGGGGCGAAGCCCCTATGAAAAATAACCGCTCTGGCGGTTATTTTATAAGGAGGTAATGCTATGCAAAAGTTTAAAAGTTTTTTCATGCTTGTTTTAATAACAAGTTTATTTACTTTTGGAATTGAATCACTGCTTTTATTTGCGGGTTCGCTTGAACCACCAGGTAGCCCAGCTCCAACAATGAATACTCTTGATGACATTTATAAAAGAATAACAACAGGCTCAAATGCAGCTGCGCATTCGCTTGACCCGTCAGGGCCGCCCGCATCAACTATGCATACCTTACAGGAAATTTATAATGCTATACCAGGTGTTTTGACAAATCCTGCAACTGCAGCAGCTGTATTAAATGGTAAGAGTGTAATAATCAGAAGCAATGGACAGATGCTTGTGATTACAGGCATAGGTACAATAGGAACAAATTTTTTTATTTTGCGCACCGGGCAGATAATGTCTTACATAGCAGGTGATGATGGGACATACAGGAAAGGTTTCACAAAAGGATATACTAATGCGGATGGCAGTTGGAACGGAGCAACAAGATTTACTGATAATGGAGATAATACTGTTACAGATAATATAACAGGGCTGATGTGGACAAAAAATGCAAACCAGGGTCCGGGAGCAACAAGATGGACTAATGCAATGAATGGAGCAGATACTTGTTTGGTTGGTGGCTATAGCGATTGGCGACTGCCGAATGTGAGAGAATTACTCTCAATAATAGATTACAAAAATCAGTTGCCAGCACTACCAACAGGGCATCCATTTATAAATGTGCAGAACAATTGGTACTGGACAAGCACTACTTATAAGCCGGATACCGCCTATGCCGGGGTTGTGAGTTTGCTCAATGGCATTGTGAACTTCGACGATAAGGGCATTAATTTTTATGTGTGGTATTGCCGAGCCGGACAATGATTTCTCTGAGGTATAATTTGGTTATTTGACCGTATCGGAATTTATATCCAAATTCCGATAGGGTAAAATATATGAAAATAATTAATGTTCCACACAAGGAGGGCAAGAGTTATGAGTGTAACTTTAAAAGAAGTTTATAATAATAGCAAGATAATTGAGAATACTTTCTATAAAAATGGTTTAATAAAAATAAAAAATATAACCTTTAAAGGGTTATTTTCAGATATAGGGAAGAAAATAAAAAAAGAAAATAAAACTTCTGTTGATTTAGTAAGAGAAATAAGAGAAATATAATGATAGTTTTATATATAGATACAAACATATTTCTTAATATTTTATTAGAGGAAGAAGGTTTTTGTGATACTTCTGAGATATTAATTAATAAAATATTAGAAGATAAATATAGAGGGATAACTTCACTTTTAAGTTTTATGGAAATTCATAGAATAATACAAAAACAAAATAAAAGTGAAGATGAAATAAAAAATGCAATTAATATGATACGAGAAACAGATATTGAAATAATCATACCGGATAGTTATGATTTTATTAATGCATATAATTATTTACAAACATTAAAAATAGATCCTATTGATTCTATTCATATTGCAATAGCAATAGATAACAAGGCAATTTTTATTACCCGTGATGAAAAATTAACTGCAAAAATTAAAAGAATAATTGAGGTAAAAACCCCGGAGGAGGTAATCTGATATGGATAAAAAAATAATAATAGTGTTATTAATTTGTTTTTTCTGTTTTTCTGTCCCTGTTGTTGCGGATAATTTTTACTATTATTCTGAAAATGCAGGGTGGCTGAATTTTAAACAAATTCAGGTTTCTTCTTTTGCGTTTTCTGCGTTGAGCGGATGGGTATGGGCTGAAAACATCGGCTGGATAAATTTGAGTCCTTCTTACGGAGGCGTAAGCGTTGACGGACAGGGCAAATGTTTTGGCTATGGATATAGTGAGAATGTTGGCTGGATAAATTTCAATCCAACAGGAGGTGGAGTTAAAGTTAGGTCAGAACCGTTTGCTATGAGCGGCTGGGCTTGGGCAGAGAACATTGGCTGGATAAGGTTTGACTCCATTATTGTTGATTTTAATAATTATAAGTTAAGGGTATTGCCGAACTATGTGGGACCCAGAGAAAAGAAAGAGGTGCGAATATTTTTAGGTGGATTGGATAATCCTGCTGAGCAATACAGGCTGATAATAATCACAGTATCAGGAAATAAAGTAAAGGACTGCGGCAATATAAGTTACAAGGAATTGAATGAAGGCATAATATGGCCGCTGACCAATGATAACGGTGATGAGATAAGCACAGGATTATACATAGTCACTGCGATAGGCAGAAATGAAAAATTCACAAAGAAATTTTATTTCAAGAAATAATGAACCTATCATTGCAAGTGAGCGAAGTGCTTTGTCATTGCAAGCCAAAGGCGAAGCAATCCTGAACACGGGATTGCTTCGGGCTAACGTCCTTGCAATGACAGAGAGCGATTGCAATGACAGAGGAGATTGCTTCGTCGCTATTGCTCTTCGCAATGACGGAGCGTGATAAGACAAGGAGGGTTTTATGTTTGTTATTACAATTATTTTAATACTTTCCGCATCCTTGCTGACAGCAGGTGGTGAGAATCCAGTCGATTTTTTGGAATTGACAATACCTGTGGAGAACAAAGCTGAAGGCAGGACTTATGCAGCATCTTCTGCCGGTGCTTCTGCTGTCTGGCTTAATCCAGCAGGACTTGGGAGCGGCTATGATTGGGAGTATTCAATCGCGGGGATGAAGGGATTTGAAAATTTGAACGCTTTTTCAGGCAGTGTTTTGGTTCCATTAAAAACTTCCGGTAATATTGGATTGGGTTTAAGTTACATTAGCTCTTCCGAAGAGAATTTTGAAAATTATTTAGGTGAAGAAATCACAACACAGAAACTGAATTTCAAAAATATAATTTTAGGTGCGGGTCATGGTATAAGGGCAAGAAATTTTTTAGCAGGTATAAGTTTAAAATTTATAAAATCAGAATTAGGAATGGATAATGAGATATTAATTCTGCAAAATATAGGAGTCAGATATAAATTTAATTTTCTAAAATTAAATAAAGGCAGTGAAAAAAATTTTGCATTAGGATTATTTTTGAAAGACATTAGTATTCTGAATTATAAGGATAGTGGATTTTGTGAGTTCAGAACAGGGCTGGATTATCAAATTGTAATAGCAAAATCAGTAGATATTAATTTTTTCTCTGATATATGGAGTTATGCAGGAAAAACAATAGGAATCTCGTTTGGAAATAGATTGAGATTATTTAAGATAATATCGTTTTATTCAGGGTTCAGTCCTTCTCTTGTGAATAAATTGACCTTTGGGATTGGAGTTGGGTTGAAGCTCAGCAAATGGAATATAAAAATTGATTACTGTATAAACCCTGCAATTGCAGAGGGTGTGCCTGTTTCGCATTACTTTGGATTAACAATAAATTCTTTAACAAAGGCGCTGAGAAGTAAAGCAGAAGAACATTACAGACTGGCTGAGGATTTTATTAAGAAAGGTGACTATGAGTCAGCGAAAAAAGAACTTGATGAAATAAGAAAGATTTTTCCTGAGGATAAAAAAGTATCTCACCTTACAGCAGAGATTAACAAAAAGGAGAAATAGTTAGAACTGCAACTGCGAACAGAAAAAGCAGATGACTATATTAGATTTAAGGATTATGAAAAAGCGAAAAAGGAACTTTTTGCAATAATAAAAATATGTCCTGATTCAAAGGAGACACATTATAAGCTTGGCAAGATTTATTATGAGCAGGGCGATTATAAGAAAGCAATCGAATATTTCAGGAATGCGTTGAAGATTGATGAGAATTATAAAGGAGCAAAAGAGATGGAAGAGAAAATCTTGCGCAAAGTAGAGAAGGAGAAGCCTGTCTGGCTTCAGGAAGGTTATTTTTATACTGGACAGAACCTGGTATTTGAAGATTTTAAAGATGAGACAATTATTTCAAAATTTATAGCAGAACAAGGTGAATTTGAAAGAGTTGAAGAAGGAAAAGTGAAATATGGAAGCTGGAAACTGCCAGCAGGCACAAAGAAGCTTATATTAAAGACTGCGATAAGATTGCCTGAATTATCCAAATTTGATGGATTGCTCATTTCGCTTAAAGCCGAAGGACTGCCAATGTTTGATTTGATATTAATAGAACAGCATCTAAATGTGCAGAGACGCTGGGAAGTGCCAATCTTTGATGTTAAATCAGAATGGAAAGAGATTAGAGTGCTGTTCAGATATTTCCAGTGTGCTGATGATATTTCAGCGAAGATTGATTTAGGTAAAATAATACGGATTGAATTTTTGGTTTCACCTGCCTGGACAGGTGGCAGAACAAAAGCCGGGGAGTTGGGGATAGGTAAAGTAATATTTTACAAAGAGAAATAAAAAAATATCTTTTAGAACTAATATCAGTCAACTCTATTTATTCTGTCATTGCAAATGCAATAATGGGGTGTGGGTGTCGGTTCTTGACATTTGACATAACTTCGCAATACATATGTCAAGAACCAACACCTTTTGCCTAAATGTCATTCCCCTGTTTTCGCAGTATTACAGTAGGTCACCCTTAAGGGTGACCTACTGTTGCTATAAAAATATGACAGACAACAAAATAAAAAATGGGATTGTAATATCACCGATGGGAATATCTCCAAATGCTATA
>DYLN01000176.1 GCA_020722085.1 Melioribacter roseus
TCTTGAGACAAGCCCTTTTGTTTCCTTAATTTCTTTATGTTTTTACCTATTTGTGAAATCTCTCTTGACATTGTAGTATTAAAATAATAGTATGTATCTAATGCCCATAGGAAAGCCGGCGGCTTCCAACGGGGTAGACTGGGTGGGTCAATCGGCAAAATCCTCTGGATTTTGCTCAAAGAAAGTTCTGACATCGTCCAATAGACACCACCAGGCTTCGTTTCTCACTCCGTTCGAAATGAAGCCTGGTGGAGCTGAAGGGATTCGAACCCTCGACCTACACGTTGCGAACGTGCCGCTCTCCCAGCTGAGCTACAGCCCCTGAAAAAATTATTAACACTATTTCAAAACTAAGTTCAGTTAATTATAAAATCAAATAAATACAGATAAATACAGTCGACGTTAGAACATTACAATAATGAAATTATTCTTTCTTTCGTAATAGGTCTATTCGTTCTTGAATTTCCGATACTATTTTTTCTGTCGGCTCTATTTTAACTACTTTTATTGTTCCACTGTTTTTTACGTATCCAACATATTGCAGCCATCCATTTGAGCGCTCTGTTCTATGTTTGTTAATCAAGGGAAAAAGAGAATCGGAATTTATCCGGGTAAGCTCAGAATCAAGGTCAAAAGGTTTAAAAAAACTCCGAGTCCTTTTAAAATTATTCTCGCCATTAATAAATCACCAAGCGGAGATGTGTGTACACCATCCGGACTCGAAACAAACTTTGCGTCGGGTTACCCGCTTTTGCTTAATGTACTCGAGCATTCGAGAATTCAAATCAATTGATTGGATGCTGTTAATCTTTAAATTCATTATCCATTTACCGTAATCCTGAAGAACACTGTTATAATTATAATAGGTGCTTTATAACTGTACTCTTTTGCATTTTCCGGCTGAACTTTTTGTGGTATAGCAGCAGGGTCAAACGGCGGCGGTGTTAAAAGTATGAGAGAAGAACCAGCAGACTTAATTTTATCAATCAGTTTCATAATTCCACTCTTATAAGCATTAAATCTTTCCGTGCTTCGAGGATTGTAAATCTCATCATTGATGCCATAACATGCAAAAGTGATGTTTGGTTTTACTTAATTAAGTGCACTGTCAATTCTTTCATGAATGCAAGAACGCGGATACTTGCTATAGCTTTCAGTTTCACCCAAAACGGTTTCGGAAGTTTGAAAATCACATTTCCCATTTCCCATCACAAAGGTTCTTCATGACTCAAGCAATGAAGTGTTCCCAATCCCCAGACTAAATCCACCGAGTGAATGCCAATAACTTCTCTATCCGGAAAAAATTCCTTTATGGTGTTCAACGCAATTCTATCGTTTGGATCATTGAAAGTAGGGACAAGAACTGCATAATTTGAAATATAAAAATTAGCGTAGCTCGCAGGCAATCTAAGATTTTCAAAGTAAAGTGGTTTTGGCATCGGAAGCTTTATAACATTAAGTTTAGAACCGTCTTCAAGCTGTGCGTCTTTTAGCCGCTGGAGATTTTCCTTGAGCGGGATGTAATTTTCGTCCGACGGATCTTTCTCCGAACAAATCACAACAGTGTTTTTATTTACAAACCGGCACAGATCGTCAATGTGTCCATGCGTATCATCCCCTGCAATTCCTTTGCCAAGCCAAATTACATTTTTTATACCGAGATATTTTTCAAAAACTTTCTCGTAATCTTTTTTTGTAAAACCGGGATTCCTCGTTTGCACATCATTATCCAACAAACATTCTTCAGTAGTAAGAAGTGTGCCGCATCCGTTTGAATCAATTGCACCTCCTTCAAGCACAACCATTTTGTTTTTATGTTTTGCCTCGACCATTTTCAACCCCAGAACTTCTGACAGCACTGAAGGAATATTTTTATCTTTCTTCCAATTAACGTATTTCGCCCAGCCGTTGAATGTAAATTTAATAGCAATTGTTTCTCCGTTCTGTTTCACAAATGCCGGCGAGCTATCGCGCATCCAGCCGCGGTCTGTTTTAGCATAAATAAATTCTATGCCGGTTAAATCAATTCGTGTGCGTTCAAGATATCTTAAAATTTTGGTTCTTTGTGTGTGTGATTGAACTACAATTCTAACAAGCTCTCCGTTAATAATACTTTTAACAATCTCGGTATAAACCCACGGTATAGGCGAAAATTTATTTGGCCAATCTTTTTTTTGGTGCGGCCAGCAGATAATTGTAGATTTGTGAGGTTCCCACTCGGCGGGCAGTCGGTATTTAATTTCTTTATTCATTTGTTTGTCGAAATTTCCTCTGCGGTTCTTTACTCTCTTTGCAGTTGAAAATCTTTTTAAGGATAGCCCGCGAAGGTGCAATGAGTATTATTCATCTAAAAATCTTTTTGCGATCCCGTCGTAAGCATCAATTCTTCGATCCCGTAGAAAGGGCCAATTTCTTCTAATGTTTTCGATATGGTCTAAATTAACTTCTGCCAATAAAATTTCTTCTTTATCCTCGGAAGCTTGTGAAAGAACAACACCCTGTGGATCACAAATGAATGATGAGCCCCAGAAAATAATTCCATCTTGTTCCGGGACAGGTTTTTCAAATCCAATTCTGTTTGCCGAAGCAACATAAACACCGTTTGCTACAGCATGCGATCTTTGAATTGTAATCCATGACTCCTTTTGAGCTTTGCCGTATCTTTCTTTTTCTTTCGGATGCCAGCCGATTGCTGTCGGATAAAACAAAACCTCTGCCCCTCTCAATGCTGTTAACCGCGCACCTTCCGGATACCACTGATCCCAGCAGATCAGTGTGCCAATTTTTCCGAATCTTGTTTTAAAAGTTCTAAAACCCACATCGCCGGGAGCAAAATAATATTTCTCATAGTAAGCAGGGTCATCTGGAATATGCATTTTTCTGTAAATCCCAAGAATTTCTCCACCTGCATCAATGACAACAGCGCTGTTATGATAAACACCGGCAGCACGTTTTTCAAATACGGGTATAATCACAGAAATGTTAAAATCCTCAGCAGTTTTTTGAAATGCTTCCGTTGATGTGCCTGGAATTGTTTCAGCAAGATCAAATAATTTTGAATCTTCTTTCTGACAAAAATATTGTGAGCGATAAAGCTCGGGCAGACAAACAATCTGAGCACCTTCTTTTGCAGCTTTTTCTGTCCACGAAACTGCTTTTTTCAAATTATCATTTACATCTGGAGAAGATGCAAGCTGCAGCAGACCGATTGTATATTTTCCATTTTCAGATTTAGTCATAGATTTAATTGCAACGTTTTAATGATTCGCAATATAAAAAAATTAACCTCTGCATGCATTCGTGCATCCATGCAGTCTCGTGTTTTCACTTAAAGTATTTCGATAAGGTTTTTTCCAATCTGTCTCCTCGAAGTTCGCCTTCCATTGCTAGTATCTCGCCTTTTGTGCCAACAAGTATTGGTCTCGGAATTCCAATAACTTCGAATTTTTTACAGATAGGATTTTGCCAGCCGTCTTTTAAGAACGCGTTTTTCCACGGCATTTTCCATTTGTCATGCCTAAATTTAGTAACATCTTCAGGTTTTGCATCAAGAGAAAGACTCAGAATATCGAACCCTTTGTCTTTAAATTCTTCGTAAGCTTTGTGTAAAGTTGTCATTTCGCCAACACAAGGTCCACACCACACTGCCCAGAAGTCTATCATATAAATTTTACCAAGCATGTTTTTCTTAGAATATTTTTCTTTCGGGTTGTCAATTGACGTTACTTCAAAATCCGGAATTTCAGCGCCAATCTTTATATTTGTTTCAAGCGGGTAATTTTTTAACAGAGACTGAAGCTCTTTTACATCTTTATAATCATTTAAAATAAGCGAATGAATTTTTTTTAACTCTTCTACGTCACCTTTTTGTTTTGCCATCAGCAGTTTGTTTATTAAGATGTAAGTTTTTAAGGTTATACTGCCGGAGTTTTCCAGAAATTTATTTTGTAATTCATCCCATTTATATTTGGGGAAAAGAAGATAATAAGAGAAAAAAGCATTGGGAATTAGCTCCCATACATAATTTTCCGGCGGAAGCGATTCGAAAAAAGACGTTGCTTTTTCCAGATCGTAACCTTTCGGCTTATACGAAGCAAAAGAAAGGTAAACAAGTTTTAAGCAGTCTCTAAAGTTTTGATCTTTTTCAGTATCAATTCTTTTAAGAAGACCGGCAAAAAAATCCGTCCCGTCATACTGAAAGCCCTGTGCATTCCCTTTTGCTTTCATGTAAGCAGAAACTTTTTGAGAAAAGTCTTCGGTTATTTTTTGATACTCTTCGTATAGTTCAAATACTTTTTCATCAAATTCACTTCCGCTGAATGTGATTCTATAATCAACATCTTTCTTAAGCAGTTTTGATGGATCAAATACTATCGAAGCTTTTCCATTGGTGGTTTTTATTATCGATCTGAAATCTCCTGATGAATCCGGTTCAAAGCTGGCAGATTCGGGTGCATTAATTGTGCGGTTGTTGCTCTCTATTCCACACAGTTGATACTTAATTTCTTCTTGATCACTATTTACTTCAAAAGTATATGTACCGTTTTCTTCTCTTGTCATTTTCTCGGGTGTCTGAATATTAAAGTTGTTGAATGTTCCACATATACCAACCTCATCAAAATTATCTTTATACTTGTAAGGAGCCAGTTTAACATCAATCGTAAATTCTTTATCTTTTTTGTATAGCACAG
>DYLN01000177.1 GCA_020722085.1 Melioribacter roseus
CGCCACGCCTCCGCTATTTCAAGCAAGGCGAGAAACAAGCTTCGCTTATTTTTTGCGCGTGCGATTTTCTCGCCCTTCGGGCGAGCAAGGGAAAATATTAATTTTTCTTACCTATCCTTCCCATAGCAATACGTACCAATATAGAACGGCTATTTGGCAAGAAATTCAGGAGAAGATATTCCTTTATTTCCAAAAATGCTTTCCTTAGAAAGAGTATTTAAGTTTAACCAATAATGAATGTATTGATATTCACCGGTTGGTGAAATTTTTGAATAAATTGCTGAATTACCGTAAGGTGTAGTGTATGGTCCGTATAATTCCGAAGCGGAATCTATTTGCCTATCATTACTTCCATCCGAATTTATTATCCATAATTCCGTATGCATATCAGGTTCAAAAAGTCTCTTTGTGTAAAGAATCATTTTGTTGTCAGAAGAAAAAGAGAAATTTTCAAGGATGAACTTTGCGTTTGAAATTACCTTTACTGGGCTACTTCCATCTGAATTGGCAATAAACAAATCATATACTAATTGTTCGGGATAAGTCACTGGTTTATTTGGATTGTTTTCAACACTAAAAGCAATTTTACTTCCATCATACGACCAAATAGCTCGACTTACTCTATCGCTAGTTTCTATGATTTTATTTTCGCCATTTATGTTGACTATCAGAAGGTTTTTTTCTGTCAGTGGATAGAGAAAACTGTTATTTTTTTCAGACCATACGGAATTTGACCAACCATGTTTGTCTGTTAGGGGCATAATTTGTTTAGTATTAACGTCGGCCTTCCATATGCCATCAGGTCCTCCAACCGTCCAGGCCAAAAAGACTACGTCGTTACTATTGATCCAACGCAAATTTTCAGCAGGACCAAATCTATGATTACCTGGTAATTTGCCGTTAATAGCGATCTGGGAATAATTATCTCCATCACTGTCTATTACTGCGATGCTTGAGGAAAACCCTGCTCCAGTACCAAAACCCTCTGTTATTTGGAAAGCTATCTTCTTATTTTCTGGAGACCATACAAGAGAAAATTCATTGAGTTTGTCGTTGGTTAATCTTTTTAGATTCTTTCCGTCAATATCAATAGTATAAATATCAGCCTGAGAATCATTACTTCCTACAAAAGCCAATTTAGTATCGTCTGATGACCAGGCGATGTTCCCAATTGCCCTTATATATTCTGGTTCTGGTATTTCCTGCGGGTAACTATCAGGAACTAATTTTTGTAGCGTTATTTCCTCGTTGTTAAATATAGTTCTCATTTTCAGATAACCATTAGAAACATAAGCGACTTTAGTCCTAGAATTAGAAAGAACATAGTCTACCGTATGGTCTGTTAACTTTTGGACAACTGGTTTTGTTCCGTTAACATCTGCCTTTCCAAGCCACAACTGATTGTTTTGGGTGTAAAGAAAATCATATATCCTTGTGCTATTTTTAGTATCGTGTGTGGGAGTAGAAATTGTTGGTTGAGATTGAGATAGCTTTTGAGTTGAAGATTGTGTTGCTTCTTTTTTTGTGCTGAAAAAATAAAAAAGCCCTCCAGATACCAAAACCAAAATTAAAACCACTGTTGCGACCATCCAATAATTTATCTTTTGCTTTTCGGGAACCGGAGTAATGGGTTGTTGATTTACGGGATTTTGCCCGATTTGTAGGGTATTTTGATCTCCAACATTAATTTGATTTTCCATATGTGTCTCCAAGAAAAAGTATAACACAAATTTCAATTTCAAGTATCCACAGGTATTGTTTTTGTTTCTCAAAATTTGTATATTGTAGTTGTACTCAGAAATAACCTTCGGGCTTTTTAATAGTCGTCTTGGACAGATCCAGAAAGATCTCTGCGTACAACCAGGGCGGCCATTTGAGATTTACAAAAGTTCTTTAAAAAATTTTTGCGTTTTTTTCTTTTAATCCCGATTTATCAGGATTATTCAAGCCAACAGTCTCGGAGGCGCGGCGGGTGGGCACATTCGATAAGCTCAGTGTAAAGGCGCCGCGCTGGGGTAGCGGGCCGCGAAGCGGCGAGCTAGCAACTTGACTTAAAGTGAGTTCGAATTTGTTCAAAAACGTTCACAATTTTGGAAATCGCAAAAGGAGTTGGGGCAGCGCTGGCTGCGCACGCCTCCGCAGACAGCACTGCAAAGGCAAAATCCAAATTCGTCGAGAGCCGCCGTAAAAAGATTGAAGAAAAACGCAAAAATTTTAAAAAACTTATATAACTTAAATGGCCTATCCGGCGGAACCAGTTAGTAATTGCTTACAACAAAGCGAGAGGTGTTGCCCTCTCGCCTTGTCGGTATTACCAGCTGAGGCAGTCTTTATTCAACGCCTTCAAACTGGTGGTCAACGTTTACTCCATCAGCATCCTGATGACCGCCGCCGGGCAGATTCTTTTCCTCTGCCTGCTCATTGGCTGGCTCATTGGCTTCTACGCCTTTCTTCTCTTGTGCCTCAACAGCCTCCGGCTTTTCTGCGGCAGGTTGCTGTACCTGAGCTGTTGGGGACTGCGCGTGAGCCAAAGACGGACTGAATTTGCCCAGACCAACAATAGCTCCACCTAATACTGCCAGCGTCAGCGCTGACAGTACCACGATTTTTTGTTTATCCATATTTTTTCACCTCCTTTCTATAACTATCACTATACAAAAGTAATGATGAGAAGACCGTGAGAGGAAAAGATGTAGGATATGAGAAAGTTTATCTTGCTGATTTTGCGGAAACTACCGGCAAAGAAACAGTAAATGTGCTTCCTTTGCCTTCTGCAGAATGTAAGGTAAGATTTCCTTGATGGCGCTTAACAATAGCTCTGCAAATCGGAAGCCCCAATCCCCAACCTTTAATCAATGATCTGGACGAATCTGCTCGGTAAAATCTTTCAAAGATTCTTTCCCGGATAGTAGGAGAAACACCCATTCCCGTATCTTTAACTAATATTTTGACTGCCTTATTCTTTTTCATCAAAGAAACCGTTATTGTCCCTTTTGCCGGGGTGTATTTTATAGCATTGTCTATGAGGTTAAAAAACAACTGCGCAAGCAAAGACGCATTACCCCGCACCATTATGCTTTCCTCCGGCGGCTTAAAAATAATCTTAAGTCTTTTCTTTTTTATTTCTGAATTCAGGCCAGCGATAACAGAACTTATTACATCGGTAATATCAACTGCCGCAAATTGAAGGTTATGTTTATTTTGATCTTCCCGCGCCAAAAACAATAAATTTTCAACCAGCAACGACAATCTGCTTAATTCTTCTCTGTTACTTTTAAGTATCTGGCGATAATACTGGTTTGATCTTTGCTTTCGTAATGCGACTCCAATTTCTCCCAGCAGAATGGTAAGAGGAGTGCGCAGTTCGTGTGAGGCATCGGAGACAAACTGCTTTTGTTGTTCATGCGCCTGCTTTATTGGTGCTAAAGTTCGGCGGGCAAAAAACCAAGAAGCAACGGGGATGATCAATAAAAGACTGGCATTAAAAATAATCAAGATGTTGACCAAGTTATTCAAAGCCACTTCTCCGGCTACTGTTACCACAGTTATCTTGTCATCATTAAATTCTCCCGTATTTTGCCCGGTCTGGTAATGTTTTTCTTTTACTTGGCTAATATAGCTTTCACCAAAGGAACGTTCCATCCAAGTGTACAGTCCAAAACTAAATGACCAAAAAAGAAGAAAGAAAAATAATGAGTAAAAAACAGTTAATTTAAGACTTGCTTTAGTAAACATAATTATTCATCAGTAAAAATATACCCTGACCCCCGCCTGGTATGAATCAACTCTTTGTCTTTGGGGTTTGTCCGCAACTTTTTCCGTAAATACTTAACATATGTTTCCACAACATTTGATAATCCTTCATAGTTATAATCCCAAACATGTTCTAAGATTTGCGTTTTTGTCAGCACTACTTTTTGATTTCGCATAAAGTATTCCAACAATTCATATTCCCGTGCAGTCAAAACAATATTTTTACCATTTCTTTTTGCCGTTTTTGTGGCAGGGTCTAGGGTAAGGGTATCCAATGAAAGAACAACAGGGTCTGCCTGTCTGCCCCGGCGTAAAAGAGCGCGGATACGAGCCGTAAGTTCAGAAAAGGAAAAAGGCTTTGTCATATAGTCGTCCGCCCCGGCATCAAGACCGATAATTTTATCTTCAACAGCATCTTTGGCAGTAAGCATAAGTATAGGAATAGAGGTATTTGTCTTGCGGATTTTTTTACACACCGCTATTCCGCTCACTTTGGGAATCATCAAATCCAAAAGAATAAAATCGTATTCGTTTATTTCAAATTTATACAATGCTTCTTCTCCATCTCGGGCAATATCCACGGTATAGCGTTCTTCCAAAAGACCGCGCCGAAGAAAATTAACAATTTTCTCTTCATCTTCAACAATTAGTATTTGCATATCTCTATTATACTGAAGGATAGATGAGAATAATATGAGAGCGGACGTGGATCAAACTTGATAAATGACACTCCACGGTTTAATGCCCGTGGTTTCTTTTTTGCTATGGCATAATTTCTTCAATGTCATCCTGAACTTGTTTCAGGATCTAAGGATCTATTTCAGTACTCTCAAGAGATGCTGAAATAAATTCAGCATGACAATAGGGCGGAACAGGGTCTAGGACAGGG
>DYLN01000036.1 GCA_020722085.1 Melioribacter roseus
TAAATTTTACATTATTTGTAATTTACGAAATTCCATTTCCATCTGAAGCATTACATACCAAAACCACGTTATACTGGTGATATTGATATTTTTCATGCCGTGAATTCGCGGCTCTATGAACAAAGAGCTAATATTCAGCACGAGGGATTTCTAATTGCATGTATATTTAATAAACTTATTACTAACTTAATACCGAAAAGTTTTGTAAAGAATCTCAAATGAGTCGTAAATGAGATTTAAGATTACAAATATTTTGTCTCTTATTCTTTTCTTTATTTTGCCTCAGTCTTATTCTGCCGCCAAAACAATAAGCAGAATATCAACCGGTGTCGGCAGCGACAAACCGTCAAAAGATTGTTTTATAATGATAACTGCCCCAGCTGCATTAAAGGAAGAAGAAACAGCAGCCGAAAAGAAAAATGAGTATTTAGAAAAAGTCCATTTCTACGACAGAAAAAAAATGGGTACAGGCAGCTATCTAATGTGGGATGATATAAAAGCTGCGGGACTATATAGCAGCGTATACGATATTTTTCGAACTATTCCGGGGCTGGTTGTGAAAAATAACACTGTATTTTTTGCCCGTTACTCAGCAGCCTCGCTCGATCCTAAGACCAACCCGTTAATATATGTTGACGGTATGTTGATGCCAAACGTAATTGATAATATTGGCTGGCTTAACCCACCAGACGTACTTGCAATTGAAGTATATAACGGTATTCACGCACCGGCAGAATATAGCAGAGGAACACTCGGCGGAGTAATACTAATTTGGACTAGACATTAAAACTTCAACGCAATGTAAGAGTGTGCAATAAGGCTTGCTTACTTAAACCTTTCTGATGAGGAAAATAGTAAGGTATCTTGTTGTCGGTGAATATGCTTTGCGGCTGTATAACCAAAACCACGTTATACTGGTGATATTGATATTTTTCATGCCGTGAATTCGCGGCTCTATGAACAAAGAGCTAATATTCAGCACGAGGGATTTCTAATTGCATGTATATTTAATAAACTTATTACTAACTTAATACCGAAAAGTTTTGTAAAGAATCTCAAATGAGTCGTAAATGAGATTTAAGATTACAAATATTTTGTCTCTTATTCTTTTCTTTATTTTGCCTCAGTCTTATTCTGCCGCCAAAACAATAAGCAGAATATCAACCGGTGTCGGCAGCGACAAACCGTCAAAAGATTGTTTTATAATGATAACTGCCCCAGCTGCATTAAAGGAAGAAGAAACAGCAGCCGAAAAGAAAAATGAGTATTTAGAAAAAGTCCATTTCTACGACAGAAAAAAAATGGGTACAGGCAGCTATCTAATGTGGGATGATATAAAAGCTGCGGGACTATATAGCAGCGTATACGATATTTTTCGAACTATTCCGGGGCTGGTTGTGAAAAATAACACTGTATTTTTTGCCCGTTACTCAGCAGCCTCGCTCGATCCTAAGACCAACCCGTTAATATATGTTGACGGTATGTTGATGCCAAACGTAATTGATAATATTGGCTGGCTTAACCCACCAGACGTACTTGCAATTGAAGTATATAACGGTATTCACGCACCGGCAGAATATAGCAGAGGAACACTCGGCGGAGTAATACTAATTTGGACTAGACATTAAAACTTCAACGCAATGTAAGAGTGTGCAATAAGGCTTGCTTAAACCTTTCTGCCGAGGAAATAATAATAAGGTATCTTGTTGTCGGTGAATATACTTTGCGGCTGTATACATCAAAACCACGTTATACTGGTAATTTTGATATTTTCGTGCTGCGAATTGGCAGCTTCATAAACAAAGCTGTAATTTTATTCGATGTCATTTTAGTATAAACTCAATCCTCTCCAGCTCACCATCGATATTTGAACGGGGAACGATGTTAAATATTTTACAAAGCAGCTGATAGATGTCGATATTCCATAAAGTGCCGGTCTTGTAATTTTTTTTGAACGCCGGACCAGAAGCAATAAAAATTCCCTGCATATCGAGAGCATTGTTATCATATCCATGATTGCCTTTTTCTTTTAACAGCCATCCGCCTTTATTTTTTGTAAGCGACCAGCCCAAGTCGGCTACAAGAATTATAGGAGCAATAAAAGGATTTTCAGAATAATGATAATATTCCGGCATCTCTGATTTTAAATAAGTTTTGTAGTGATTCTCGTTTGATTTTAATTTTTCATATACATCTTTCAATTGACCCTTTGGAGGATAGATAAGCATGTAAGGACCGTCGTCCCAGAGTTTGCAGTTATAACCTTCCAGTATTTTTTCGATATTTACAATTCTGTCTGCAGAAATTTCCGTCATGCCGTGGTCCGAAACAATAATCACATTTACGCTGTCGTGCATTCCAATATCACTTAATCTTTTTTCAAGAAAACCCACTGCGGAATCCGCTATTTGGATTGCAAGATTTGTTTGAGGTGAATCCGGCCCGTATACATGACTTGAATCGTCCACAACGGAAAAATAAAGCGTAATAAAATGAGGGCGCTCATTTTGAGGTAGCTGCAGCCAGTTTATAACCTGATTTACTCTCTCCTTGTTTGGACGGTAATGATAATATTCTTCATAATAGGTTGGTCTTCGGTACTTTAAATGTACCTCGGAACCTGGCCAAAAATAACTTGCTGTTTTGATTCCCTGTCTTTCCGCAGTCTGCCAGAAAGCTTCTCCAAGATACCAGCTTGCGTCTCTCACGCTTGCAGTATCGCTCATTCTATACATTTTATTGTTAACTGGGTTTATAAAATTGTTGGATATAATTCCGTGGTGATCGATGTACATTCCGGTAATTATTGATTGATGATTCGGAAAAGTTTTTGTCGGGTAACATGATCTTAATGAAATTGCTCTGACTCCGCTGTCAATTATTTTGTCCAGATTTGGTGTTATGTGCCTGTCAGGATAATCCCACCGGAAAGCATCTAAAGAAACAAGAATTACATAAGGTTTGCTTTGAGGTAAAAGGTAATTTAATGATAAGAATAAAAAAATGATAACAGAAAAAATTTTTTTCATTTTACACTTCCGAGTTTTTAGTAAATTTATTTAATAAAACTACAAAAAGTATTCATTTGTGTGAACGGAAAAATTTAAAAAAGTAGACAACTGGTCTTTTTTTGTCGGGAAGGATTAAAAAAGCAGCAGATGGTTTTGAATGAATATTCTTTGCATATAAAAAGTAATTTGATATTTTGTTAGCGTGAAATTTCTTCTTTCAGGGCGTTGTTACATACTTGCCGAATGTTAGACAGGCAAGTTCGTTAAATAATTATTAAATAAAAAAAACAACTTGAAGAATAATTATTTTCCTCAAATATTTACTTTTATGAAAAGTAAGTTTATTCCAACTTGTCACCTCGTCAAAAGAACATTAAACCAACATTTCTACAACATAAGTAAGGAGTTATTTATGATCAAAACTAAACAATTGATTTCCTTTTTTGTAGTTGCTGTAATTTTATTTAGCACACAGATAATGTTTGCTCAGACCACAGCATCATTAAATGGTGTCGTTACCGATCAAAACGGTAATCCGCTGCCTGGTGCTAACATAATTGCAGTTCATCAGCCGTCAGGAACTCAATATGGTACCTCTTCCCGTGAAGACGGCAGGTATAACCTTACGGGATTAAGAGTCGGTGGTCCTTACCGTGTAACAGTTTCTTATGTCGGTTACACTTCTCAAACAGAAGAAGGTTTTAATCTTGCTCTTTCTCAGGATTTGCGCGTTGACTTTAAACTACCCGAACAGGCTGTAGAACTTTCGGGGGTTACCGTTACAGCAGAAAGAAGTGCTGTACTGAGTGCTGCCAGAACGGGTGCTGCACTTAACGTTTCCAATAAACAAATTCAGGAAATTCCAACTACGAGTCGCAGCTTTCAAAATTTTGCCAAACTTTCTCCGTTAGTAGACGGAACAGGTTTGGGTACTGCCGGAAGGTCTAGCAGATATAATAATGTTCAAATTGACGGAACCCAGTACAATGACTTATTTGGTTTGGGCAGCACTGGAACCCCAGGCGGACAAACCGGCACCAATCCAATAAGCTTGGATGCTATCGATCAATTTCAAGTTGTAATTGCTCCTTATGATGTTCGCCAAAGTGGTTTTACCGGCGGCGGTATTAACGCAATTACCAAAAGCGGAACAAACAGATTTTCTGGTTCTGTATATTTTTACGGCAGAAATCAAGACCTCGTTGGTAAATGGAAAGCAGATAATGTTGAAGCAAAAAAACTTGATGAATTCAAAGAATATCAGACAGGGTTTAGACTCGGCGGACCGGTTATTTCTGATAAGTTATTCTTCTTTGTTAACGGTGAATTGACCGGAGCGCCTTCTCCTTATCCAAACTTATCCTTGATCAGTGGGTTTGGCGGGAAATCTGTTGAAGAAATTAAAGCTCTTGGCGATCAGTTTAAACAAGCACTTGCTACAAAAGGCTTCAATGCTGGTAATTACAGCGATGTTACTCTTGAACAGCCGAGCACAAAATTATTTATACGTTTTGATTACAACTTATCGGAAAATCACAAACTTACCTTACGCCATAACTTTGTAGATGCTTCTCAAGATAAGTTTTATAACTATAGAGCAACAAACAGATTATTATTTGATACTCAGCCATATAAAATAAGCGACAATACCAATTCTACTGTTCTGCAGTTGAATAGTACTTTTGGAAATAATATGTCAAATGAACTTCTGCTTGGCTATACAATAATCAGAGACCAGCGTAAAGGCATTAGTGCTGCTTCACCCGAAGTTCAGATAAATGAGTTAAACAGAACATTCCAGATGTTTGCTGGACCGGATAGATTCTCTTCGGCAAACAAACTCGACCAGGATATATTTGAGTTTACTGATAACTTTAGCATTTATGCCGGAAAACATACTTTTACTTTTGGCACACATAACGAATTTTTCAAATTTAGCAACTTATTTGCCCGTTCAGCTTTTGGTTATTATATCTATAACAGCATTCAGGACTTTTTGAATGATAAGGTTTCCTACTACCAGAGAGTTTACTCACGCAAAGGCGATCCGCGTGATCCGAATGCAATTCCTGCTGCAGAATTCAGTGTAATGCAATTCGGTTTTTACGCTCAGGATGAATGGACTGCTACTCCACAGTTGAAAGTTACTTACGGTCTGCGTGTAGATATTCCAACCTTCCCTGATAAGCCCGATGCAAACCCGCTTGTGCCACAGTATTTCCCGGGTTATCAGACAGACAGAATACCAAGCGGAAATTTACTCTGGTCGCCGAGACTTGGATTTAATTATGATATTTCCGGAGATAGAACAACTCAAATTAGAGGCGGCGTTGGAATATTTACCGGAAGAATTCCTTACGTTTGGATGTCAAACAACTTTGGCAACAGCGGTACTTTAATGGCTGAAGTTAACAATGCTTCAGGTCAAACTTTACCGTTTAGAGCGGATCCTTATAATCAATATATAGCCGGCGATCCGGGGACGGGCGCTCCAAAGTTGAGGTCGGAAATTGATTTGGTTGACCCCAATTTAAAGCTGCCGCAGTTGTTAAGATATAACCTTGGCGTTGACCATCAATTACCTTACGGCTTTATCGGTACCGTTGAATTTCTGTATTCTAAAAATATTAATGAAATGCTTTATAGAAAGGTTAACTTAAAACCAGTAGTAGGTACTGTGCCTTCTCTTAACGGTGCACATGATGGGCGTAATTATTTTGGCGGAACCAATTCAGGCGATAATAATTTCTTTGATGTACTAGAGCTGTACAACACTACCGGAGGTTATCAATATAACTTAGTTTTCCAGATTCAAAGAAGTGTTCTTGAAGGTTTTTCGGTTAATGCTGGTTATACTTACGGTCGCGCTAAAGATAGAAACAGTTTGAACTCTTCGCAGGCACAATCCCAGATGAGATATAACCCGATAGATATGGACCCAAATAATCCTGCTTTAACAACTTCTCAATGGGAAATCAGAAACAGGGTTTATGCATCTGTTGCTTTTACACATAGTTTCTTTGAAAACGCACCGACTACCATTGCACTGTTCTATAACGGTCAAACCGGACGACCGTTCTCATATATTGTATACGGTGACTTAAACAACGACGGCTTCGACCAAAACGACCTTTTCTACATACCGAAGAACAATTCCGAAATTCTATTAGGTTCTATTAGCAATGGTCAATTTGTTGCAAACCAGCAAATGTACAATGACCTGAATTCGTTTATTAACAATAATGATTACTTGAAAGAACATCGCGGTCAAATAGCGGAAAGAAATGCAGCTAACGATCCATGGCAGGAATACCTGGATTTGAGAGTTACTCAGGACATTCCCGACCTTTGGGGAATGGGAAGATTTCAGCTTTCGCTTGACATTCTCAACTTCCTTAACCTGTTGAATCCTGAATGGGGAGTTAATAAATATTCCGGTTTAGGAACATATACGATTGTTTCCTTAAGAGGAAGAGTAACTTACAATGGTATTCCTAATGTTCCGGTTTACAGCTTCTCAAAGCGGCCGAACAATACTCCGTTTAGTGTAAGTGATATTTCCTCACGCTGGAGACTGCAGATTGGACTAAGGTATAGTATATAATTTCCTAACTCGTTCCATATTACGTTGAGAACGTCTTTGCTTCAATTACATAGGAACTGAGTTTCTATGTTACGTTCCTCGACAGAGTCCGTTTGATTCTGTCTGAATCTAACGACCAAACAAAATTGGGGGAAGAGAAAGAGCCCTTAACCGAAAAGTTAAGGGCTTTTTATTGGAGTTATTTATAGTTGGTAAATTGTGTGGGGAAATCTAAATCTGCTTCTTTAATTAACTTAATTACAGATTGAAGGTCATCAATCTTGGGAGCCGTGACGCGTATTTGCTCGTCTTGAATTTGTGCGTTCACTTTTAGTTTGCTCTCTTTTATCATTTTGGTAATTAATTTGGCATTATCTTTCGAGATGCCGCTTTGAAGCAATATTTTTTGTTTGAGTCTGCCGGAAGCTGCCGGCTGCGGCTCATCAAATTTTAATGCTTTTAATGAAATTCCCCTTTTGATGAACTTGGATTCCAAAATATCGATGGACTGTTTTCTTGAATAATCATCTTTTGTGTTAAGAGATAAAAATTTTTCCTTTTTGTTTATCTCAATTTCCGTGTGAGAATCTTTTAAGTCGTAACGCTGAGAAATTTCTTTTATTGCTTGATTAACTGCATTATCAACTTCCTGAAAATTGATTTCCGAAACTATATCGAATGAATGACTTTGAGCCATGATGCCTCTTTCATATTGAAAAATTTTATGATGATCCAAAAATAATTCGAAGAATACAAAAAATCTTTTAAAAGTTTTTAAACAGGCTGTCCCGCACAATTGCGCGACAGCCTAGTCCGGTATGTTATTTGAGAGACAGTACTCTGGCTGGACTGATTTATACTTGTTTACGTAAAACTTCTAGCACCATTCGGCAGTGTAAAAATAAAGGTCGACCCGATTCCCGGCGTACTTTCAACCCAGATCTTACCACCGCCTTTTTCGACCAGCTCTTTGCATAAAAATAAGCCTAAGCCGGTTCCTCTTTCTTTTGCAGTACCGATGGTTGTGTAGTCGGTTTCTATTCTAAATAATTTATTTATATCATTTTGAGATATGCCAACACCCGTGTCGGTAACCTTAATTTCGACTACATCATCTTTCATCTCGGTTATTACTTTTACTGTTCCCCCGTCATTTGTAAATTTAATTGCATTTGACAGCAGATTTCTTAAGATAGTTTTAACCATATTTTCATCAGCAAATACTATGATCTGACTGTCAAAATTACTGTCTAAATAGATATTTTTACGCTCTGCGGCAGGTAAATTTGCATGAATTGTTTCTCTTGCAGTTTCATTAATATCGAATGAAGTGGGCTGGAAATTGACCATGCCCATTTGTAACCTAGACCAATCAAGAAGATTTTCAAATAATCTGAAACTCTGCTCTGTGGCTAAGTAAATGCTGGTAGAATATTTCTTAATTTCGCTTAAGGATAGATCCTCTATATCCTTATGTAAAAATTCCGAATAGCCTAACAAAACCGAAAATGTTCCCCGTAAGTCGTGTGCGAGAATTGAAAAGAACTTATTTTTTGTAGTATCCATTAATAACAATTTATTTAGCTTGTTTTTGAGTTTTGCTTCCAAGAGTACCCGTCTGGTAACATCGTTTGCAAGTACAAGCATAGCCGGTCTATTTCCAAATTCAATTTCCTGCGAAATATTTTCTACGAAAATAATTTCCCCGTTTTTCATTTTGTGCATCCGGACATCCGGTCCGTCGAATTCATCGCCGGACTTTATGGTATTATCTGAAAGCACAGTATTATTGTCTGCCGGTAAAATGTCTTTTATAGTCATATTCAAAAACTCATTCTGCTCATATCCATAATGCTGAACAGCTGCTTTATTTACTTTCAGAAATGCGAAGGTTTTCAAATCATATACCCACATCGGCTGAGGATTATTTTCAAATAAAGCTCTGTAGGTTCTTTCTTTAGTTGTTAGTGTTTTTTCTAATCGTTTATAGTTCGAAATATCTTTTATAATACATTGCAAAACTTTGATATCATTCAGCCGGCAAACGTTTGAAGTGAACTCTATAAACTCAAGGTTCCCGTCTCGTTTTTTTATTTGCAGGTCCTCGTATTTAACATTTTTACTGGATAATAGTTTTAAAAAACTGTCGTTACATGAAATTATATTTTTAAGTGAATCAATTTCCCATGGTTTTTTTCCTATAATTTCTTTCCTTGAATAGCCGAGAAAGTCTGCGAGAAATGGATTTATATCAATTATGGAAGCAGAATCTGAGTCAATTAACAAAATACCTGTTTGAATTGATTCAAAAAGTTTTTGATAGTGTAAGTCAGATATTTGAAGCAAAGCAAATTCCTTTAGTTTTACTAACTGTAATTCGGATACTTCAAGTCTTCTAAATTCAGAAAGCAATAGTCTCGGAATAGATAAATCTCGATATGGTTATTTTAAATATATTATAACTTCAAATATTATGCCGTATTATATAGGAGTTCGCCTTAAAAAAAGTTTTAATGAAAAAATGTTTTGATTATTATCTAAATTCAAAATTTAAAAACTCAATTTTAGGCTTTTTATAGAGGACTCTTTGTATTTTTTAAACGATAAAAAAAGTGTTTCGAAGTGATAATGTGTATCATATCAATTCAAAATTGCTTTTTTGTTGGAATTTATTTGGAAATGAAGGCTTTTTTTGTGAAAAAGCACTGTGAATTGAAAATATTGGTTCAATATGAGAAACTGGAGATTAAATTTCTCTTGAAAATTGAGGATTAAACAACTTGCAAAGATCTTTTGTAATTCGACATAGTTTTTATAATATACAAAGTGTTAAATTCTCAATAATCAATTCTAAACGCTCAATTTACATTGTGTCATGTGCTAAGTTTTTACAGAATGCAGCTCCGAATCATCTATTCATCTATACGCTATGCGCCGCTTTTATTCTGCACTCTTCATTCTGCATTCACTACTCAATTGGTCGGGGTGGAGAGATTCGAACTCTCGACCTCTTCGTCCCGAACGAAGCGCGCTAACCGGGCTGCGCTACACCCCGAAACATAACGCTGCAAAAATAGAATTTTTATTTGATATATAAAATTGACATTTCTTTTTTATGTTCGAACTTATTTCTATCTTTATACATTAAAAATAACCTTTAACTTTATCCGGCGAGATAAAAAAGGAATGAGAACAAAAATAAAATTGAAAATGAAAACCCCGGCGGCTTAAAGCCAACGGGGATTTTTTTTATACAATGGAGTGTTGAGGTATGGATATAAAAGCAAAGCTGATTGACGAAGTAGGCTTACAAAGAACAATTACGAGATTGGCTCATGAAATTTTAGAAAGAAATAAAGGTTCGAAAAACCTTGTACTGGTTGGGATGAGAACAAGAGGCGAATTTATCTGTAACAGAATTTATGAGAAAATAAAAGAGATTGATAACAGCGAACCTCCCAAAGGAATTCTTGATGTGACTCTTTACCGCGATGATTTCCGGACGAGACTTAAACAGCCGGAGGTTTCTGTTACCAGTATTACCTTCGATATTAACGAAAAGGATATTATCTTAATCGATGATGTTCTTTATACGGGCAGAACTGCAAGAGCGGCACTCGATGCGCTAATGGACCTTGGCAGACCGAACACGATTCAGCTTTGCGTTCTGGTTGACAGAGGACATCGGGAATTGCCGATCAAAGCCGACTTTGTAGGCAAGAATGTTCCTACTTCGCTTAACGAAGAAGTTAAAGTAAAATTAAAAGAGACAGACGGAGAAGATGCAGTTTATCTAGTTAACGCCCCTAAACAATAATTTTTTATAAGAGAATTAATATGTCTTTATCAAACAAACATCTGCTTGGGTTATATGGAGTTCCACGCGAAGATATTCAGTTAATCTTAGATACGGCTACAACTTTTAGAGAAGTACTTGAGAGACCGATAAAGAAAGTACCAACACTTCAAGGCAAAACAATCGTGAATTTGTTTTACGAAAATTCAACACGGACAAGAATATCTTTCGAACTTGCTCAAAAGAGACTTTCAGCCGACACGATAAATTTTTCAACTTCGGTGAGCAGTACAAAAAAAGGTGAAACATTTAAGGATACCGTCCGCAACATCGAAGCAATGAAAGTAGATATGATTGTAGTTCGTCATCAATCCGCTGGTGTACCCCATTACCTAACAAGAATTTCGAAAGCTAATATTATTAATGCCGGTGACGGGCTGCACGAACACCCCACACAGGGTTTGCTCGATATGTATTCAATAAGAGAAAAATTTGGCAGACTGGAAGGATTAAATGTTTGTCTTGTCGGCGATATTGCTCACAGCAGAGTTGCGCTTTCAAATATATTTGGACTGAAAACTATGGGGGCGAATGTTTCCGTCTGCGGGCCTGCAACTATGATTCCTTATGGAATTCAGTCGCTCGGCATAAAAGTTTATCAAAATATCAATGAAGCAATTTCAAAAAATAATGTGCTTAATGTTCTGAGAATTCAACTGGAAAGAAATGCAGGTGAAAGGATACCATCTTTAAGAGAATATCATAGATATTTTGGTATCACCGCTGAAAGATTGGAAAAGTATAATAAAGATATTTTGATACTTCATCCCGGTCCGATTAACAGAGGTGTTGAACTTTCCTCTGAAGTTGCAGACGGTCCTTATCAAATAATTCTTGACCAGGTAACGAACGGAGTAGCAGTAAGAATGGCGGTTCTTTATTTATTAGGCACAATGCATTAAAAAAGGTGGAATATGAAAATTGTTCTTAAAAATGTTCACTTATTAAATCCGGAACAAAACCTGAACCGAAAATGTGATTTGTTAATTGAGAATGGAATCATAACAAAAATCGGTTCATTAAAGGAGAGTGAAGTTAAAGATGCTGCTGTGCACAATTTCGAAGATAAATATTGTGTGCCCGGCTTATTCGATATGCACGTTCATTTACGCGAACCCGGAAGAGAAGACGAGGAGACTGTTGTTACAGGTTCAGATGCAGCCGCCGCAGGCGGTTTTACGGGAATAGCATGTATGCCTAATACTGAGCCGGCAATCGATTCAGCGGAGGTTGTCCGGTTTATTAAAGAGCAGTCGCAAAATCATCTCGTTGAAGTTTATCCGATTGGAGCAGCAACTTTGAAACGGAAAGGTGAAGCACTTTCACCAATGTATGAATTATTTGAAGCTGGCGTAGTTGGCTTTTCAGATGACGGTGTTTCGATAAAAACTGCTGCGATTTTAAGGCATGCAATGGAATATGCGGGAATGTTTAACGTTCCTATCATCGAACATTGCGAAGATGAATCGTTAGCCAATGGTGTTATGAATGAAGGCATTAATTCAACACTTCTCGGTATGCCGCCTATCCCAGCATTAGCAGAAGATTTAATTGTAATGCGCGACATTATGATGGCTGAGTTTACCGGATCTAAAATTCACATCGCTCATATCAGCAGTAAAAAGGCAGTTGAACTTGTGAGACAGGCAAAGAAAAAAGGAATAAAAATAACGGCAGAGGTTACACCGCATCATTTTACGCTTACTGATGATTCAATAAAAACTTTTGATACTAATTTCAAAATGAATCCGCCGCTGAGAACAAGAGAAGATGTAAATGCTGTAATTGAGGGCCTGAAGGATGGAACAATAGACTGCATTGCAAGCGACCATGCACCGCACTCAATTGAAGAAAAAGAAATGGAATTTATTTATGCTCCGAATGGGATCGTTGGTTTGGAAACACAGCTCGGTTTGGCATTGACGGAATTGGTTCACAAAAAACATCTGACAATCGAAGAACTTGTTATGAAGCTTTCAATTAATCCAAGAAAAATTTTGAATCTGCCGGTGCCAATTTTTTCCGAAGGGCAGCCGGCTAATCTGACAATTATTGATCCGGATATTGTGTGGACAGCAGATATTTCTAAATTTAAATCGAAATCTAAAAACTCTCCTTTCGATAAAAGACTATTAACCGGAAAATCAATTGCTGTTATCAGCAAAAATAAAATGTTTTATGAAGACAAGTTTATTAATCTCAATATTTAGTGTGTATCAAAAATTGAACACACTAAATTGCTGTTATGTACATCCTTCATAATAGATATTTGCTGCTTCATCATTTTGTATTTTTGAATTGTGTTTTTTTAGTTATTTTACATTCGATTGTCCATCCTGCGAAAAAATCTTTGGCATTCCGATTGACTATTCATTTTTACTTCAATAAGCCCGAGGTGACTATGAAAAAGTTAATGTTGAGTTTAGTTGTTTCCGGCGTTGCATTTTTTCTTTTAACGGCATGCAATAATGTAACTGATCATTATGACACAACTGCGCCGCTGCCGCCGACAAATATTAAAACAATTACAGGCGATAATAGGGTAGATATTTATTGGGACCCAAGTCCCGATAGAGACGTTGCCGGATATAATGTATATTATAGTTACAGTTACAATGGTAAGTATATCCTAATTGGCAATACTACCAATACGTATTTTGTTGACAACGGTGCACAAAACGGTACGACTTATTATTATGCGGTTACCGCTTACGACTACAACGGTAACGAGAGTGAATTAAGTTACGATGTTGTTTACGATACGCCGAGACCTGAAGGTTTTAATCAGGCAATTTTTGATTATCTGCAGTATCCGGATATAGCCGGTTACGATTTTAGTAATTATCAGGTTGTGCCTTATGACGGAAACGACGCCGATTTCTTTTTTGAAAATTACAACGGGATATATTACCTCGATGTCTGGGACGATACTGATATTCAGGATATGGGACAAACACAGGATATTTATGATATAAGTTACGCACCAACTTCCGGATGGGTCCCTTTGAATGAAGGTGAAAATATAAAATATGTAGAAGCAAAACTAAATCACACTTATGTTGTATGGACATGGGATAATCATTATGCTAAAGTAAGAATTAAAGAAATTACTCCCCAGCGGGTTGTTTTCGATTGGGCTTATCAGCTTGTCGAAGGAAATAAGGAATTGAAGAGAGCCGAAACTCCTTCGGTAAGAAAGGATGTACCCAAAGAAGTACTTAGATATCGTTGATGACAATGCTGAAGAAATTGATAGAAAAGCATACCCTGTGCGGTATGCTTTTTTGTTTCTATTTATTAATTTGTTCGGGTAAAATTTGAAATAATCATATGGATTTTAGACTAAACAAGAACTACTCAAAAATCATATGGGCGGGATTTTTATTTGCAGCTTTTTTGTTCAACTCAATTTCCTATTCACAAGAAAATCAAATATCGCGTGTTCGTGAGTTATTTACTAAGATTGAAGAAGGAATTCAATCTGGAAATATCGATGAATTCTCCAACCACTTTAATAATAAAACTTATATCAGCTTGTTTAACGGTACTAACGGTTACTACAGTTCAAATCAGTCCTACTATGTTTTGAAAGACTTTTTTGTAATATATCAACCTATCAATTTCAAACTGGAGAACATAATAGCGGATAATTCAACTCCTTTTGCTTCCGGAATACTCCGTTACAGAAATAAAGGCATTTCCGGCACCTCATTAATTTTTATTTCCTTAAAGAATATAAATAACGATTGGCGTATAACTCAGATTACAATCAATTAGAATAGATGACTGATTTTCTTAAAAAGTTTAAGGTTTTTTATCTCATTGCAGTCTTGGTGCTCCTCATCTTTGCTGCGGGAATTTTATCTCCAATTATTATTAATAATGTAGCCGATAATTGGAATGAAAATCTGCGCGAGAAAATAGATCAACTTGAAACAAGTGTAAGAGAAAAATTTAGAGAAAAGGAAAATGAACTTCTTGCAGTGAAAAATACTTTGAAAGATGAAATTAGAAACTTGCTGCCGGAAGACTCCCTCGGTTTACCACTAATTTTCAATGTACTCTCGTCTGAAAAGTATGACTTGTATTCTATTGAATTATTAGATGATTCGCTGAATCTTATTGCGTGGACAAAAAACTCAAGAACTGCTACGGTTATTAATTCGAACTATAATTTAAATGAGATCTATTTTCATTCATTTCCTTTAATTTCTTATCTCGCTGTTGCAGATTCCATCACTACGAAAACAAAAAGGTATTTTATTTACACGGCTTTGCCGGTTGAAAAACATTACTACTTTGCTGGTAATTATTATAGGCAGTTAAGCATACAGAGCGAAATAACCGATGAGATTTCCACTCTGGCAAGAATTTCTTTTGACCCTTATGCACAAAGATCAAATGATGGAAGAGAATATTCATTCGATCTGTTGAATAACTTTAACAATAAAATCGGCATAGTTACAATCGAAAAACCATCGAGGGATTCGGAATTACAAAGTATTAAGACTACTATTACAAATATCCAAAAAATTACAGCGTCGGTAATACTTATTATAATTCTTATTTTTCTTTACTTAAAACTGGGCAGAGAAAAACGTCTGTTCAGGCTGTTGATTTTAAGTGCCTACATTATAATTCTTAGGCTTCTTTTTTATTTTCTTGAAGTGCCTTCTTCTTTAGTAACGGGAGCATTGACTAACCCCTCCTACTTTTCTTCGGTATTCGGTGGAGGAATTGTTAAGTCGCCGCTCGAATTATTCATTACGCTTTTTCTTTTACTCCTGATTGTATTGGAATTCTTTAAGCTTATAGTTCATTTTTACGGAAGGAATACTGAAAAAGAAAAATCCTTTTTGAAATTTGCATTTGTAACTATTTTATCGTGTGCATTGATTCTTTTGTCCCTCCGGGGTTTAGGTGCTTCAATAAGAAGCATAATTTTTGATTCCACCTTGAGGTATTTTAAGGAGTATACTTTATTTCCTGATCTGCCGACCGCATTTATGCAGATAAATCTGCTGATACTTGGATTTATTGTTATTTGTTTTTCAACTTCTTTGTTAATTTTTTCAATAGTAAACTTTCCTTTTCGTGATTTAAATCCCGCGGATAAAATTCCAAGATTTGGTAAACTGGTTGTTGCAGCTTTGCATTTAAATCTGAAAGTTCCTTTCTCGCAGGACGAGTCTGCCTACCTTAGGGAAGAGCTTGTCCCGCTTTGGCGGGGGGTATGGATATGGACGTTTTTATTTTTTCAGCTAGGCGGATGGCTTTACGATGAACTTCAAATACAGCCGCAGGGTACACCGTTTGTAAGAATTACTTTCCTAACTATAATTTTTGTTCTCGCCTATATATTTATTAAAAAAAATTTAAGTATGGTAATACATTATCTTTTTTATGCCCTTGCGGCATCAATTGTTACCGTATCACTGCTGAACCATTATAATTCCGAACTAGAAAGGGAATCGTTAAAAGTTGCTGCACAGGATGTAACGAGAAGGAACGAAAACTTTCTGAATTTTATGCTTTATCAAACTCTTGCCGCAGCTCCATCGAATTACGAACTGGGGAAAAAACTTTCACAGAATTCGAATCTTTCTGCTGAGGGATTTATTATTTGGTCGGAAAGCATGCTTTACCGCGAAGGTATTCCCTGTGATATAGATTTTTACGATGAGAATGGAAGGTACATTAACGGCTTTTCTTTAAATAATAACCAAAAACATGATGAAGTGCTTCAAAAATTTTATATGACAGCTAAGCCGGTTATCTTTAAGGAAAAAAGTATTTACAACAATGACATTATTTATAAAGGAATAACTTCAATTTTTGCCGGGGAGCAGATTCTCGGCTATTTAATGATAAAGGTGAATTTTAACCCCGATTTTGTTGCATCGAACGAGATACCGAAGTTTCTAGAATTCTCACGCGTCGGTTTAAGCTCGGCAATTGATGTAAATAAATTAAAGATTTTTATTTTCCAGAGGGATGTGCTGGTTTATTCATTCGGAGATATTACTCTAAACAACAAAGAAAAAAGATCAATTTTGAATGCACAGTTTAACAATTTTAATGAAGCATGGCTCAGCACAACAATCAACGGCGAAAAAAATCTGGTTTATAATCTAAGAGACAACAGAAACGGTGTTGAAAGAATTATTGCTGTTGCTCTAGGAGAAAGAAATTTTTCTTCGAACCTTTTCGATTTTTTTAAGGTGTTCTTTTTCCATGCGATAATTATTGCCGCACTTTTAATAATTTTTTCGCTGGCACGATACAAAACAACAATAAAAATTTTATTCAGTTTCCGGATAAGACTTGTATCCGCATTTTTGGTCATTTCTATTTTACCGATGATTTTTATGGCTGTTTATTTTAGAAATCTTACTGAGAAAAAAAATTCAGAATTAATAATGAACAAGCTCGACGAGCGTTCCCAACTTGTTGAAAAATATCTTAATAAGTATTTACTCAATACCGACTTAAACGAATATACAATTCTGCAGAAGGCAAAAGACGATCTTGGAATAAATTTCAGTGTATATAAAGGCGAAAATCTGGTTTTTAGCACCGAAGAAAATTTTTATAATATTGGCTTGTTCGGCAGATATTTAAATCCCACCGCCTTTTCTACTTTACAAATCGAAGGAATTAAAGAGTATTTAGCATCGAATAAAATAGAAAATTACAGTTATCATTCTCTTTTTTACAAAGCTCAGATTGCCGGCAAGGATTTTGTGCTCGAAATAAATGATCTTTTCAACACTTTGCTGATTCCTTTATCGGATGTGGAAATAGATGTTGTAATGTTCGGCAGTTATTCTCTTGCAGTGATGATAATTTTTATTATAAGTACTATTCTTGCAAACCAGATTTCTGCTCCGGTAAGAAAATTAACAAGTGCTACCAAGTCAGTAGCCTCCGGCGATTTGAATGTTGAAGTAAAAGAGACACATCGTGGAGAAATCAAAGATCTTGTAGAAGGCTTTAATCAAATGGTAAATGACCTCAGAATAAATCAAATCCAACTTGCCAGACTTGAGCGTGAGAATGCATGGAGAGAAATGGCAAAACAAGTAGCACATGAAATAAAAAATCCTTTGACCCCAATGAAGCTTTCGATACAGCAGTTGATAACTGCCTTTAGAGATAAATCACCAAAACTCGAGGAAGTTTTTGATAAGGTAACTGCTACAATTATTAGTCAAATTGAGACTCTGAGAAACATTGCTTCGGAATTCTCTAACTTTGCACGAATGCCAAACTTAAAAGTTGAGAACGTAGATGTAGTTAAAGCAGCCGGCGAGGCTGTAAATTTATTTTCCGACGAGAAAGCAAAAGTCACTTTACATACGTCAGCCCGGCATTTAATGATAGCAGCCGATTTCGATCAATTGAAACGAACATTAATTAATTTAATTCGTAATTCGATCCAGGCAAATTCAACTTTGGTAGATGTACATATTACCTCAAATGATAATGAATGTGAAATAAGAGTTAAGGATAACGGAAGCGGAATACCTGAAGAAAATAGAAATAAAATCTTCGAGAATAATTTCACGACAAAAGAAAAAGGTATGGGAATAGGTCTTACGCTTGCCAAAAGATTTGTCGATGGACTTAATGGTGCAATTTCACTTGAAAGTACTTCTGCCGGAGGAACAACATTTCTGATAAAAATTCCGCTTAAGCAGACAGTATGAAACGTATAATAACTCCATATCAGAAGAAAGCACTTGGTTACGAAAAACATATTTCGTTGACTGCAAATGCAGGTTCGGGAAAAACGTTTGTTCTTTCCCGGCGCTTTGTTGAAATCGCTGTTAAAGAAAATATTGATATAGATAATATTGTTGCTATTACTTTTACAGAGAAAGCAGCAGCGGAGCTTTACAAAAAAATTTCCGAAGAAATTAACGAACGGCTGGAGAGTGCTTCCGGTATTGGTGAGAGGCGAAAATTAGAGAATCTTAAAAGGCAGTTTGTCTCGGCAAACATTTCTACAATCCATTCTTTTTGCATAAATGCATTGAGGGAATTTGCGCCTGAAGCAGGCATTGATGCCAACTTTACTTCGATAGACGAAACAGAAACAAACGACCTGTTAAATCTGCTGATTGATGATGAGGTTAATAAAAAACTTACCGATGAGAAAACTGCCGATGATATTAAATACCTTATAAGAATACTCGGCTCGAAAGAAAATTTGGTTCAGCAAACAAAGAAACTTATTCAGAAAAGAAAAAATGTTTCTGTAATCGAAAAAAAATTGTTCACATGCACTCAAGAAGAAACATCCCAAAAATATCATGAATTATTTCAAAAATATTTAAAGGATTTTTTCGAAAACCGTCTTTGTGATGCGGTAAAATCTATAATCAAAATTAATGAACATGTACTGGGAAACGATGACAAAAATGAAATAGCCGCTTCCGCAAAAAAGATATTATCGGGAATAAAAAGCGAAAATAATTTTCAGCTAAAGTTTAGCTATGTAGGCAAACTTGGCGATGTAATTCTTACTAAAAGCGGTTCTCCAAGAAAGATTTTATCGAGGGGTTACCTTACTTCAAAACTGCGGGAAGCTTTAGCGGCTGATGTCGAACTTATTGAAAAGTTTTTTGACGACTCTTCCGGAATAGAGCTGGACGAGAATTCAAATCTTGCCGAAAAAGAATTGGCACGCTTCGGAAAGAAGATCCTCGAATTTTATCACATTGTGCTTGATGCGTTTACCTCAAAGAAAAAACAAAGAGGCTATCTCGATTTTGAGGATATTTTGATTTTAACGCAGCGTATATTGATGAGGGATGAAGTAAGAAATTATTTATCGAAAAAATATAAATATATAATGGTTGATGAATATCAAGATACCAATGAAATTCAATATGAAATTTTTATGCCTATCCTGGAATACCTCAAGATTAATAATTTATTTGTAGTCGGCGATGAGAAACAGAGCATTTACATGTTCCGCGATGCCGAACTTGAGATTTTTGACAGAACAAAAAAAGAAATTGAAAATGCAGCTTCTTCGGAATCTGTTCTTACTTTGCCTCACAGCTTCCGGATGAATCCCGAAATCGCAGCTTTTGTTAATTTGCTTTTTGGCAGACTGTTTGCAAATCCCGACCCATCCTTCAATGAAGTGAAATATGAGGAACTTATCTGTGCAAAGACAGAGGGCGAAAAGGGAGGAGTAGAATTTTTAATTACTGATGAAGAAAGTGAAGCCGATGCAGAGAATGACATCGCTGCGAAAAAAATACTCCAGCTTGTAAATCCTGATGGGGAATACAAATTAAATTACGGCGATATTGTTTTACTTTGCAGAAAGCGCGATCAGTTTTTCGAGCTTGAACAGTCATTTATCAGATACAAAATTCCTTATTTGATAATTGGCGGGAAAGGCTTTTTTCAGAGACAGGTTATTTATGATATTTACAATTACCTCTCATTTTTGTTAAACGAAGATAACGATGCAGCTCTTGTGGGAATTTTGCGTTCTCCTTTTTGCAATCTTTCCGACAGAGAAATTTTTCTTATCTCTTTGGAAAGAGGAGCAACTTATTTTAAAAAGTTTATTGGATACTGCAAGAACAATAAATCCGCAGAAAAAATCTTATCTAGTATTAACAGATATAAAAAACTTGTCCGCCAGAAAGATATTGGTTCCTTCCTTAGATTATTAATTAATGAAACCGGTTATATTTCCGTAATAGCATCGAAGCAAAATGCAATTCAGGAACTGGCAAATCTAGAAAAGCTTCTCTCTATCTCGCGTAATTTTGCCGGGGGTGACTTCAAAACTCTTTACGATTTTGTTGCTTATCTCAGCGATTCGATTAAAGCTTATGAAGATGAGGGACAGGCTCAGGTTATTACCGGCAATAATACGGTAAAATTAATGACCATTCACCAGTCAAAAGGACTTGAGTTTAAAGCAGTCTTTCTGTATGGATGCAATCAAGTTGTCCGCAATTCAAATATTAAAACCGGTTCCGTTGTTATAGATAAAAATTTTGGTCTGTTGACCAAAGTTCCGGTTAATGAAGATTATTTTTCCGGTTACTATTCCGCACCGATAAACGGTGTTTATGAATATGCAGCGGCAAAGAAAAATTTAGCCGAATCCAAAAGAGTTCTTTACGTAGCGGCAACCCGCGCTGCGAATTATCTTTTTATAACAGCAAAATCGAAAAAAGGAAATTTCAATAAAGATTCGTTTATTGACCTGATTGCTTCGGCATTAAATATTGATTTTAATAAAGAAGTGCTGACTTTTGTTTCCAAATTAAAGTTTATGGTTTTATCCGGTGAAAGTTACATAACAGATGAAAAAGAAATCACGCTGAATATTCCCGTAACCAAACAGTTGAAAGAAGATTTTCGGAACTTAAAGGACGAAGAAAAATTTTCTCAAGTTCAAAAGAAGAAACTATTGATAGAGAACAAAGAAGACTTCCCTAAAAAAGAAATAATATCTGCCACAAAGGTTTCTATCTTTTCACAATGTCCGGTCAAATATCAATTAACTTATGAGCTTGGTTACGCAGTTATTTTAAAAAGAATGAAAAAGTACATCGACAATTATGATTTTAAGTATCCCGAAGATGAAGAGACAATTAACTTTGCTGATTTAAAGGGAAGGGTAATTCATAAAATTTTGGAAAAGGAAACTCCCGCCGAAAAAATTCAGGAAGAAACAGATTTCCTTTTACAGCAAGAGGAAACCTTAGATGATAAGCCGGAGGAAACAATAAAAATTACCGGTGAAATAAAAGATGACCTGTTAAAATTTTACAGCTCGGAAACGTATCATTTGTTGAAAAGTTATAGTAATTATCAAAATGAATTTGAAATTTACACCGAAGAAAATGAGAACTATCTTTACGGCATTATTGATAAATTGGTGATTGAAAAAAGTAAGCTGATTATTGTTGATTACAAGACTGACCGCGTAAATGAAATATCGATTAAAGAAAAAGCAGAAGCATATTTTACCCAGCTTACTTTTTATGCTTATGTTTTATCAAAATATTATTCCGGTATAAATAATTTTGAGCTGAGACTTGTATTTATTCGCAAGCCGGATGAAGAAGTTGTGAAACAAATTACAAGAAGTGATTTAGTTAATTTTGGAGAAAAATTAGGTAGCATGATTAATAAAATGAATCACGGGGATTTTCAACAAAATTTATCTCATTGTACAAAATGTCAATTTGCGATAAAGGATAATCAATGTGTAAAAAATTTTACATCAAACTTACGGTAATAATTTTTTTGGCTTCCCTTTTCGGGGCATGTACAAAAATAATTTATAATGTTCCCGTTTATGAATTTCCGCCGGACTGGGAAATTGTGTCCCGCAGAGATTCAACAATTCAATATTACTCTCAGTTTTTGAAAGGCAGAAGAATATTTATTGATCCAGGACACGGAGGCGAAGACAGAAATGGGAAAAGCAGAGACGGTAAAATAGTGGAAGCCGATGTAAATCTTCGTGTTGCACTCTACCTAAAACAATATTTAATTCAAGCGGGAGTGATAGTTACAATGAGCAGGGAAACGGATGAAACTGTCGATCTTGCTTACCGGTCGGTTTTAGCAAATAACAGCGGCGCGGATATTTTTATCAGTATTCACCATAACGCACCGGGGAAAAATGAGGACAACTGGACAAACTACACTTCGACTTATTACCATGCAACGGAAAACGATTATGAATATGAACCGTGTAATCACGACATTGCTAAATATATTGAAAGAGATTTAAGCTATGTAATGAGAAATGCAAGCGGACTCGGTTCGTTTGACGGAACTTATTCGGATTATATGATTTATCCGGGCGCTGGCTTTTCTGTTTTAAGAAAAACAAAAATTCCCGCTGTTCTCGTTGAATGTTCTTTTTTTACCAGTAGATTTGAAAACCTGAGATTGAACGACGAAGTATTTAACAGGATTCAAGCGTGGGGAATTTTTAGAGGAATAGGTAAGTACTTCAGAGCGGGAATTCCACAGATTGAGAGCTCTGTAAATGATTCTGTTATTGTTAATCCGGGAACAGAATTATCCTTTTTGTTGACAGATAAATCGGGAATAGATCCCAAATCAATTCAAGTTCAATTAGATAATCGGGAAATCCCTTTTGATTTTGACGAAGAATCCGGCGGTCTTACTATTTCAATTTCAAATTTGAGAAAAGGTGAACACATTTTAAAGATTATTTGTGCTAATAAAAACGGCAACCATTCGTTCCCGTTTCATAAAAAAATTGTAATTGATGAAAATGCTTCTTTAAAAGCCGAATAATACAGCCAGCTGAAATTTGATTACCCGAAATAATTTTGTAATTTTTAATTGCATCACTGCAAATGAAAAATGACAGGCAAAAAATTTATAAATAATCTTGCCAACGGGAGTGTTGACGTTATTCAACGCTTGCTTGATATGCTCGAAAGGCTGAAAGTAGATTACTGCGTTATTGGCGGACTTGCTGTAAATGCTTATGCCGAGCCGGTGGCAAGTCTTGATTTGGACTTAGTAATTACGCTCAGCGGGACTGATACTTTGCTTAAAGAGGCTGAAAGGTTTTTCATTGTGGAGAAATTTCCTCACAGCATTAACTTAAAACACCCGAAATCGGATTTGAGAATTCAAATTCAGACAGATGAACGTTATCAGAATTTTATTCCCAAAGCAATTGAGAAAAACGTGTTTGGTTATAAATTAAAAGTTGCGGCTTTGGAAAATGTTCTTCAGGGGAAAATATGGGCTTATCTCGATAACGAAAGACGTAAAAGCAAAAGGCAAAAGGATCTTGCGGACATTATGCGGCTTGTTGAAACATATCCGGGACTTTATTCACTTCTCCCGGAAGAAATAAAAGTAATAATCTCGCAATTATAAATTTGGAATTAAAAATTAAAAAATTTGTAGTGAAAGATTTCATATTTTTTTAGAGGGCTGGAAGATCCAGCCCCTACTAACTCCAGGGGTTTACATACAGCTTATTCAGTATGAAAAAGTAATGCCTACATTAAATATGCGCGGCATTCCTAAATACACCTCTGCGTCGGACGCCGAATGCGTTTGACTGCCTGCCGGATTATATGAATTGAAACGGCTGTTGTCGGTAGCATCCTGAATATAAACAGTGTTAAATAAATTAAATACATGTGCAAACAAGCTTAGATTAACACCATATATGTCGATGGGGAGTCGATAATTAAAATGCAAATCCCAAATTGTGTATGCTGGTGTTTTCCATACCTGACCTCTGTCATTTGGAACTGTTCTTGAGAACGGATCCCAATCAGCATAATAATTTGCGTTGTATCTGAAAACAACGCGGGCCTGCATTCCTTTTACAGGATATACCGAACCCTGCAAAGCTAATTGAGTCTGAGGTGCATCACCAACCATTAAGCCGTTTACATAGAAATTATAAGTTTCTTCACCGGAACCGTTTGCATAATCTTGATAAACACCGCTGGGGTCGCTTGTGTATTTCCAGTAACCGATAGAAAGTGCACCGTCAAGTCTGTATAAAGGAGTAGGCTGAAATGCGGTTTCAAACTCAAGACCTGTATGCAAGGAATTCATTCCAGTTAAAAATATTACTCCTGAAGAACCGTCCTGATTTTGAACCCCGATTGTTTTTGCCTGGTTTTTCCATGTTGTGTAATAATAGTCAACTTTTAATGTCAATTTTCTTTCGAAGAAACTTGAATTTATTCCCGCTTCAAACGAGATGAACTCTTCGTTCTTAAGATTTTTAGCAACGCTGTTTGTGTTATAATCAATCACATCGTTGTAAATAGGTACTTTGGAAACATAGCCGGCATTAGCAAACACGTCGTAATCAATTGTTAAACGATAACTTGCCCCGCCTTTTAATTGAAATCCGGTAATGTTTTTTGCCTCAACTTTCAGCGGATCTTTTGAGCCTGGGCGCTGTCTCAAGAAATTATTTGTGTATTCATAATTGACAATTGTCCATCCATACATACCGTAAGCAGTGAGAAGATCTTTGTTATATTCGCCTTCAACATAAGCACCGAACCAGTTGATATCGTTTGTTTCCCAGTAACCGAGCTTGTCGCCAAGTTTTTTTTGCCGCTGGGCTAATGTGGTGTCAAAAGCATTACCTGAATAATTGTAATATTCGCCGCCTAATAAATCTCTGACTTCTTCAAAGTGGTCGATTTGTGCCAATCGCCAATCTATGCCGAATGAAGTTGTGAACACATCTGAGAATTTATAATAGCCTTTTGATAAAGCGCCAACAGTCCATTGATTATTTACTGCATTTACGAGGATACCCAAAGAGCCAAAGCGGGATGATTGATTTTTTACAATAGTAGCGTTCCAGTCTACAATTCTTGAAGGGACTTTTTGAGTAGAGTCGGCACCGGGAGGATTTATCCACCTCATTGTACCGTAGGTAGAACTTCCGCCGCCGTTTCCGCCCGAGTAATACAGTGTTGAATATAAACTTAATTTGTTGGATAACCGCGAATACCAGTTTAAGTTTACAAGCGGTTTGTTGTAATAATTCTCTCTTTCATTTATGTAGTTTGGATCAAATCTATCATGTGTTGTTCCATTCCAGAACTGCTTGCCGGTATAAGAAGGATTAACATTATTCCAGTTCTCGTTATAATATCTGCCGGAAGGAGACTGCGGAAACTTTTTGATTGCTCTTGTATCAAAACTTGAGATACTTTTTGCGAAGTTGCTGTCGTAAGCTGCAATATTTTGCTTATAAGAATTTTGCCCGTGTCGCTGTGGTGCCCCGATTGCATAAATTTCGAGACGATTTTTGTCGTTGATATTATAGCTTGCACCAAAATAATAAGCCCATGCATCTGTCCATGTTTTATCAATAACTCCGGTACCGGTTTTTCGAACCACAGAACCGCTGAAGGCAAATTTGCCGTCTATTAAACCTGAATTAGCCGAGACAGTCGATTTCAGAAAATCACCCGCACCAAATTCTTGTTTATATTTTACTCCGAATTTTAATTGAGTCGGGTCAGTAATAATATTCATAGTACCGCCTATGGAAGGTACGGCAAGATTAACAGCACTTAAACCGCGCTGAACCTGCACGGATGAAGTTGCGTCACCGATACCGTCCCAATTCGACCAGTATACCCATCCGTTGTTCATGTCGTTGATAGGGACACCGTTTAACATCACCCCGATATTATTTTGTTTGTAGCCGCGTATGTCAATTCTTGAATCACCTGCGCCGCCGCCTTGTTGAGTGGCATAAACACTCGGTGTTGTATTTAATACCATTGGGATATCGCGCGAGCCGAGCCGGGTTTCCATATCGGCTTTATTGATATCACTGAAAGCAACAGGTGTTTCTCTTTCCCTTGCCCGGTTGGAAATTACAGTTACCGATAAGGTGAACTCATGCTCTTTCAGACTAAAATCCATTTGAAGATTGCCAGTAAGATTTATCTCCTCGGTAACTGTTTCGTAACCAATATAGCTGCATAAAATTGTGTACTGACCTTTTTCGACGGTTATTTCGTATATGCCTTTTTCGTCCGTCGCAGCACCAATGTTTGTTCCTTTTAAGTATACATTTGCGCTGGGCAGAATTTCTCCTGATGTCGCGCTTTTTACAACTCCTCTGATTTTATATTGTTGAGCAAATGCTGATGCTGAAAGAAAAACTACTGCAATGATAAAAAACTTGTAATATTTTATCATGATATTTAGCACTCCATTTTATTTGAAAATTTTTTTGGAATTATGCAGTTTGTAATTTTTACTGCACTGCCAGATTTATGCGCAGTTTTTTTAGATGGGATCCAATAATTATGTTGAAACATTGTGCTTTGAGAATAATGACATTTTCAATTGAGAATTTAGTAAAATCATTTTTTATGAACAATAAATTTGATGCTTACAGATGAACTCATTACTTGTCAATAAGAACTTAACTGAAATAAAGGTCTCAATTTTTTTGTTAATAAAATTTTAATATCATTTTTGAAGAATATGTTTTATTTTAAAAACAAAAATGAGAGAGTATAATAAAAGACAGAAGTCGAACTTAGGTGCTGACCAGTAAGTAATAAATTTTTAATAGAAAGGCTATTTGAGTGTTTTAACTTGAATAGCTGTTTTTTTCAATTAACCAATATTGGAGGCATGTTATGTCGGCATTTACAAATAACAAAATGCTCACAAAAGCATTTTTACTTTTTGCAACACTGTTATTCATTTCTTTTACAAAAGTCTATTCGCAGCAAATAACTCCACTTCAGGACCTAAAAACAAATGATTCAGATGGCTTATCAACATGGGCACAGGCGCCTTCTGTAAATGTTACAGGAATAGTAACATCTACGATTGAACTTGGCACAGGTACCGCCGGTCCCGGCACTATTCAAGATTCCCAAACCGGTATTGCTATTTATGGCAATTTCTTTGCATCTCAAGGGGGAGTTAAAGTAGGTGATTCTGTTATTGTTATTGACGTGAGAGTTAGTCCGTATAACGGCTTAACCGAGCTTGGCTACAATTCAACAAGTTCGGTGCAAATTATTTCCAGCGGTCATACAATAACCCCTGCTGAAATTAAGCTTGCAGATTTTAGCCAGGGCTGGAACGGTTTTGAAAAATATGAAAGTATGCTTGTAACAGTTAAGAATGTTACATTCACCGACACGGCAAGCACATTCAGCTTAAATGGTAGATCAGGGTGGAGTTATCACATTACAGACGGAGTAGATACTGTTCAATTTCGTATTGTTAAAAATACGCCTTATTATATTGATAAACCTATACCCAAGGGGCTGGTAAATATAACCGGTATTGTTTCTCAGTATGATAATTCTGCGCCTTATAACGATGGCTATGAAATTTT
>DYLN01000037.1 GCA_020722085.1 Melioribacter roseus
CAGATAACAATGACTTTATAGTTGCCAACCAATTTACAATTGTAGAAAACAACATTAACAAACGACTAGATGTAATTCTTTTTGTAAACGGAATTCCGTTAGTTGTAATAGAATTAAAAAATGCTGTAGATGAAAATGCAACTATAAGGACGGCATTCAAACAAATACAAACTTACAAGCAAGCCATTCCGGGCTTATTCACTTATAATGGTTTTGTAGTTATCTCAGACGGACTTGAAGCAAAAGCCGGAACAATCTCTGCCGATTACAGCCGTTTTATGAGTTGGAAATCTGTGGACGGTAAAAAAGAAGCATCTCATCTTGTAAGTGAATTGGAAACGCTTATAAATGGAATGCTGAATAAAAAAACTCTGCTCGATTTAATCCGGCATTTCATTGTTTTTGAAAAAACAAAACGGGAAGATCTTAAAACTAATCTAACTGTTATCGAAACAACCAAAAAACTTGCAGCTTATCATCAATACTATGCAGTAAACAAAGCGGTTGAAAGTACTATGAAAGCCGTTGGCTTTCATCCCTCCCTCGGTCCCTCCCAAAGGGAGGAAAGTTTTGATATGAAGAAAACTAATTATAAGGGTGGTTATTTATTTACAGGAATGATTGAACAAGTTAAGAAGTTGAGGAAAAATCAAACTAAAGCTGAAGAAATATTTTGGGAATTAGTGAGGAATAAGAATTTTTTCGGATTGAAATTTCGCAGACAGCATCAGATTGGAAATTATATTGTAGATTTTTATTGTCATTCGGAAAATCTAATAATAGAATTTGATGGTGAAGTTCACAATAATGTAAAACAAAAAAGAAAAGATGAAATCAGAGATAAATATTTAACATCGCTTGGGAACAGAGTATTAAGATTTAGAAACAAAGAGTTATTAATTAATCCCGAAATAGTATTAGATAAAATAAAACAAAATCTAAAACCCCCTTCATCCATTGGGGGAAGGGCTGAGGATGGGGGTTACGGCAGCCGAAAGGCTGGCGTAGTTTGGCATACTCAAGGGAGCGGTAAATCTTTATCAATGGTTTTTTATACCGGCAAAATAGTATTGACTTTAGACAATCCAACAATATTAGTTATAACCGACCGCAACGATTTGGACGACCAATTATTTGATACTTTCGCTGCATCAAAACAATTATTGCGGCAAGACCCGGTGCAAGCAAAAAACCGAGATCACTTAAAAGAACTGTTAAAAGTATCTTCGGGCGGTGTAGTTTTTTCTACAATTCAAAAATTCCAGCCGGATGACGGAAATGTTTATGAACAATTATCCGATAGAAAAAATATTATTGTAATTGCAGATGAAGCACACCGTACTCAATACGGATTCAAAGCAAAACAAATTGATGACAAAAATGAAGCCGGTAATGTAATCGGTAAAAAAACAGTTTACGGTTTTGCAAAATATATGCGTGATGCTTTACCGAATGCTACTTATCTTGGTTTTACCGGAACACCTATTGAAAGCACGGATGTGAATACGCCGGCTGTTTTCGGAAATTATGTTGATGTTTATGATATTGCTCAAGCTGTTGAAGACGGTGCAACTGTAAGAATTTATTATGAAGGACGCTTAGCAAAAATAAATTTAAGTGAAGAAGGCAAAAAGCTAATTTCAGAATTGGATGCTGAACTTGATAAAGATGAATTAACTTCCACGCAGCAAGCCAAAGCTAAATGGACTCAGTTGGAAGCTTTAGTTGGGAGTGAAGACCGAATAAAACAAATAGCCGCAGATGTCGTTTTCCACTTTGAACAAAGGCAAGAAGTCTTTGAAGGGAAAGGAATGATAGTTTCTATGTCTCGCAGAATTGCAGTTGAGCTTTACAATGAAATAATAAAACTAAGACCCAATTGGCATAATGATGATTTGAAAAAAGGCACAATTAAAGTCGTAATGACTGCTTCCTCTGCAGATGGACCTGAATTGTCTAAACATCATACTACAAAAGATCAGAGACGTATTTTAGCCGATAGGATGAAAAATCCCGATGATGAATTAAAACTTGTTATAGTCCGTGATATGTGGCTTACCGGATTTGACGTTCCTTCGCTTCATACACTATATATCGATAAACCAATGCGCGGACATAATTTGATGCAAGCTATCGCCAGAGTAAACCGTGTTTATAAAGATAAACCCGGTGGTTTGATTGTAGACTATCTTGGCATTGCATCAGATTTGAAAAAAGCACTATCATTTTATTCAGATAGTGGCGGTAAAGGTGATCCGGCAATTGCACAAGAAAAAGCCGTGCAGATTATGCTTGAAAAACTAGAAATTGTTTCGCAGATGTTTCTTGAAAAACCGGCAAGAGCTTATTCAAAAGATTATGAAGATCTAATTAAAGATCCCTCTGTTCCGTATCTGGGAAAAGATAAAGGACTTTTGTATGAAGAATATTTTACAGCCGATACAACAACAAAATTAAAAATAATATTGGCAGCCGAAGAACATATTTTAAGTCTGGAAAACGGAAAGAAAAGATTTATTGATGAAGTAACAGCATTATCAAGAGCTTTCGCAATTGCAATTCCGCACGAACAAGCAATGGATGTGAAAGATGAAGTTTCATTCTTCCAAGCTGTTAAAGCAAGATTAGCAAAATTTGATACAACCGGAACGGGAAAAACAGATGAAGAAATTGAAACAACAATTCGTCAAGTAATAGATAAAGCCCTTGTTACCGATAAAGTTATAGATTTGTTCGATGCTGCCGGAATTAAGAAGCCTGATATTTCAATACTTTCAGAGGATTTTCTTTTGGAAGTAAAAAATATGGAACATAAAAACGTAGCTCTGGAAGTTCTAAGAAAATTATTAAATGATGAAATAAAATCGAGAACAAAAACAAATCTTGTTCAAGGTAAATCATTAATGGAAATGCTGGAAAATTCTATTAAAAAATATCACAATAAAATCCTTACTGCTGCGGAAGTAATTGAAGAACTAATCAAGCTTGGCAAAGAAATTCAAGAAATGGATAAAGAGCCGAAAGAAATGGGCTTATCAGAATTTGAATACGCTTTTTATACAGCAGTCGCTAATAACAAGAGTGCAATGGAATTAATGCAAAAAGATAAACTACGCGAACTGGCAATTGTTTTATTTGATAGGGTTAGGCAAAACGCATCAATCGATTGGACAATTAAAGAAAGTGTAAAAGCTAAATTAAAAGTGATCGTGAAAAGAACATTACGACAATTTGGTTATCCGCCGGATATGCAGAAGTTAGCAACAGAAACAGTGCTAAAACAAGCAGAATTAATTGCAAATGAATTAACAAATGAAAAATAGTTACAAATATAAAAACGCATATAACAAGTTGCTCAAGGCAACAGCGTTTTCGCATTCGGCATTTTTATAATATTAATGGTAGTCGTTCCGTACCGGCAAACTTGTTAAAGGTAGATCTATTAAATAACATTGCTGCAAACTGCGCTTACAAAGAAAGATAAGTTCAGTTTGCTAAATAATCGGCAGTTGTTAATTAAGCGGCATCACTGTTCGGGGCGGACGGGTGAAAAACCACGCCGTTAAAATAAATATTAAATTGAGTTCTCAAAAAAGAAAAGAAAGGAAAACCCAACATGGAAAGCACGAATTATTCTCCTTATACCGATAAACATATTTTTATAGGAATTGACGTTCATAAAAAAAGTTAGATTGTAACAGGTTGATTAAGAAATATGAATATGTAAAGGAACTAATCGTAGAAGACGATATACTGTAACCTTAACGAAACTCTCGAAAAAATAAGGTAAAAATGAGAAGAGCATTACAATACCCTACTCCCATTTCTAAGAAAATAAGATACATCGTCTATCATTAATAGCAATTTGATCCGGCTTAAATATCACCACAGCGAAAATCGCTTTCGATAAAATAAATCATAAGTTTTCAGCCTATTTTCGCACTTCTTTGAGCCATGAAATTCGTTTGGATATTTAATAGCTTTGTTTTGTATTTTTTTGATTGGCACAATATTAGAAATAAACTGTAAAACAAAAACTAAAATTATGAATGAATCAATCTACATTTTGAACATCTTACTTCCGGTTCTATATTTAACCGTTCTTATTGTTTACGGATACGATTTCCTCAATGAAAAGAGGTTTTTATACAATTCCAAAAGACTCTTTTTATTTCTAACCCTTCTTATTCATTTAATTTTTTTGCTGCTGAGAACCGTAGAATTCGACCATCCGCCAATAACAACCAAGTTCGAAATTTTTTCCGTGCTGGCTTTTGCAATTGGATTTTCTTATTTCGTTTTAGAATTGTTAACCGATGTTCGAGGAACCGGCGCATTCATAATTTTATTTTCCCTTATCTTTCAAACAGTTTCCTCTTTTTTTATTGAACATAATTACATTGTTCCAGAAGTATTAAGAAACAGGCTGCTGGGATTGCATGTTATAAGTGCCCTGCTTGGCTATTCCGGAATTACAATATCCGCAGTTTACGGATTGTTATTCATTCAGCTTTACCGAAATCTAAAAGAAAATAAATTCGGAATAATTTTTAATAGACTGCCAAGTTTGGAAGTTCTAGAAAAACTCAGTTTTAAATCTGCCGTGATTGGATTTGTGCTGCTGACAATTGCAATTACTATTGGAATAATCTGGCTCCCGCAGGCATTTCCAAACTTCAGTTACTTCGACCCGAAATTAGTTTCCACAGCTTTTGTGTGGATAATCTACGGCGCAGGAATTTCTGCAAAGTTTTTAACCAACTGGTACGGCAAAAAAGTTATCATATTTTCTTTGGGAGGTTTTGTCGCTGCTATGGTATCGCTTGTGTTAACTACTTTTTTATCAAGTACGTTTCATTCTTTTTATTGAGAGGATGCAAGTAAAGTCAGTATGAATATATTTGGAATTACAATAAATCACAGAACAGCTCCTATTGAATTGAGGGAAGCACTGTATTTAAGCAAAAACGAAACTATTGATCTCATTAATAAACTAAAGTCCGATCTTTTTACCGAGGGATTTGTTTTATCTACCTGCAACAGAACCGAAGTTTTCGGCTTCCCTCAAAAAAATCTTCTCGATTATAATCAGTTAATAAAAATTCTTCTGGACTTTAAAAAAGTTAACGGACTGACGGCAGACAACTTCGAAAAATTTTTTTCATGCGGAGCTGTAAGACACATTTTTTCCGTTGCATCCGGAATTGATTCGATGATTACCGGCGACAGCCAAGTTCTCGCACAAACTAAAGAAGCATTCGAAATCTCCGAGGATTTAAACTTTGCCGGAACTATCATGCGTAGAATTTTTGATTTTGCCGTTAAAGCAGGAAAAAGAGCAATCAAAGAAACTGCCATTGGTGAAGGTGCGGTTACCGTGAGCTATGCAGCAGTTCAGGTTATCGAAAAAATATTTTCAAGCCTTGAAAAAAAATCCGCTCTTGTTATTGGTGCCGGCGAAACAGGTGAAATAGCTGCTGCTAATCTTAAAGATAAAGGTGTGGGAAAACTTGCTATTTCTAACAGAACTTTATCGAAAGCTGAAGCTCTCGCCGAAAAAGTTCACGGCGAAATCGTTCCGTTTCAATTCTTAAAAGAACATATCCATAATTTCGATATAATATTAAGTGCAACAAGTGCAGAAGGATTAATCCTTAATTTTGATGATATCCAAAAAATGATGAGGATGAGAAAAAATACACCTGTAGTTTTAATGGATATTGCTGTGCCGCGTGATATCGATCCTGAAGTAAAAAAGATCGAAAATGTTTTTTATCACGATATGGATTCTTTAAAAATCATTGTCGATAAAAATATTCAGAAAAGAAAAAATGAAATTCCACAAGTAAAAAAAATAATCATGGAAGAATTAATTAACTTTTTTAGCTGGTATAATACACTCGAAATTGTACCGGCAATTAAATCGCTGAGAGAATTCTTTGAAGAAATCCGCATTGATGAACTCAACAAAATCAAACACAAAATATGCGAAGAAGATTTCATCAAACTAGAAGATATGACAAGAAGAATGATGGGAAGATTATTGCATAATCCTACAATAAAATTGAGAGAACTTGCCGAGACCGGTACGAACATTCAGGAAGTTGCCACCCGCTCGGCAATCTTAAAAGAATTGTTTAACCTGAATAATTTTGATAATAACAATAACATACAAAACGGAAAGAGTTAATTGGAAAAAATAAAATTGATCATCGGTTCCAGAGGAAGCGAACTTGCTCTTTGGCAGGCAAATTTTGTTAAAAAAGAATTAGAAAGAAAAAACAAAAAACTGACGATTGAAATAAAAATTGTAAAAACAAAGGGCGATAAAATTCTCGATACTGCCCTTTCAAAAATCGGCGATAAGGGCTTGTTCACAAAAGAACTTGAAAACGAGCTTTTAAGATGTTCAATTGATATTGCTGTACACAGCCTAAAAGATCTGCAGACAGAAATACCTGATGGATTAAAATTAGCTGCTGTTACAAAACGGCATCCGGTTGAAGATGTTCTAATTGCAAGAAAAAAAGGAATGACAATTTTTGACCTCAAAGAAAATGCTGTGGTTGCAACAGGTTCACTGAGAAGAAAATCACAGCTATTGCATTTGCGTCCCGATCTTAAAATCGAAGAACTCAGAGGAAATGTACCTTCGAGGATAAAAAAATTTAAGGAATCCAACTGGGATGCAATTATTCTTGCACGCGCAGGTGTGGAAAGATTAAAACTGCAGAAATATATCTCTTCTGTGATACCGGCTGACTTGATTTTACCTGCTGTGGGGCAGGGTGCTCTCGGCATTGAAATAAAATCTCTCAACAGATATACAGATGAATTTTTGCATTCAATAAATGACGAAGATACTTTCTCAGCAGTTATTGCTGAAAGAGCTTTATTAAAAACACTCCAAGGCGGCTGCCAAGTTCCAATTGGTGCATACGCACAAACAGAAAATAACGGTCTATATCTGGAAGCTTTTGTCGGTTCGATTGACGGCATTGTTTCGTTTAGAAATAAAATGAGAGGCAGCAAAGCTAATCCTGAGCAGTTGGGAATTGACGCCGCTAATGCCCTTATCAATGCCGGTGCAAATGAAATTCTTAAAGAAATTTATAACAACAGGTAATTACTTTGGACAAACTATTACACAATAAATCCGTATTAATTACTAAAGATGCAGATGACAGTAAATCGATGCAGACACTTACAAGTGCCGGTGCTACTGTCATTTATTTCCCTACAATTAAAATCGTACCGATTCATAATAACACAAAATTAATTGAAGCAATAAAAAATTTTTCTGTTTACGATTATTTGGTACTTACATCAGCAAATGCTGCGGAAATATTTTATGAGCAGTCAAAAAAGTACAGCCTCGATCTGAACAAAATAAAAACTGCCGCAGTCGGGAGAAAAACAGCGGAAGTGTGCAGAAATCTTGGCATACCGGTAAGTTTAATTCCGGTAAATTTTTCCGCTAAAGGATTAATTGATCTTTTCAGGAATGAAAATTTGTTCGGTAAAAAAGTCTTAATTCCCTGTTCGGCAATTGCAAAAAACACTTTGAGCGAAGGATTGTCGGAATTAGGTGCGTCAGTTGATGCGATTCCAGTATATAATGTTGAAGTGAATGACAAAAACTATTTAGCCGGAACTATTAATATATTAATGCAGAAAAAGCCGGACGTTTTTATTTTTACAAGTCCTTCTTCTTTTGATGCGTTTTTGGAACTGATAGAACTGTCTAATCCCGCAGCGTACTTTAAAAATACTCTTGTTACGGCAATCGGACCAACAACCGAAGCGGCAATAAAAGAGCGCGGTATAATTGTAAACATTATTCCAAAGAAAAGTGCACTCGAAGATTTAGAAAAAGCGATTATTGAATACTACTTGTTTCAGGAAATATAAAATCACGAGGAGATAATTTGCAGAAACTAAAAAATGATTTATTTCTTAGAGCATGTAAAAGACTAAAAACTGAAAGAACTCCAATTTGGATTATGCGCCAAGCGGGTAGATATTTACCGCAATATAGAAAAGTGAGAGAGAAAGCAGATTTTCTTACAATGTGTAAAACACCGGAACTGGCTGCAGAAGTAACAATACAACCGGTTGATATTATCGGCGTTGACGCCGCTATTATTTTCTCGGATATACTTGTTGTGCCTGAAGCTATGGGAATGAAGCTGCTGATGAATGAAGGAACCGGACCAATTTTTCTCAATCCCTTAAGAAATGAGAGCGATCTAAAATACTTAAAAGAAATTGAATCTGAGAAAGATCTAAAATATGTTCTTGATGCAATTGCATTAACAAAAAAAGAACTGGACGGGAAAGTTCCGCTTATCGGTTTCGGCGGTTCACCGTGGACATTAATGACATATATGGTTGAAGGAGGAGGAAATAAAAACTTTTCTGAAATAAAAAAATTCATTTATAATAAGCCTGATACCGCTCATAAACTTCTGGATAAAATTGCCAAAGCAGTTTCAAATTATTTAAGCTCTCAGATTGAAGCCGGTGTAGATGCAGTTCAAATATTCGATACGTGGGGCGGGATTCTTTCTTCATCGGATTATGCCGAATTTTCCCTCCCATATATTGAAAAGGTTATTTCAGCGTTAAAGAGAAAAGAAGAACCGGTAATTGTATTTGCAAAAGGTATTAACAGCAATTTTACAAAATTGGCAGATGCAGGAGCTGACGTAATAAGTCTTGATTGGACGGTAAACATTGGAGAAGTTAGGAAAAAAATCGGCAGTAAAGCCGCCCTCCAAGGAAACCTTGATCCTACTGTTCTTTACGCCGGCTTAGAAAAAATAAAAACAGAAGCATTGAAGGTAATGGAATCCTACGGAAGCGGTGAAGGACATATTTTTAATCTTGGTCACGGAATTTTACCGGATGTTCCGCCGGAGAATGCAAGGTATTTGGTAGAAGTTGTTAAAGAAGAAAGTAAAAAGTATCACGAATAAAACAAAATTATAAATTCGTTAAATACTGAATGGCTGAATGATTGAATGAAAAGCTATCAAACAATCAACCATTCATCCATTCATTCAATCCCCTTTGGAGGTACGAAAATGTTAAGTATTAACTTAGACTTGATTAAAAAATATGATAAGCCGGGACCGCGTTATACAAGCTATCCGACTGCACCGCAGTTTAACGAATCATTTACTCACGAAAATTATCTCGACGAAATCATAAAAACCAATAACGAAAAAAATCCGCCGGATTTATCTCTCTACTTTCATATTCCCTACTGCGATACGTTATGTTACTTCTGCGGCTGCAATATGATAATTACAAGAAACCGCTCACGCATTCAGGAATACATAAAATATTTGAAGAATGAAATCGATTTACTCAGAACTTACATTCTCCCGGAACGTAAAGTAATTCAACTCCATTGGGGCGGCGGAACACCAACGTATTTAAATCCGGATGAAATTTCCGACTTAATCTCATTCATTAATAAGAGTTTCAGCTTCAAAGAAAATGCCGAAGAAGGCTGCGAAATTGATCCGCGCGGATTAACTAAAGAACACCTTGAAGCTCTCCGCACCGGAGGTTTTAACAGAATTAGTATGGGTGTTCAGGATTTTAATGAAAAAGTCCAAAAAGCTGTAAATAGAATTCAGCCGGAAGATATGACACGGCAGGTAGTCGACTGGGTAAGAGAATTAAAATTTCAAAGCGTTAATCTGGATTTAATTTACGGTCTCCCCTTCCAGAATGTAGAGTCATTTGCGAAAACTGTTGAAGCTACAATTGACATTTCCCCGGATAGAATAGCGGTGTTTAATTACGCTCACGTTCCTTGGCTTAAAAAACACATGGCTTTAATTAAGCCTGAAGACCTGCCGAAGCCAGAAGAAAAACTTGAAATACTTAAAATGACAATCGAAAAACTGACATCTGCTGGATATGTATTTATCGGCATGGATCACTTTGCAAAACCTAATGACGAACTCGCAATAGCTCTAAAAGAAAAACAGTTATACAGAAATTTTCAAGGGTACAGTACACATGCCGGTACAGATTTATATGCAATGGGAATTACAAGTATCAGCCAATTGGGAAGAGTGTACGCTCAAAATGTAAAAAAAGAAAAAGAATATTTTGATGCTCTAAACAACGAAGTCCTCCCTACCGAAAGAGGTTACTATTTGACCGATGACGACCTTTTAAGAAGATATGTCATTACACGCGTAATGTGTGATTTTGAAATTGATTTTAATTCAATTGACAAAAAATTTAACATCGAATTTGAAAAATATTTTGAACGAGGACTGAATCAACTGGTAGAATTTATTGCTGACGGACTGGTCGAAATTAAAAACAGAAAACTAACTGTAACCGAAATGGGAAGGCTGCTAATACGCAACATTGCAATGTGCTTTGACGGCTATATCGAAAGGAAAGAAGACAAAGCAAAATATTCTAGAACGGTTTAGAAATCCGCTCGGCAAAAAACATATAAAACCCTCAAACAAAACCGGAATCTTTCTGTTAAATTCCGAATTTATACGCGGGATAAACAACAATAAAATTTCATAATTTTGTGATTACATTTATTATCAAAAAGGATTTTCACTAAATGCAAACAGCCGTTATATTAATGAACCTCGGCGGACCCGACTCCCTCGAAGCAATTGAACCATTTCTTTTTAATCTTTTCAGCGACCCCGACATTTTCAAAATTCCAGTCGGACAAAAACTTTTTGCTAAATTAATTTCAAGATCGCGCGCACCCAAAGTTGCAGAAGAATATAAGCTGATTGGCGGGAAATCCCCTATAAATGAATGGACGGAAATTCAAAGGAGAATGCTTGAAACAAAACTCAATGAAAATAACATAGATGCAAAAGTTTTTGTCGCTATGAGATACTGGAAACCCCTCACGGAAGAAACAATTTCTCTGATTGAGCAAAGTAATTTTGAAAAAATTTTACTTGTACCGTTATATCCGCATTACTCTATTACAACAATAGGTTCTTCCTTTAACGAATGGAGAAGAAAATATAAAGGCGATGTAAAAAAATTAATTTATATAAATGAATATTACCTTAATGAAAAATATCTTTCAGCTGTCAACCAAAGAATAAATGAAGGTTTACAGCAATTCCCGGTATCCGAGCAAAGCAATGTACAGCTTGTTTTCAGTGCACACGGTACCCCGGTAAGTCTTGTAAAAAAAGGCGACCCATACAGCAGACAAATCAAAGATACAATGGAAGCCATTATGAAACTAAGAAATTATTCACACGAGTATCATCTTTGTTTCCAAAGTAAAGTCGGACCTCAAAAATGGCTTGAACCGGCAACCGATCAAATGATAGAAAAATTGGCTGCCGAAGGGAATAAAAACTTGCTTATAATTCCAATCAGCTTTGTGTCCGACCATGTGGAAACTCTCTATGAACTTGATATCGAATACAGACAAGTAGCGGAAAAAGCCGGCATAAAAAATTACGTGGTAATGAAAGGTTTGAATGATTCTAATTTATTTATTGACGCACTTTACGAGTTGGTGAAAAACAACATCAATTAGAGGCTGACTAAAAAGTAATTATTCTCCAGAGGAGTCCTACGGACAATAAAATAATTCGTATCAATTCCCCATAAAATACACAGTGCAAGCTGTGTAATTTTGCCGAAGGTATTCCTTACGGAAGGAGCTATTTCTATAAAACATTACTTTTTGGTTAGCCATAATTTTCGGAGGAACTATGAAAACGAAATTTTATTTATCAGCATTAATATTAGTTTTTTGTTCATTCACTTTTCAACAAGAAGAAAAAAATATGAATAATCCTTTTTTTAAAGAATGGAAAACCCCCTTTGAAACGCCTCCGTTTAATGAAATTAAACCGGAGCATTTTCTGCCGGCAATCGAAGAAGGCATTAAATTACATAAAGCCGAAGTCGACTTAATCATCAGCAATTCGGAACCACCGTCATTCAAAAATACTATTGTAGCTCTTGAGAAAAGCGGTAAATTTTTAACAAAAGTTAACAGAGTATTTAGTGCAATCAACGGTGCAAATACAAACGATGAACTTCAGAAAATTGCAAGAACAATAACACCAATGCTTTCCAAACATTATGATGATATCAATCTTAATCCTAAATTATTTGAGAAAATTAAAAAAATATATGATGAGCGTTCTGCTCTTAATTTAACTCCCGAACAAAATACTCTGCTCGATAATTACTACAGAGAATTTGTAAGAAGCGGTGCTTTGCTCAACGAACAAGATAAAGAAACGTTGAGAAAGATTAACGAAGAACTATCAATGCTCTCCCTAAAGTTCAACGAAAATAATCTGAAAGAAACAAACGAAATCGGATTGCTGATTGATAAAAAAGAAGATTTAGCTGGTTTGCCCGACAATGTTATTAAATCTGCTGCAGAAACTGCTAAAGCAAAAGGATACGAAGGTAAATGGGCATTTACGCTTCAGCGTCCAAGCTGGATTCCGTTCCTACAATATTCACAAAAAAGAGATTTGAGGAAAAAATTATTTAAAGGATACATAAACCGCGGCAATAACAATAACGAATTCGATAACAAAAAAATTCTTTCAAAAATTATTTCTTTACGGGTTAAGAGAGCTAATTTGCTTGGGTACAAAACCCATGCTGATTTTGTTCTTGAAAGAAACATGGCAAAGAATCCAGATGCTGTTTATAAATTTTTATTTGATTTATGGAAACCAGCAGTTAAAAGAGCTAAGGCAGAAGCTGAAGCCATGCAGAAAATTATCAACAACGAGGGTGGAAATTTCAAGCTGCAGCCATGGGACTGGTGGTACTATGCCGAAAAAGTTAAAAAAGAAAAATATGACCTCGATGAAAATATGCTTCGTCCTTATTTTAAAATGGAAAATGTTCGTGCCGGCGCGTTTGAGGTTGCATCAAAACTTTATGGTGTAAAATTTATCGAACGCAATGATATCCAAGTATACCACCCCGATGTAACTGCATTTGAAGTTACTGAAGCTGATGGAAAACATATAGGAATATTCTATGCGGATTACTACCCGCGTGACGGTAAAAGAATGGGCGCTTGGTCAAGTTCGTTAAGAAGCCAATCAAATATTGACGGAAATTTCATTACTCCTTTAGTCTATAATGTAGGTAACTTTTCAAAACCGACCAAGGATAAACCTTCGTTGATGAGCATTGACGAAGTTAATACCCTGTTCCATGAATTGGGACATGCTCTTAATTCTTTATTTGCAAATACTGTTTATTCAGGCTCAAGAAATATTCCGAGAGACTTTGTCGAACTGCCCTCACAGATAATGGAAAACTGGGCATTCGAACCCGAAGTATTAAAAATATATGCTAAGCATTATCAAACCGGCAAAACGATTCCACAAGAACTGATAGATAAAATCCAGAGATCCAGATTATTCAATCAAGGTTTTGAGACTGTCGAATATCTTGCAGCATCTTTTCTCGATATGGATTGGCATACTTTGTCAGATACTGTTGAACGTGATGTAAGTGAATTCGAAAAAGAATCCTTAACGAAAATCGGTTTAATTCCGGAAATTGAATCGCGCTATCAGTCTACAAACTTTTTACACATTGTCGGCGGTTATTCGGCTGGATATTACAGTTACATTTGGGCCGCTGTTTTGGACGCAGATGCATTTCAGGCATTTAAAGAGACAAGTTTGTTTGATCAAAAAATCGCAAAAGCATTCAGAGATTTACTCGCAAAAGCCGGAAGCGAAGATGTAATGACTCAGTATGTAAAATTTAGAGGGCGTGAACCTAAAGTCGACGCACTATTAGAAAGAAGAGGATTAAAATAATTTATAATCAACAAACAAAAATGGTTACGAATTTTTATAAACTTTTTGTTTCTTGTTCTTAGTTTTTTAGTGGTTAGCTTATGAATAAAAAAGTAGTAATCTTAGGTGCGGGTATTTCAGGTCTGGCTACAGCATATTGGCTGCATAAAAATGGTTTCGATGTCACAGTCCTAGAAGCTAAAAAATTCCCTGGTGGTTCAATGGAATCTTCTCTTGAGAATGGCTTCCTAATCGATTACGGACCAAATAGTGGACTTGAGACTACTCCTTTAATTAAAAAACTTGTTGATGAAGTGGGCATTTCCAACGAATTTATTTATGCAAACGAAAACGCAAATAAGCGTTATATTCTTAAAAATAACCTACTTCATCCACTGCCAATGAACCCAGGTGCTTTTATCACAACAAAATTGTTTTCTACAAAAGCAAAATTTCGCGTGCTGGCCGAACCTTTTATCGGAAAATCTAATGACGGGTATTACCAAAGTATATCGGAATTTGTAAGACGAAGATTGGGACGTGAGTTTTTAGATTATGCAATTGACCCCTTTGTCTCCGGCGTCTTTGCCGGCGATCCCGACAAGCTAAGTGTAAAATCTGCATTTCCCAAACTTTACCGGCTCGAAGAAGTTTACGGCGGATTAATTAAAGGAATGATAAAAGGAGCAAAAGAAAGAAAAGCACGAAATGAAGAATCAAAACAAAGTGCAAAGATGTTTTCATTTATAAACGGAATGCAGTCTTTTCCTAACGCCATTGCTGAAAGACTAAAAAACAATATTATTTATGAATGCAGAGTAAAGAGTGTAGAGTGTAGAGTGCAGAGTGTAGAGTGCAGAGTGCAGCCGCCAAAGGCGAGCCTCGCCAAAGACGGGAATGCAGAATTCATAGAAAAGAAATGGAAAGTTACTTATGAAAAAAACGGTGAAAATAAAGAATTAATTTCGGATTATGTTTTATCGACAGTACCAGCTCACACTGCTTCAAAAATATTTAATAAAATTGATGACAATATTTCGAAACATTTAAACGAAATTTATTACCCGCCTGTTATGGTTTTATATCTAGGCTATAAAAAGGAACAAGTAAAACAGCCGCTTGACGGTTTCGGCTATTTAATTCCTTCTAAAGAAAAAAAATCATATCTAGGAGCAATCTGGAGTTCGACTATTTTTCCTAACCGCTGCAGCGATAACAACGCAGCTTTTACGCTTTTTATCGGCGGTGCACGTTCGCCTCACTTATTCAATATTGAAGAAACAAAATTAATTGATAAAGTTCTATTAGAATTTTCCGCTACAATGCGGATTACAGGCGAACCGATTTTTATGAAATACAAATTTTGGGAAAAAGCAATTCCTCAATACAATATCGGCTACATAGAACATGAAAATTATTTTGATAAATTTGAGAAAGAAAATCCCGGAATATTTCTTAGCGGAAATTACAGAGGTGGAATTTCCGTGGGTGATTGTATCAAAAACTCGGAATTAACTTATAAGCGAATGCAGAGTGCAGAATGAAGTTCATAAATTATATTTAGATAAAAATTAAAAAACCTTTAATTCTACATTCAAAAGAATTGAAATAACAATGAGTAAGCAAAAAGTATTAACCGTTGCGGAATCCAAAATAGTTTATGGAAACATTCTTTATCAAAAGGCATTTGAATTTGCCGTAAGGATAGTAAAATTTTACAAATATTTATTAATTAAAAACAAAGAGCTGCAGCTTCTCAACGGATAATTTTTACGAGCAGGAACATCAATTGGCGCAAATATTTCGGAAGCACAAAGTGCACATTCAAAAAAAAAGATTTTGTAAACAAACTGGATATTTCGTTAAAAGAATCCAGAGAAACAGATTTCTGGTTAAAAGTATTTCACGCCGCTTAGATAATAACTTTAAATGAATTCGAATGTATTTTTAAAGATTGCGATGAAATAGAAAGATTGTTAGTCAGTAGTATTAAAACTGCAAAAGGGAATTCAAATAGAATGCAGAAGTCAGAATGATGAATGCAGAATACATGCTTTAAATTCTGCACTCTTCATTCTACATTCCGCACTTTGTATTCTGCATTTAAAAAAGGAGTTAACAATGGCAACATTTCCAACAAAAAGATTAAGAAGATTAAGATATAATCCGCTCATTCGTGACATGGTGCGCGAAACAACTCTTTCAAGGAATGATTTTATCTATCCCCTTTTCGTCGTTCCCGGAAGTAAAGTTAAAAAAGAAGTCGGTTCAATGCCGGGCGTTTTTCAAATGTCTATCGACATTGTTGTAGAAGAATGTAAAGAAGTGGCTGACCTTGGCATACCGGCGGTAATTTTGTTTGGAATACCGGAACATAAAGATGAATTAGGTTCGGAGGCTTACGACCCGAATGGAATAATTCAAAGAGCACTTAGGGCAATTAAAAAAGAAGTGAAAAATTTACTTGTAATTACAGATGTTTGTTTGTGCGAATACACTTCGCACGGGCATTGCGGCATCCTTGATGGTGAAAATATTTTAAACGACAAAACAATTGATCTGCTTGCAAAAGAAGCTCTAACACATGTTCAAGCTGGCGCAGATATGGTAGCGCCTTCGGACATGATGGACGGCAGAGTGGCTGCAATTAGAAAGACTCTTGACGATTACGGCTATGAAACAATTCCAATAATGAGTTATGCTGTTAAATATGCCTCGGGTTATTATGGACCTTTTAGGGAGGCTGCTGAATCAGCACCGGCATTTGGGGATAGACGGTCTCACCAAATGGATGTAGCAAATGCTCTCGAAGCATTAAGGGAAGCGGAAACCGACATTGAAGAAGGAGCGGATATAATTATGGTAAAACCTGCCGGTGCTTACCTGGATATAATTCGAAGAGTAAAAGATAAATTCCAGATGCCTACAGCAGCTTATCAGGTAAGCGGCGAATATTCATTGATAAAAGCCGGCGGTAAATTAGGCTGGATTGACGAAGAAAGAGTAATGATGGAATCGCTAACAGCAATTAAACGTGCCGGTGCAGATATGATATTAACTTATTTTGCAAAAGATGTTGTAAAACTTTTAGATAAAAATAAAGGGTGATAAATTGACGATAAAACACAGTGAAGATTTATTTAACGAAGCCCAAAAATATATTCCCGGCGGTGTGAATTCGCCTGTCCGAGCATTTAAGTCGGTCGGCGGTAACCCTATTTTTATTTCAAAAGGCTCCGGCTCGAAAATGATCGATGTGGATGGTAATGAATATATTGACTACATAGGAAGCTGGGGTCCGCATTTGTTCGGACATAATCCACAGTTTTTGAAGTCGGTCTTAGTGCAGACAATAGAAAATTCCACGAGTTTTGGTGCTCCGACAGAAATAGAGGTTAAATTAGCAAAGCTTATTACTGAACTCGTACCTTCTGTTGAAATGATTCGAATGGTAAACAGCGGAACCGAAGCAACTATGAGTGCAATCAGGGCTGCAAGAGGATTTACCGGCAGAGAAAAATTTATAAAGTTCGAAGGCTGCTACCATGGTCATGCAGATTACTTTTTAATTAAAGCCGGCTCCGGTGCGTTAACACTCGGCGTACCTACCAGTCCTGGTGTTACAAAAGGAAATGCTGCCGACACGCTAATGGCTGACTACAACGATATTAATTCCGTGAAAGAACTAATAACCAAAAACAAAAATGAAATTGCCGCAATAATTATCGAACCAATTGCGGGGAATATGGGAGTAGTAATTCCGGATAAAAATTTTCTGAATGAACTCAGAGAAATTTGCAGTGAAGAAAAAATAATTTTGATATTCGATGAAGTGATGACCGGATTCCGGCTTGCAAAAGGTGGCGCTCAGGAAATATTTGGAATAAACCCCGATCTTACAACTTTCGGGAAAATCATAGGCGCCGGACTGCCGGTGGGCGCTTTCGGCGGAAGAAAAGATATAATGAAAATGATTGCACCGGTTGGACCAATTTACCAGGCTGGAACTTTAAGCGGCAATCCTCTTGCTATGTCTGCAGGCTACTCAGCTTTATCCTACATTAAAAATCATCCTGAAATTTATAATCAACTGGAAGAGAAATCTTCTTATCTGGAAAAAGGCTTCAAAGAAAATCTGAAACAGTTGAACAAATACTTTGCAATGAACCGCATTGGTTCAATGATGTGCATGTTCTTTACCGAAGAACCGGTTTACAATTTTAAGTCTGCCGTTAAATCCGATACAAATCTTTATGGAAAATATTTTCACGAAATGCTGAAGCGAGGAATTTATTTGGCTCCAGCTCAATACGAAGCTTTGTTCGTTTCAACGGCGCATTCCTATGATGACCTCGACAAAACAATAAAAGCACATTACGAATCGCTAAAGAGCATAATATAACTCCACTACGTATAAATCCACAACCTGTCTGCATTTTAATTTAAGCTATGTTCGCAGTTCTTGCATGATAGTTAGAGAGTTAGTATATTAAATTTATAGTTGTTTAATTGTATATAAATTCGAACTACAACACCGAAGTGAAAACGTTATGAATTTCCTGAGGAGGGAGTATGCCCCTATGGAAAATTTTAATTCCCGTTAGTTTTATTGGATGGTATTTACCGGTTTTATCATTCAGAAGCAACAAAAAGTACTTACCTTATCTCGTAGCAAATTCGCTTGTTGATCCAGTCTACGCTGCATTACGTTAAACATTTCATATCGGAATGTATAATTATATTCCTATTGCTTTATTCTTTGAAGCAATGACCCTGCCTGCAATTGATTCAAAAACGCGTGCCGTTTCATCTGCCGCTCTTTTGTTACTTGCTTTTACAGTAGGAAGAAACAGTTATCTGGAATTGATTGTTTGTGAATCGGTTTTGTCTTTGATGATTTATTGTCTTTTGAGAGACATTGTTTTAGGAATTAAAAAGGAATCGGCATTTAAGGTTTTTCAACTTTTTCTACTAGCTTATTTTTTAAGAAATGTAGTAACAATCTTTTTCTACTATACAGATCAAATTTTCTTCACCGCCTATTTCACATGGTTTCTTATCCCTGTAATTATCATTCCGGTTTTTATTGCGTACTTTGGACCTGAGAAAAGATTTTTTGTTAGTAAAAGAATTGCCAGGCTATTATCGTTTGCATTGGAATACAGAGCAGAAATATCAAGTTCTGAATTTCTATACAATGGAAATGGACATGGTCTAACTGAAAGAGAGTATGAAATTATTAAGCTTGTGAGCCGAGGTTATACGAATAAGCAAATTGCGGAAAAGTTATTTTTATCGAAAAGTTCTATTGACCATGCACGTATACTTATAAATGAGAAGCTCGGTATTCGCAGACAATCAGAATATATAGAATTCCTTGAAAAGTACCCCCCCACACACAAAAAATGGTCTAAAAAATGATTTTGTTATTACTACGTAACTGCTTTGCAACTTTGTCGCAACCATTTTTGCAACAATGTTGCATCAGATTTGCAACTTTGTACTAATGACAAACCTAAAAACTGTGACTATCTTGCCTTTCCTGAAAATAGTTCTTTAACTACCCAATTAGAAAATGGAAAGACCATTGTGTCCTATGGTTATACCATTATGAAAGCAATTACGGTTTGTATGAAAAAATTATTTAGAGCAAAATATCCCTTCGTAAAACAATACGATCAAAAAGATTGTGGACCCGCAGCTTTATTAAGCATTGTAAAATATTATGGAGGGAATTCTTCATTACCGTATTTACGTGAACTTTGTAATACAAATTTACAAGGTTCATCAATGCTTGATGTTGTTAATGCTGCCAAGATAATAGGTTTCAAAGCAATTGGCGCTTCTGGCGAGTATGAAGATTTATTAAAGGAAAAGATGCCTTGTATTGTGCACCTAATTATCGATGACAAGTTAAACCACTTTTCAGTTGTATATAAAATTAAAGATGATAAAATATTTATTGCTGATCCTGGTAAAGGAAAATACTGGTTATCAAAAAACGAATTCTTAAAAATGTGGAAAAGCAAGTCAGCTATTTTGCTTCACCCTGAAAGCGGAATAATAAGTCAAAAAGTTCCAACTTGGTACAACTGGCTTTATACATATATCCAAAAAGAAAACTCGTGGATTTATCAATCATTATTCCTTGGAACAATTTATACTTTGTTAGGACTTGCAACTGCGTTTTTTGTTCAACTTTTGCTAGATAAATTTATACCGCAAAAAGATTATACAAAAATTCTTTACAGTGGCGGCTTTTTGATAGGTATACTATTTATCAAATCAATAGCCGGTTATTTGCGACAAAGATTTTTAATCGTTCTTAATAAAAATATAAACACCAATATTAATGCAGATTTTCTCGAACATTTATTTAGACTACCGAAGAAGTTCTTTGATACTCGAAAAACCGGTGATATAACAGCAAGAATGAATGATGCTATTAGGATTCAAAATACAGTTTTACAAATAGCTGGGGTTTCTATAATAGATGCATTGGTAATAGTAGGTTCATTTTTACTGATGTTCTATTTCGCACCAATATTAGCTCTACTTTCACTTTCATTGATTCCTATCTATGGACTTGTGTTGCTTGTAAGTGCCAGGAAACTTAAAAGCCAGCAAAATGAAGTTATGAAAGGATACGCTTTGGTTGAATCAATGTATATCAATAGTCTCAAAGGAGTAGACGAAATAATAAGCTATACTGCCGGTAATGTTTATTCTAAGATTAATAAATTCTTATTTGGCAATTTTCAAGAAAGAATTAAAGTACTTGGATTTACACAAGCCAATTTGTCCCTCTTTGCCGAATTATTCAGCAGTATAATAATTATTGTTTTGTTAACTAGCGGAGCAATATTGGTAATAAAAGGTAAATTTTTAATTGGAGAAATGATGGCAGCTTACTCATTATTGGCAAATATAATTCCGGCTGTAAATCGGTTTGTAAATACTAACATTGTTTTGCAAGAAACATCAATTGCTTCAACAAGGCTGATGGATATGCTTTTAGTTGAACAAGAAGATGAAAAAGGCGGCATTGGATTTAAGTTAAAAGAAAAACTATCGCTAAAAGAAGGTTCGTTTTCCTGGAATGCAAGAAAGTATTTATTCACAAATATTAACCTTGATATAAAAAAAGGACAAATAACCTCGCTTTGGGGCAAAAGTGGTTCCGGTAAGAGTACACTTGTTAAGATTATACAAAGAAAATATAATCTTAATTCCGGTGAGCTATTTGTTGATGAAATAAATGCAAGCGAAATTAATATAGTTCAATACAGACAAAGAATCGGGGTTGTTCCCCAATCAATTAAGATATTTGATGGAACTATTGCTGAGAACATTTTGCTGGGAAGAAATATTAAAGATTATTCTTTGCTACAACAACTGATAGTTGAGCTTGGGCTTTTGTCGTTCTATCAGAACTTTGAATATGGACTTGCGACTATTGTTGGAGAAGATGGGCGGGAACTTTCCGGCGGAGAACTACAATTAATTTCTCTTACAAGAGCTCTGTTGAATAAACCGGATATATTAATAATTGATGAGGGCTTGAGCGGTATTGATGTCGAATATGAAAAAATGATATTCGATGTTTTGAAGAAATATTCCGCAGAAAATGCAGTATTACTAATTACTCATAATCTTCATTCAATAATGAAGACGGATTATGTTTATGTACTGTCAGAAGGCATGATATCACAGCAAGGAAGACCACAAGAATTAATCTCTTGCACCGGTCATTTTAAAAATATTTGGGAAATGAAAGAAAGTATGTACAGTAATAAAAAGGAAACTGTAAATGAATGAAACTATTTCAGTCGCACACAATTACAAAAATGAGCGCCTGATTGAAACCTGGCAGCTATATTTATTAATAACAATATTATCAATAATAATATCACTTGCTTATCAAAAAATTATTATGACTCAAGAAGTTTATTATTCTATATACGGCAGTCAGATGGAAGAATATAGAATAGATGACCTTATTAGGTTTATAGAAAAATTTCAGATTTGGGGCTACATAGCAACCCCATTGATTGTTTGGCTGCGTATAGCCTTTGTTGCTTTTCTTATTCAATTGCCTTTTATGATAAAATATATCGAAATACCTTTTAACGATATATTCAGAATAACAGCTTTTGCTTTTTTGGCTTTACTTTCAGCAGATGCAGTTAGGTTTTTTTATTTGTTTTTTCTTCCCAAAGAGTCTATTACGGCAGATGCTTTAATGATGACACCTTTATCAATAACAAATTTGCTAAATAGAAATAATTACTCAGATATAGCTTATACGTTTTTAAGTAGAATAAATGTCTTTGAGTTTATTTGGGGATATGTTATTTACCGTGGATTATACCGGACGGGCAAGATAAACAAAATTGATTCTTTGCTTGTTGTAATAAGTGTTTGGATCGGCATTCTAGTTTTTATAATAGCGTTTAACTTATTTTTAAAGACATTATGAAATTGCGAAATATTATTAGATATACCCTGGGTGCAATATTTCTGATTTCAGCTTTATTGAAATTAGTAGACTATAATTCAACCGCAGAATTATTTGCAAGCATACTTGGACTTGACGACACACTTGCGAAAATATCTTTAAGTATGCTAATAATAGCAGAACTCATAATTGCTTATTTGTTCATCGAGGGTTACATCAATTACAAATTTATCTTTCTCTCAGTTGTTAGCCTGATTACTGTATTCATTGTAGTTAATCTTTTTTTCTTGTTTGAAGGATATAGCAACTGTGGTTGCTTTGGTAAGACTGTTAGTAGCTCGCCGTTATTATCAATCATCAAAAATATTATTTTGTTGTTAGGTCTATATTATTTGAAAAGAGTAAAAACGAACATGAATCAGAATGAAACCGCAAAAAGATTTGAGAAATGAAAAAGAAATTAATTGTTATAACATTTTCAGTTCTTTTAATCTTAGCGGTAATTTTGATTGTATTACAAGGTACAAAATCAGAAACATTACCGATAGGAAGTAAACTTCCGCAAATTGCTTTTCAATCATTAAACGGTTATGAAACTTTGAAAACAGACAATCAAAATAAGATACTCGTTTTGTTTTTCAGTAAAGAATGTCCTCACTGCAAATATGAACTTAGTACTTTAAATAAAAATATAGATAAGCTTGATGGAACAGCAATCTATCTATTTACAGTAGATGATAGTTACCTAGAGAGTGAAGAAATAAAAACGAACGAAGCACTCTTATCGGACAGTAATGTAGTCTTTGGAATAGTTAACAAAGAAAATTTTGACGAATCCTTCGGTAGTCTTATAACACCTTCACTTTACTTTTTCAATAAAGCTGGGATACTCACAGAAAAAATAAAAGGTGAAACGAAGATTGAAAGAATAATCGAAGAATTGAAAAAATCCGATAGTCCGGAATATCGGGTCAGCGGCAGTAAATAATTTGTCCTTTGCCGCGGGACATTAGTTAATTATCTTTCACTAAATTAACGGAGGTTAAAATGAAAGAACTAAGTGTAGAGCAAATGCAGCAAATAAATGGCGGCCTTAGTTGGGGTTGCTGGTTGTCAATCGGCCTCTATGGTGTTGCCATAGTCAGCGCTGCCGCAGCCACTGGTGGAATAGGAGCATTTGTATTAGGTCAAATAGGCCTATTTGGCGGTGCTGCCGGTGTAGTTGCTGGTTGCCAAAATGGTTGATTAATTAAACTCTGTTCTCAGAATGAAAATAAAAATAACATTTATGAGTAATTCTGAGAACTCTTTTACAAGGTACACTTTATTATGCTTAAAAATTACATTGAATTATATCATCTAAATAATATTCTTATTAAAAGAATAAACAAAAGTGGTTATTTATATTTGATTTTAATTATAGCATCACTATTAGTAATATCGTTATTTACAATCATACCACTTTTTACATCTTTGGTTCAATTTTCAAGTATAACTGAAATAAAGGAATTTTATTATTTTTCATACGTCATTCTGCTGCTTTTAGACATAATAATATTCTCAATATTAACATCAACAAGAACAATCGTTGAATATAAAAACCTACTGATTTTCCCTCTTAGTTATTATAGCTTTATTATTAACAAAATAGGTGTACTTCTTACAAGCAAAAGATACCTACTTTATTTTTCTATAGGGTTTATCTTTGCCTTATACAGTATTATTAAATCTTTTTCGATTATTGTTACAATCTTAGTAATGATATTCAATATGGTTTTATATATTATTTTTACCGTCATATTGTTTTTTATATTTTACTCACTTGAGAGTCTTGTTAAGATTGACCGGAAAAATATTATTAGTATTACAGTAATTTTAGTCGTTATATTCATGAACATTGTCTCTTTTGGGGGTAAGAGTATATTATTAAAATTTCCTCTTTTCTCTAATATTGCAAATTTTTATACATACATTTTTTCATTGAATATACCACTGGCCATAACCGAGGTATTATATCTGGTTATTTATTTGCTTCTTTCACTAACTATATTGTATCTCTTTTTAATAAATTATAAGCATTTTTTATGGAAGCTCAACAGATAAAAGCTTTATTTCTCTTGAACCTGAAATCTTTTTTTTCTTTAGAACAGATTGTAAATACGCTATTGATTTTTTGCACTGGATTTCTATGGAATTACTATGTAAACGAAAACATAATTATAAACATGAGTGTTATGTATTTTTTATTTTTCCCTAAACTCTGCTCTCCTTTCAATGAAACAAGAGTACCCAGGATGTATTTGATATACCCTATTAATTTTAAGTCAGTTGTAATACTAAAAGATTTGTTTAATACTTTTTTTTTCATACTATATCTGATATTCTTATATATCTTCAATTTATTTTTACGGAGTGAACATTATGGGATTTGGGATGTATTTATATATTTTTTCTTTTCTGTAATACCTTTAACTATGCTTTGCAATTATATTTTTTATAAAAACTACGGCCAAACATATAATGTATTAAAATACGTAGTTCTTTCAATGTTGATTATTTTTAGTGTATCGTCCATAACTTTTTTGAGTGTAAAGTACCTTCCGACTTTAATCAATATTGTTATTATATTTATCTTTTTTTATATGTGGTATAAAAATCACCTAAATTATTCAAAGTTAATATTCAAAGAAGGAGAATGATTTTGGATTACATGATAGAATTAACAGGCCTGGTTAAAAAATATAATAAAATTCATGCTCTACAGGGTATAACCCTTAATATTAATTCTCACAAAATATTTGGGCTCGTCGGCCCTAACGGTGCTGGTAAATCTACAATAATAAATATAATTGCTGGATTAATAAACAAAACTGCGGGGCAGATTAAATTAATAGGCTTAGAGATTAATTCTAATAATTATGTTTATAAGCAACGCCTTGGTTTTGTTCTTGAAAAATATATTCTGATTGAAAAATTAACCGGAAAGGAATACTTATTTTTTGCTTCAAGAATGTATAATGTTGAGGAAACTAATATTAATAATAGGATTAATGAACTTTTGGAAGTATTCGAATTATCAGATAAAGGAAATACTTTAATCGAAGATTATTCTTTAGGTATGAAAAAAAAACTAGCTTTCGCTGCTGCAATTATTCATAATCCCAAAATCTTATTCTTAGATGAACCATTTGAAAATGTTGATCCGATTTCACGTAAAAAAATGAAGGATATATTAAAAAGAATGAAAGAGAAAGGAGCAACTGTTTTCATTACTTCTCACGCATTGGCAGAAGTGGAAGATTTCTGTGATGAAGTAGCTATTATAAATAAGGGTAAAATTGTTTATCAATCAGAAACAAAAGACATTCGCAATAAAATTAAAAACGAAGTAACAAAAGAAACCTATCAATCGCTTGAAGAGATATTTATAGACTTGACTACAGATAAAGACGAAAATGATAAAACTCTCTCATGGATTTAGATAAATTACAAATTAATATTAAGGCGTCTTATTCAGACGCCTTTTTCTTTGTGACTTCATACCGTTTAATAAATGTTTGCCAGAATTAGTGCTTGGGTTACACTGTTTATCTGAGCTTCTGTAGCTGTGCTTAATGCAGTCCGAACTACTGTTTGGACAGTACCAAAGAACGTTAGATATGCCTGAACAACAAGTTCAGGTGTTGTAGCAGCATTAATCGAGGCGTTCAACTCTCCCTTTGCTCCTGTAGATGCATTAATTAACGAATCTGAAACAGTAATGGCGTCGGCTTGTGCGCTCATCGCAGCTTTAAGCTGTGCTACCACAGCATCATGATATTTTATGAAAGCATTTGTTCGTTCTGTTTCCGAAGCCGATGCAGTAACTGTCGACTTTAATGTTGACCCTGCATTGATTACAGCGGTTATTTGAGCTTGTGTTGCACCCATTGCTCTGAAGTTCTCTTCCTGAGCCCTGGCAATAAAATAAGCTGAAATTTTCGACGAACTTTGCTCGCAAGCTGATCTGGTTTGTACGCTTGCAGAAACCATAGCTTTAACAAAAGCCTTTGCGGCTATCTGGATTGCCTTTGCAGCCGATTCTATTTTCAAACCGGTGCTTGTGTATGCTGCTAACATCGTATTACAATAATTTGAGTATCCGTTATCTGCACCGGATTGAGAATCATTGGAATTATATAAGTCATTATCGTAAGCTGCCTGTGCCTGTGCGTCTGCAGCAATTACTGCTGCAAGCTGTGTTGAAGATGCACCTGCATCGGCACTTAACAAATAAGCCAGGCGCGCACTTGCAGCGGCTTCCAAAGCGGCAATTACCTGCACTCTTACCGACTCATCGGATTTTAACTGTGCTGCAAGCTGAGAATTTATCATCATTCTCACATCTGAATAAGCAATTGTAGAAGATTTACCCTCGGCTTTAATGCGGGTATAAGTTTTTGCCTCCTCCGTGGTTTCGTCATTAATCGGCGGGCAGTGTGTTGTTTGACCGTATTTAACTTCCCCGCTTACTATTGCCTGCCACTTTGATGTACCTTTGGTACACTCAACAAGCAAATTGCTTTCGGCATTTGCGGTAGTTTGAATTGTAAATTTGCCCTGCGCATCCGTCTGAACGCTCCCTTTAGATACTGAAGTTAAATTACCATTTGCTTCGACTCTGTAAACGGCTACCGCAGCTCCTTCAATTCCCTCAGCAGATGAAGTTTTCATTAATTTGTTGTAACCGGAATCACCGGTTAGTCTTCCGTCCACTTGTGAATACTGCTGATTGGAATCAGCAGGATTATCGTCCTTAGAGCATGAAATCAAAAAGATGGCAAGAAAGAAAACAAGAGTTAAGAGAAAATATTTCGGAATAAAATT
>DYLN01000038.1:0-16647 GCA_020722085.1 Melioribacter roseus
AAGAACGAGATCATCCTTAATATCATTATCATTCAGCTTGGTAAGAAGCCTTAATAAATTGGGGAGATGGTCTGCTAATTCGGTTTGGCAATCGTTTCCGGCATTAGCATGTTCTTTACTTAGATTTACTAACGACTCACCTCTTTTATAATCATCGCCAAACAAAACATAACCGACATCAAGAGTTGTAATTGCTTGCACATCAAAAGTGCGCGTATAAATTTCTTCCCACTTCCACATAGATGTAATTTTTGCGAATTCAAAAAAATCAGTCATTGCTTCCGAAGCTCCGGGATAACTTTTGTCCGCCAGGTTATGAATTTGATCTATCTTCTCACGTACTTCTTCATTAGGATAAGATAATGCCGAAGCGAATAATTCATAAATATTATTTGAAATATTTTTTTTCATCTTGTTCTTCATTAAAATAGACAATAATCAATAGTAAATAGTAAATCACAATCCTCGCGCAGGTGTTTCTTTAAATCCGAATCCGGCTGCACCTTTTGTATCTCCTGCATATTCAAGCATTTCCAAAGCTTGTTCTCTGTGTGCGGGAGGAATATTAAACCTGTCATCAAACTTTGCAAGCGAAGTCAAATAATAAATATCATCAGCCATATCTGCCGTAAGATTAACATCCTTTAACACTTTATCGGAAAATTCTTTTTTGACATCACCTACAGTAACGTTTCTTCTATGAACCCTAACAGCCAACTGTTTTTTAAGTACGGTCTTGATTTTTTCTTCATTACCGTTACCAAATAAATTTGCCATATACTTAATTGGAAATCTTGCCTGATCGATTGTTCCCCACAATGAACCCGTAGAGGTATCATACAAAGTATTTCTGCTCCAGAATTTTGCTATTGGATCGAGCTTGCCCGCCTGGGCATTGTTATCAATATCGCTGAGTGATGCCATAACCGGTAATAGTGGTGGAACGTAAAACAGCATTGGTAATGTGCGAAACTCAGCATGTAAAGGAAGTCCCAATCCCCAAGTTTTTACAAATTTATAAACGGGTGAAGTTTGTGCTGCTGTAATTGTTGAATCTGCAATTCCATTTTCTTTTGCATTTTTAATTACCTCTTCATTAAATGGATCTAAAATCAAATCAAGCTGACGGTCAATTAATTCATTTTCGGGCGCTGAAGCTGCGTCTTTAATTTTATCTGCATCATAAAGCATTACACCAAGATAACGGATTCTTCCAACACACGAATGCATGCAAGCGGGTGCGAGCCCAGCTTCTAATCTCGGATAACATAAGATACATTTTTCTGATTTACCGGTATGCCAATTATAATACGATTTCTTGTAAGGGCAGGCGGTAACGCACATCCTCCACGCACGACAAACTTGCTGATTAATCAGCACAACTCCATCTTCGCCCCTCTTGTAGATTGCACCTGATGGACATGAAGCAACGCAGGCTGGATTTAAACAGTGATTGCAAATTCTCGGCAGATAAAACATTGCCATTTTTTCCAATTGAAACATTGCTTCTTGTTCCGCAGGTGATAAATTTTTTAAGTTCGGATCGCGTCTTGCGTATTTGGGTGTTCCACTTAAATCGTCATCCCAATTGGGTCCAGTTTTAATATCTATATTTTTACCCGTAACCAATGATACCGGGCGTGCTGTCGGCTGGTCATCTCCTTGCGGAGATTCGATGAGATCAAGATATTTATACGTCCATGGTTCATAATAATCTTCCAGCAACGGCAGATATGGATTATGAAAAATATTTAATAAACCTTTGTATTTACCGGAACCCCTTAATGTGATACTTTCGCCATCGTCTTTTTTCCAGCCGCCTTTATATATATTTTGGTCTTCCCATTTGGTTGGATAACCAGTGCCTGGTTTTGTTTCGACATTATTCCACCACATATACTCAGCGCCTTTTCTATCAGTCCAGATATTTTTGCAGGCTATGGAACAGGTATGGCAGCCGATGCATTTGTCAAGGTGAAACAACATCGAAATTTGTGATCGGACGTCCATAATTCATTATGTATTATTTATGATTTATTATTTAATTTTTTTGTATTGTCATTCTTGATGAAATAAAAATAGCCGTTAATTCAGAAGCTTCTTGTATTAAATTTTCAATACGCCCTTTCTTTATTAAATTTTCTTTAAGTATAAATTCTAACCAAAATAAAGGTTCATCTGATTTTTCAGCCAAGATACTTAATTTTGCTGTAAAACTAGCTCTGGATTGTGCAATGCAAGCAGCCCGATAATTTGCAGCAACCGATGTAGCTACTCTAATTAACTGTTCTTGTAAATGTCTACCAAGAATCGTGTTAGGTAAACTTGAAGCTAACTTTACACATCTACGTGCAAAAGATTTTGTTCGTTTCTTTAATTCTTCTTTATCCATTATTATAATTCTTCAATTATCAAAAATAAATCATCAATCATCAATCATAAATCAAAAATTGACTTTGCTCATCTTTTTAACAATCACGTGCGTATCACGATTTGGCGCACTGGGTCCCCAATAATTAAAATGATAAGAGAACTGACCGTATCCGCCGGCAAGTAAATTAGGTTTTAAATGAATTCTTGTTATACTGTTGTTCATTCCCGCCCGTTTATTTCCGCGCACCTGTGATTTTGGTATCGAGATCGTTCTTTCAACAGTATGATAAACTATGCAAACGCCCTTCGGTATTCTTGAACTTACCACTGCCCTGGTGCAGTAAACACCGTTATCATTATAAACTTCAATCCAATCGTTATCAATAATGGATAGTTCTTTTGCATCTTCTTCATTTAACCAGCAGGGTTCCATGCCTCTGGAAAGTGTCAGCATTCTCAAATTATCCATATAAGTTGAGTGAATGTGCCACTTACCGTGGGGTGTTAAACAGTTCAAAACTTTAGCATTGCCGTCTTTTAAAGTTTCTTTCAAGTCACCGTAAACTTCGGGTTTCGGGGATGGTTTGTAAGTCGGCAGATTTTCGCCAAAAGCAATATACATTTCGTGATCTAAATAAAAGTGCTGACGACCGGTAAGAGTTCTCCATGGGACTAATCTTTCAACATTGTATGTGAAAGCCGAATAAGCTCTCCCATTATTCATCAAACCGGACCAAACCGGAGAAGTGTTATACCTTCTTGGCTGAGCTTGCAAATCCTTGAAGGTCATTCTAACATCCCTGCTTCCGTCAGCAAGATCGGCAAGTGCCAAGCCAGTCTTTGATTCCATGTATTTATATGCTCTATGAGTTAGTTCGCCGTTCGTCAAAGAGGATAGATATAAAACAGCATTTATGGCCGCTATATCTTCTTTAAGAGACGGATAAATCTCACCATCAATTTTCTCAGTTGGGAAGTAATTAGACCGAATCATATCTTCATAAAAATCATCGCACTTATAATGATTACCGTGCGCCCCCATACCTTTTGTTTTTACATTTGGTCCAAGCGAAATAAATTTATCATAAATTTTAGTATAATCTCTTTCGACTATCGCAATTTTGTGGGTTGTTTTTCCGGGAATCGCTTCGCATTCACCGGCATACCAGTCTTTAATCTCAGGTTGAGTAATTTCATCTGGGGAATCGTGCGAAAGGGGAACAGTCACAATATCAACTTGGGTACGATTAAAATGTTTTTGGGCTAACTGACTTGTATAGAAAGCTATGTTTCGAAAAATTTCCCAATCGGATTTTGATTCCCATACTGGTGCAATAGCCGCAGATAAAGGATGAATGAAAGAATGCAAGTCGGTGCTATTCAAATCATTTTTTTCATACCATGAAGCGGCAGGCAATACGATGTCAGAATAAAGTGCAGATGAATCCATTCTGAAATTCAGGTCAACCACTAAATCCATTTTACCAACAGGAGCGATATCGTGCCATTTAACTTCTTCAGTTTTTTCTTCACTGTCTTTTGCAATTAAATTCGAATGCGTACCGAGATAATGTTTTAAAGCGAATTCGTGCCCTTTCATACTGCCAGCAATTGCATTGCCCCGCCATATATACCAAACTCTCGGGAAGTTAATTTCAGTGTCGGGGTCAGCAACAGAATATTCTATTTCTTTTGATTTAAGCTTCCCTATGACTGCTTTTTTTAATTCTTCAGGGTCTGAGTATTGGATCTCTTTGCTTAGTTCAAGTGTATTTTTATTAAATTGAGGATAGAAAGGCATCCAGCCCATTCTAACAGATTTGAAAACTAAATCTGCCATGTGCTTTTTAGTTAATTCATTTTCAGGTACTGTGTTGTACTTCGATACGCGACCGTCATATCTGTATTGGCAAGTATTGATGTAATGCCAGATTGGTGTTTGTTGTAATCGTACGGCATCGACCCAATCTCTTGCAAAAGCAATTGTTGCCCAGGAGTCCACTGGTGCTAATTTTTCCTGACCGACGTAATGGTTTAATCCTCCTCCGTTTTTACCAATGCAGCCGCAAAGCATTAAAGCCATAATTCCAGCGCGGTACATTAAATTATTATGAAACCAGTGATTAACTCCGGCGCCGATAATTATCATACATTTGCCTTTCGTACTAATTGCTGTGTTAGCCCATTCCCGCGCAAAGCTGATAACTGTTTTCGAATCAACGCCAGTAAAAATTTCTTGCCAGGCCGGAGTGTAGGCAGAATCTTTATCCGAATAATCTTTTGGATAATCACCACCTAAATTTCTATCAATTCCATACTGCGCCATTGTAAGATCATAAACTGTTGTCACTGGAATCCTTTTACCATCAGCAGTTTCAATTAACTTTATAGGTACACCGCGCAATTTTTTTATGTTTAAACCGAACTCAATAAATTCTACTTGTAGAATATCATCGTGTGTTTCAGCTAAACTTAATAACGGATCGAAGGGTGAATTGTCACTCGAATTTTCATATTTTAGATTCCATTCACCTTGTTTAGAATCCCATCTGTGTCCAACACTGCCTTTTGGGACAACAAGCTTACCTGAGTTTGAATCAATATTTAAAAATTTCCAATTTCCATTAGGGATATCTTTGTATTCAGCTACTTGATTTGCTCTAACAAGTTTGCCGGGTTTGTAAATGCCGTTTTCATTAATAAGTTCAACGAGAAAAGGTGAGTCGGTATATTTTTTTACATAGTTAATAAAATAGGGTGATTTTTTTTCGTGATGAAATTCTTTAAGAATAACGTGTGTAACAGCCATCCAGAAAGCGCCGTCGCTTCCAGCATGAAGTGGAATCCACTGATCGGCGTATTTTGCAACCTGGCTAAAATCCGGGGAGAACACAACTGCTTTGGTTCCATTATGTCTGCTTTCTGCAAAGAAATGAACATCAGGTGTTCTTGTCATATTTAAATTAGCTCCCATTACTGCAATCATCTTTGCATTATACCAATCAGCACTTTCACAAACATCTGTCTGCTCACCCCAAATTTCCGGCGATGCATTTGGAAGATCGCAATACCAATCGTAAAAACTAAGATTAACTCCGCCGAACAATTGAAGAAATCTACTGCCGGCAGCATAACTAAGCATAGACATAGCTGGAATTGGTGAAAAACCAATCACCCGATCAGGTCCAAATTTTTTTGCAGTATAAATATTGGCGGCAGCTATTATTTCTAAAACCTCATCCCATGAAGCTCTTCTGAATCCGCCCTTGCCTCGGGCTTGCTTATATTTTTTTCTCTTTTCTGAATCGTTCTGAAGATTTTCCCATGCTAAGAATGGATCACCAGTCTTTAGTTTTTCTTCTTTATAGGCATCTATCAAAGCGCCGCGAATAAGAGGATATTTAATTCTAAGCGGACTGTATAAGTACCAGGAGAAAGAAATTCCTCTCTGGCATCCTCTTGGTTCATAAGGCGGGAGTCCATCTTCAAGAAGCGGATAATCTAATTGCTGAGTTTCCCAAACTACAATTCCTTCCTTAACATGAATTTGCCAGGAACATCCACCGGTACAATTAACTCCATGTGTACTACGGATGATTTTATCATGTTGAAATCTGTTTCTGTAAAACTCTTCCCATTTTCTTGTTTTGGGAGAAATAATATCTTTTATCCAACTCATTAGATTGCTGTCTCTATTATTAATTATAAATATTTACGCTGGTTTTTTTAACTTTTTGCCACAACAATAGAAATACCATAAATACAATGTTTAACACTACTATAATTTCAATTAATAAATCAAATTGAATTTGTAGAGGAGTGGCGTTTAAAGGTCCTTTATTATCAGTATAGCTTAGAAATGCTAACAAATAATTTATTTCATCTTTAGTGAGGGGTTTAGAAGCAAAGGCATCAGCCATGGCAGGAAACGGGGGATTACTTAATATTCCTCCAATCCCTGCAGGGCTTAAACGCGAATAGGCGGTAGTAAGGTCTTTTGCTAAGAGTCCACCGTTAAAGATTGCTGGATTATCTATATTATGGCATGAAATGCAGGCTGGTCCACCGTTAGTAAGTTTTTTTGTTCCTTCAAAAATATTTTTGCCTATTTCAATATCTGCTTGGCTGATAGAAGTAAAGCCAAAAGTTTGAGCAGATGAATTTTCATTTCCGGCTGAAGAACTCTTGGATTCAATATAAGCGAGAATGAAATTAATTTCGGCGGTATTATATTGATGATTCGGCATTACAACACGAAATTTATTGAATAAGGCATTTGCAACAGAATCGCCGGAGTTAATTACTTCCTGGGGTGAATTAATAAATCTAGCAATCCATTCCTTTGTTCTCCTCTTTTGAACATTAATAAGATCCGGGCCCACCAAATCTCCACGACCTATTGTATGACAAGATGCGCACTGTTGAGAAAATATATTCTCGCCCTGACTCTGTGCGTTTATGGAAATCGAAATGACGATAAAGAGTAGAAGTGTAATTAAAGAAAGCTTGCAAATCTTGTTCATAACTTTTTCAATATAAAAATAAATAAAATAAATAGCTTTGTAAACAGACTTTTTTTTCCGATTATAAATATAAAAATATTTTTTTTATAATCAATTCATCAATGATGAGGGTGACCACATTAACGATCCAATAACTTTGAATGGGTCAGTTTTGCGCTGGAAACCGGGTCAATTTTCAAGCGGAATTAATAAGTAAATTGCAGCTGACTGAAAAAGCCAGCTACGAAAACTTGCCTAAATTCGTTGAACGAAGTGATGGCGAACGGGTGGTACACAAGCTAGATATTAGGTGAAAAATGTTAGCTGATTTCCCCTTACTTAATTAACCCGAAATCCCTTTTCACACTGAGCCAATACAAATATATTCTCTTTTTCACTTGACAAACACCCCCAACCCCATATTATCTTGCAATTAAAATAATACAAGATATTCCCTATGGAAGATTCAAAAAAACTGAAGAAGCAGCTTCACGTTATAAAAGGTCAGATCGACGGTATAGAAAGAATGATAAATGAAGAACGTGACGCGGAAGAAATTTATACACAGTTTAAAGCTATTGAAGGAAATTTTCAGAAAACTATTCACGAAATTCTTGCAGACAACTTAAGGAAGAACTTAGCCTTAAAAATTGTTAAAGTAGTAAACGCCTGTCCCGGCAACTGTCCGGATGCAGAAAAAATAAAATTGGTACAAAAGGAATTTCCTAAAATGGAAATTAAAAAAGTAGCAAGCATAATTTCAGAGATGGATAGGATTGAAGAAAGATTAAATCAGCTAAACAAGAAATAATTTTAAAATTAAGGAGGTATTGTTATGAAAAATAGGATCGAAATCTTCACTGCCGGTTGCCCTTTATGCGATGAGACCGTAAAGGAAATAGAAAATAATTTCTCTGAAAACGAAATAAATATTTATAACCTGAATGAATCCCGCAAGGCGGGAGAAAAATCAAAAAGTTACGGCATCAATAAAATTCCTGCGGTGGTAGTGAATGGTAATTTATTAAACTGCTGTAAAAGCGATAAAGTAAATATTAAAGAAATTAAGGATGCATTAAATAACTAAACAGCTGTTAAATCTGTTCAATGTTTTTGAATCCTTCTCAACTTAAACAAAATTATAAGGAGGTGATAGTATGAAACGTAAAATTTATCTGGCTCTTGCAATACTTGGCATTGCTGTAAGTTTATTCGCTTTCAGTGGCCAATCAAGCCAAAATGCTAACGATAATTGTCTTCTGAGAGGTACTCCTGCTTGCCCTGAATATCCAGCTTGCTGTAAATAATTGGTAAAGTATAAAGGGATTCGATGAAAATCGGCTCCCTTTTCATTTCGTGATACAATTTGTATCTCTAAGTTTTTTGCATACCTTTCTTTTTTTCCCTTGACTCCGTACTATACTACGGTGCTTATATTTATATTTGAAGAAAAAAGGAATATTAAAATGGCTGAATATTTTGTGGGTCAATTGGCAAATGAAGCCGGAATAAATGTAGAAACTGTTCGTTATTATGAGAATATAAAACTTCTGCCAAAACCAAAGCGCCGAAAATCACGTTACAGAGTTTATGATGAAAGTGACCTCGCAAGAGTAAAATTTATAGTAAGAGCAAAAGAGCTTGGCTTTACATTAAAAGAAATAAAGGAGTTGCTTGAACTAAAAATTGATTCTCAGGCAAAATGTGGAGATGTCAAACATCTAACAGAACATAAGTTGAAGGATATTGATAATAGAATCAAAGATTTAAGAAAAATAAGAAGTGTTCTTATTAAACTGATCGAGCAATGTATTAACGAAGAAGTTTCATCTGAAGAGTGTCCGATTCTTGAATCGATAGAATTTTAATTTGAAAAGGAGAAATAAAAATGAAAGACAAATTATTATCCGGCGGCGGAATTATTACGGCACTCCTCGCATCGCTTTGCTGTATTACTCCGGTGCTTGCAATACTCGGCGGTCTTGGTGGTATTGCTACAACATTTTCTTTTCTTGAGCCGCTACGCCCGTATTTAATTGGATTAACAGCTATTGTTTTGGGCTACGCTTTCTATAATGCTTATAAACCAAAAAAGAATAGTGCCATTGATTGTGCGTGCGAAACAAACGAAAAACCTAAGTTCATTAATTCAAAAAGATTTCTTTGGATTATTACCGCAGTTAGTGCGCTGTTAATCACATTCCCATACTATTCAAAAGCTCTGTTTCCTCCCCGTAATCAGAATGTTGTAATTGTGCAATCAAAAAATATTGCAAAAGCCAAACTTAATATCGAGGGGATGTCTTGCATTGCCTGTGAAGAATCAGTTGATTATGCACTTAAGTCAGAGGCAGGAGTTATAAATGCCACTTCCTCTTATAAAACCGGAATTGCTTTTGTTGAATATGATCAAAGCAAAGTAAGTCCTGAACAATTAAAAAAGGCTATTGAAGAAAAAGTTGGATATAAAGTAACAAGCATTGAAAAAATGAACAATTAAAAACTAAGTGTGCTTTTCACAAAGTTCTCTTTTATAGCGGTAAACATTGTTGTTAAAGACTTTTGTATAATACAAATAGGAAAATATTATGACTATACAAACAATAAAATTAGAAATCAGTGGTATGACTTGCGACCACTGCGCTAAAACAATTGAAAAAAAACTTGAAGGACTGCAAGGTTTGCAAAGTAAATCAGTAAGTTTTCCTGAACAGTCCGGTCTATTCTCTTACGATTCTGAAAAAACCAGCAAAGAAAAAATAATTGAAATGATAAATTCCACAGGTCATTATAAGGTTGCTGGCGAAATAAGTGATGGAAGAAATGGTAACGTAGAGAAAGCAAGCAAAAATACTGAATTCAATAAATCCACATTAAAAGCCGACTACGATCTGATTATTATCGGCGGAGGTTCCGCTGCTTTTGCAGCTGCAATAAAAGCAAGCGAACTTGAGAAAAAAGTTTTGATGATAAATGATGGTTTACCTATTGGTGGTACTTGCGTAAACGTAGGCTGCGTTCCATCAAAGACTTTAATAAGAACTGCAGAACAATTTCACAATGCTAACCATCCAAACTTTTCTTCTATAAAACCCGGCGATAATAAAATCAATTTTAAGGAAGTCGTCCGGCAAAAAACTGAGTTAGTGGATGAGTTAAGGCAGCATAAATATATAGATGTTTTAAAAGATGATCCCAATGTTACGATTCTTAAATCTCACGGAAAACTTATTGATAAAAATACAGTTGAAGCGGAAGGCAAAAAATATTCTGCAGAAAAAATTTTGATTGCAACTGGCTCTACTACATACATACCTGATATTCCCGGATTGAATGATGTTGGTTATTTGACGAACGAAACATTGTATGATTTAGAAAAACTTCCAGAACATTTAATTATCATTGGCGGAAGATACATTGCCCTCGAAAATGCACAGATGTTTGCACGTCTCGGTTCTAAAGTTACAATTCTTCAACGTTCATTCAGAATTCTTCCCGATGAAATGCCGGATGTTACTGAATCATTAAAGGGGTATCTCGAAGAGGAGGGGATAGAAATCAAAACGGGAGTTAAAATAAATTCTGTCCAAAAGGATAGGGATAAAATTATAATTAAAGTTTTGGTAAAAGATGAACCCGAAAAAATAGAAGGTACACATCTGTTTGTTGCAACCGGCAGAAAAGGAAATACAAACGGTTTCGGATTAAAGGAATTGGGCATCGAACTGCATAAAAACAGTTTTATTAAAACTAATGAATTTATGCAGACATTGATTCCAAATATTTATGCAGCCGGCGATGTAACCGGCGAACATTTATTTGTTTATTCTGCTGCTTACGAAGGTTCTTTGGCAGTTGAGAATATGTTCGGCAATAATCAAACTAAAAAAGATTATTCGGTTTTTCCGTGGGTTATATTCACCGACCCGCAAGTAGCTGGTGTTGGAATGGATGAAAATCAAGCATACGAGAGCAAAATTGACTATGAAGTCTCAACAATTCAACTGAAAGATGTGCCGCGTTCAATTGCAGCGAGAAATACAAAAGGATTTATCAAGCTTATCCGCAATAAAGCAAACGACAAATTAATCGGTGCAAGAATTCTTGCTTCGGAAGGTTCGGAACTTTTAATGGAAATTTCTCTTGCTATTAAATACGGAATTACAGTGAAAGAAATAAAACAAATGTTTCATCCTTATCTTACTCTGTCCGAAGGAATAAAGTTGGCGGCTATCAGTTTTGACAAAGATGTAAAGAAACTTAGCTGTTGTGCAACATAATAGAGGTCTTATAAAAATATACCGTATAATTAAAAATTAAAAAGGCGATATCTTATGCAAACAAATGTAAATAAAAAAATAATCCCAATGATAAATGAGTTCCAGACTCATATTGGTAAAGATAACTACGATCTGATTATTCGAATTCAAAAGTTATTATTGGAAGGATATCCAGTTAAGATTGAACGTACCGCAAAAATATTGAATGATAGTGTTGAACATATAAGCCAAATTATTAAAAGGTTTGGCGAGACAGATCCACAGGGTGATATTATTGGTCTATCAGGAATTTCACTAATTCCTACACCATATAAATTTAGAATAAAGAATAAGCTATTATATACCTGGTGTGCACTTGATTCTTTACTATTTCCTGAAATATTAGATGTTGAAGCAGAAATAGAATCAGTAGATTATATTAATAATAATCCTGTTAAACTTTTAATAGAAGGGGATTATTTATGGTGGACAGACCCTGCTCCGCTTTTTATTTCTTCTGTAAATAATGTTGATAATTGTAATATCCGTAAGAGTTTTTGTAACGGGGTACATTTTTTTGCTTCCAAAAAAACAGCAGATAAATGGCTTACTGAAAATGTTGATAGTGAAATTTTACTTGTAGAAGACCTTTTTGAATATACTTATGGAGGAGGATATACCGGCTGCTGTTAATACGCCTTGTCAGACAAGTAAGCAATAGTTATAATCAGCGAGGTATGCGGAGAAGCTATAACGGAATGAATTATGAAACTTTTCAAATACCTGGTTCAGTAAAAGGGATTAGATAAATGTTGTGAAGTACCGACACTCATTGGGACAAAACAGTATTTATCTTGCAATAGATAACTAAATTATTAACCAACTAAAAGGAAAATTGCACATCTCATTCGGGGAGTCAGTAAAATAATTTGTGTAAATGAGTTTTAGTGTTAAAGAACATTTTGTAATCTCTCTTCAAAAATAATTGATAAATGTGATAATGCAATAGTCCAATTTTTTACAGGCATAACAGTCCATTTTTTAGAGATATCTATGTAAACTAAGAATAGCATTTTTTTAGTGCATCATCATTGGGGAAAATGCTTCTCTGTTTTGTAACCTTCCTAAATTGGCGATGCACAGCCCTGCCTTACGGCAGGCAAGTTCAACTGCATTGGTAGTATAGATGATTTTTCTGATCTCATCAGGATACTTGAAAAATGTAGCAGCGTGATCCCAGTTCTGTCTCCAGGTTCTGATTGATAAAGAATATTTCTTGCCCCAGTTTTCTTCTAACCTGTCCAGAGCAATCAAGGCAGCTTCTTCAGTTGGCGCAGAGTACACTAATCGAAGTTCTTTCATAAATGATTTCTGATCTTTGCTGGCAATGTATCTAAGAGTGTTTCTGATTAAGTGAATGATACATAGCTGTATTTCTGTTTTGGGGAAAACTGTGTTGATTGCCTCGGGAAAACCCTTCAGTCCATCAACACAGGCAATAAGGATATCTTGCACACCTCGGTTCTTTAATTCAGTTAAAACACTAAGCCAGAAGTTTGAGCCTTCAGCTTCGCTTACCCATAAACCCAGAAGATACTTTTTGCCCGTAATATCAAGTGCTAAGCAAGTGTAAGCTGCCTTATTTGTTACCTTTCCTTCGTTGGTTACCTTGTAGTAAATGGCATCAAAGAAGACTATCGGATAAACCGATTCAAGTGGTCGATTGTGCCATTCTTTTGCCAGATCAATTATCTTATCAGTTATCTGTGAAACCAGCGATGCACTTACATCAAGTCCATAGAACTCCTGCACGTGCGATTGTATATCTCTTGTGGTCATCCCTTTGGCATATTTATCTACCTTTGGTAGACATAAAAATGATCTTATCTTCAATTGGCCCAAGAGTTCTCTCGTACTTCTTTACAACAACTGGATCAAATGTGCCATTACGATCTCTGGGTACTGTCAGCTCAATTTCTCCGTTGTCATTCTTCAGTGTCTTATAGGTCCTGCCGTTACGACTGTTACCAGTGTTTTTACCAGCAGGTGAGTATTTCTCGTAACCCAAGTGTTCGGTAAGTTCTGCATCAAGCATCCCTTCAAGGGTAGCTTTGATGATCTTCTTGATGGCTCCGTTTTCGCCCATCAAGTCCTGGCAGGTCTTTGCTGTTTTCAGATTGGCTTTAAGTTGCTCGATCATCTCAGGTGTAAGCTCCATTGTGTAAATCTCCTTTCTGACTACCGAAAGGTAGTTCGGATAATGATTAAATGTAATTAGTTTTTTATAAAATGAAAACCCTTCAAGGATTTTCGCCAAGCTAAGTGCTGTTTCGCGGAGTTTATCCCGATGACAATCGGGGCTTCACAGCACTTAGCTAATTTCTTACTTTAACCATTTACACAAAATTATTTACACTCCCGAAGGATGATTTTTAGAGCCCCCTATAGGGGCAAACCAAATCCACCTTCTTAGAATAATATTGAAAATTGTGGAGATTACCAAAGAGGCTACCGCTGTTCCAGCAACAGCACCGTCTGTTTTTGTAAAGAATGAACGACGTGAAATTTTTTCTTCTTTTTTCTGAAACATTTTTTCTCCTGTTGTCATAAATGATTATTATAAAAATGAATAAAAGAAGGTGATTCTTGGTGTTATTGATGCATCAATTGATCTTCCGCTCGGTATTGATTCATAAGTTTCAATGATAACATTTGGACTGATTGTAACTTTTTCGTCTGGATTGTAATTCAAACTAAAGATAAACCAATTTCTTGAATCGCCTTTAGCATCAGAATCAGCATTTGGATCATAGTAGTCATATCTTCCAACGACTGCCAATTCTTTCGAGAAATTGTATGATGCAAAAACCGATATTCCCATTCCTGTTTTATCTTTTATATTGATTCCGCTAATCATTCCATTTTGTCTTTGATTAAGAAAACCTTCTACTCCAAAGGTGTATGCATCTTTTTCTTTATAGCCGAGGAATAAAGCATAAGTCAAATCGTTATTCGAAAGTGTTGCTGGAGGATTTGCAGTGCTTGCCGGATCATTAATATTCGGACGAGCTTTTAAATCTGCATACAGTGTAGCTGTTAATTGTTTTATTGGACTATATTGAATGTGTGCATAAAATCTTTTGTATTTATCTGTTTCCGGTTTATTACCGGTACCATCACCAATCATTAACCAGTATCTGAACATTCCTTCTTTATCAAATTTTCCTTTTAATGTTACAGCAAGATCTCGCGAAGAAGATATTCCTCTTAGATCCATTGTAGTTTTTTCTAAAAACCGTGGCCAATATGATTCTGTAATTTCCCATGTTGGTGTTGGCTGTATTCCAAAAATAAAGTCGCTTCCCTTAAAAATATTTTTCCATTGCAAATATGCATCTTTAACGAACACACCTATTTTCCCGTTACTTGTGTTCGCTTCTTGATCCGCTTCTAATCTAAATCTTGTTATGAATGATTCTGATATATCATAATCATAAGTAAAATAAATTCTTCTGAATTGAATTCCGTTTAAATCTTGCTTGCCTCCATTACCGACGTTAGGTAAAGAAGATATTCCGGTATCGCGCGCAGCATTATAAAAATAATCGCCAAACATATAACCGGAAAATCTCCCTTTGTTAGTTATGTCCTGAGCTTGCAAGAAACTTACAGATGTAAATAAAAGCAAAACAGTTACAAAAAGAATTCTTTTCATTTTTCTCTCCTCATGAATAAATTATTTTGTTATTTCTCCGATTGATTTAATTTCTTTTTTAAAGTCGTGAACCCCTTTTCCTATTCCTTTAGCTATCTGTGGGATTCGTTTAGCACCGAATAAAATTGTGATTAATGCAACAATAATCAGCAATTCTGTAAATCCTAAATTTCCAAATATTTTTAACTCCATAAAATCGTTAATAGTATTATGCAATCAAAGTGCCGCCCATAAAATCCTCGATTTTTAATTATTATAAAAGCTTTTTCTGTTTTATTAATTATTTAGAGGCGAGATCCTGACGATATCGACAAGATTTCGTTTCTTAATAATTTTTTAACATTCCCTTAATCATTGCTTGATATTCAAATGATATGTTTGTAAAAAAAAAGGGAGGGCTATGAAAAAGATTCTTTTAACCTCAATCATTCTTTTCATTGTTTTTACAAATAGCTCTTTCCCATCAAATGGAAAGCAAAGCAGCTACACAATAATTGAAATAATTACACCTGCAAAAATAATTTATGATGATGGAATTTACAGAACTAAGTTTAATGCATTTTATATTGTTGATGCAAAGGGGAATAAAGTAATAAGTTCCGGAGAAGTTTTTGACACAGCAGCAAAAGTAAAGCTTCCGGAAGGATTCTACAGAATTTATTATTATAGTTCGAATGATAATTTGTTAGAAAAGGAAATTGAGATTTCTAAAGGGAATTCCTTAAGCATTGTGCTTGAATAATTCAATAGCATTTTTAATTAAAGGAGTTTTATCAGGAAAAGAATAATGTATCTCTTCCTAAGCTGGAAGCTATGAATTAAACAATTGTAATGCTTCAGATGGAAATATTTTTACAATAATGTAAAAAGGAGGATCTTGTTGTGTGCATTAGGTAAAATTAATTGCATTTTTTATAAGAAGCTATTCCCGCAGCAGGAAGTTATCGATTTAACTGTTGAAGCTGCTCCAGATTGCTTATCACAAAACTTTTGCGCGTAAAATCAATCAGTCCACGTGACTTGAGTTCGTTAAGAATTGTTGTTACTGTTTGACGTGAAGTGGCTGTGAGATAGGCAATTTCCTGGTGGGAGAGAAAAGATGAAATATGCACCGAGCCGTGTTTTATTTTCCCAAAATCTTCTGCATACCTGATAAGAAAATCAATCACTCTGTTTTTGACATCTTTAAATGCAAGGTCACTCAATTTTTCTTCAATACGTCTTAAACGTAATCCCATCCATTTAGTTAATTGAAGGTTAAGTGGGGGATAATCAAGCACAAGTTTTTCAAAATCGTTTTTACTTATTGTGCAGATCAAAACCTCGTCAAGAGTTTGGGCGGTTTCTTTTCTTTCCTCTTCGTCAGTTATAGAAAGTTCCCCAAAAATTTCGCCAGGTCCTAAAATATCCAAAATTATTTCATGTCCGTCTTCATTAATGTGGGAAAGTTTAACATGCCCTTCTTTAAGAAAAAAAATATTCTTAGACGGCTGCGCCGGGAAATAGATTGGATGATGTTTTTCTATGCGGTTTATATTTGTCATCTTTTCGACAGCTTTAAGTTGTGAATCGTCCATTACTTCGAAAAGATTTATATTCCGCAGATACCAAAATTTAGATTTTTCAGGCATTTTTTATTTTTAATATAAAAAGAAATTTAGCTATTTCAAATTTTTTATATGAGGTGGTTTTTTCTTTGTTTTTTTAATTTGATAATTACCGGGTTATCGAATTATCAGATTGTCAAATTCGTAAACTTGCGAATTACTTAATTCGCGAATCGCAGCTTGCCCCGCTT
>DYLN01000038.1:16747-27100 GCA_020722085.1 Melioribacter roseus
GCTTGCCCCGCTTCTGGTTCGGCGGAGTGAGCTAACTTAGCAAATGGTCTTTTATTAAAAATTAACTTTGTCTATATTTGCTGTGAATTTTTTAGAGAAAAACAAAAACCCTCAATAGCCTTAAGTCTATTAAATTGGAAAACGTCAAAATAACACAACTCTCCAACGGAATAACTATTTTAACCGAAAGAATCACTCATATAAAGTCTTTTTCGCTAGGATTTTGGTTTAATGTTGGCTCGCGGAATGAAACTGCTGAAAATAACGGCATAAGCCATTTTATTGAGCACATGCTTTTCAAAGGCACCCAACATAAATCCGCAAAAAGAATTGCGGAAGAAATTGAATCTTTAGGCGGGTACTTAAACGCTTTCACTTCAAAAGAGCATACTTGTTATTACGGAAGAGGATTAAGCCAGCATATCGAAAAAACATTCGAGGTTCTTGCCGATATGGTTCAATACCCTTTGTTCAAACCTGCTGATATTACCAAAGAAGCTTCCGTTGTTATTGATGAGCTTTACGATATCGAAGATAATCCCGAAGAATTAATTTTTGACAAATTCGAGAATAATATTTTTAATGGAAACTCACTTGCTCTGCCAATTATAGGGACTGAAAAAAATCTCAGGAGTTTCAAGCAGAACGACCTTTTTAAGTATGTGAAGGGTAATTACACTTTCAATAATTTATATATTGTTGCAAGCGGTAAGGTAGAACATGATGATTTAGTGCGATATGCAGAAAGGTATTTTGAGTCCGCAAATCAAGGGAAACCTGCCGCAGAAAAAAATGGTCAAGGTGTTAAATTGAACGGCAGCAGCGATTTATATGTATATAAGGAAACCCAGCAGTCACATGTGATTATAGGCAGAACAACTTTTGGTTTCAACAACAAACATAGAATCGGTGTAAGTGTATTATCGCATATATTGGGGGAAGGAAGCAGTTCCAGACTGTTTCAGTGCGTACGTGAGAAAAACGGCATCGCTTATCAAATAAACACATTCTTAAATTCTTTCTATGATATTTCTACTTTCGGGGTTTATTATTCAACCAACGATAAATACGTTGGGAAGGCGCTTAATTTAATCGAAAATGAATTTAAGAAGCTCAAAAGAAAAAAGGTTTCGGATAGAGAGCTTAAAAAGGCTAAAGAATATTTAATCGGAAATATCTTGATGAGTCTGGAGAGTACAACGAACAGAATGATGAGAATTGCACAATCTTTTATTTATTTCAATAAAATAAAATCCGTGAATGAAACTATTAAACAGATTGAGAAAGTAAGCAGAGAAGATATTCTTGAATTATCTAATCAATTATTTGAAGATAACTCACTAAAAAAAGTAATTTTGAGTTCAAAAAATTTGCTGCTTCAGAAAGCGGCGTAATCTAAAGGAAGACAAATGCCAAAAATTACAGTTGACGGTAAGGAGTTTGAGTTCAAGCAGGGTCAAACAATTATAGAAGCTGCAAGAGAAAACGGAATTTCTATTCCTCATTTTTGCTGGCATCCGAAATTATCTGTTTCTGGAAACTGCCGTGTTTGCCTGGTAGAAGTTGAAAAGATGCCAAAATTAGTTATTGCGTGTTCAACTTATGCTGCGGATGGAATGGTTGTTCATACACAATCTGAAAAAACACTTACTGCAAGAAATGCAGTGATGGAATTTTTATTAATAAATCATCCGTTGGACTGTCCGATTTGCGACGAAGCAGGAGAATGCAAACTTCAGGATTATGCCTATAAACACGGCAAAGGTGAAAGCCGTTTCGAAGAAATTAAAATGAGAAAAGAAAAAAGAGTCTCGCTGGGTCCCCGAATTATATTCGATGCTGAAAGATGTATTTCTTGTTCAAGATGTATAAGATTCTCAGATGAAATTGCAAAGCAAAAGCAGCTTACTTTTGTTAATCGGGGTGATAGAGTTACTATCACAACTTTTGAAGAGGAAGGCTTTGATAATCCTTATACTCTGAATACAATCGATATTTGTCCGGTAGGTGCGCTTACAAGTAAAGATTTTCGATTTAAATCGCGCGTATGGGAAATGTCGAGCACTAAATCTGTATGTATCGGCTGTGCAAGGGGCTGTAACACTGAAATTTGGGTTCGGAATAATCAGATATTGAGATTAACACCGCGCCGGAACGAAGCAGTTAACAGTTACTGGATGTGTGATCATGGGAGATTGGATACTTTTAAATTTGTTAATGCCGAAGATAGAGTTGACGGTTCGTTTATCCGTAGAGAAGGTAAACTTGAGAAGGCCGATTGGGAAACGGCTCTAAAAGAGGCAGCAAAGAGAATAAAAGAATTTAAGAATTCTGAAATTGCCGTTATTGGTTCGGCTTTTGCAACTTTAGAAGATAATTACCTTTTAACAAAAATTGCTAAATCAATTGGAACGGCAAATATTGATTTTGTGCGGCATGTTATTCCTGGTGATCAGGATGATATTTTAATCAAAGAAGATAAAACACCAAATTCACTCGGTGCTGAATTAGCCGGAGTAAAACCCGGCAAGAACGGATTAAATATTTCTGGAATTTTAGACGGAATCAAAGCTGGCAAAATAAAGGCTTTACTTGTGATGGATGATGATATAACTACGTTCGCTCCGGATACGGAAGAAATTTTAACTAAATTGGATTTGTTGATTGTACTTGCCGTTAATTTTAATAAGACAGCAGTGATGGCTGATATATTATTTCCTGCAGCATCTTTTGCCGAGAAGCACGGAACATTTGTAAATTTCAGCGGAAGAGTACAAAGGATAAGACCGGCTGTTGCTACAACCGGGCTTGACAGAGCTTTGGACGGCATGACAATGAGCAGATGGGATAAATTCGGTTCTCAATTTGACAGATGGATGCAAGGACATAAATACGATTCAAAACCAAGCTGGAAAATTTTAGCTCAGCTCGGAATTCAGCTTGGGATTAAAATAAAATATCAGATGGCAGAAGAAGTTTTTGATGATCTGGCTGCTTCTGCTGATGCATTTAAAGGGCTTGACTACGATGTAATTGGCGACTTAGGAGCGGAAATAAAAATTAAAGTAAAAGAACCAACTTTAGCTTAACGGAGACAACGGAATAATGAACATTACTGAAATTATTGTTGTAAGTCTGATTAAAATAGTTCTCGTTATTGTGATGATTCTTGTTGCCGTAATTTTTCTTGTTTATTTTGAAAGAAGAATCAGCGCATGGATTCAGTACAGAATAGGACCGAACAGGGTAGGATGGAAAGGCATTCTTCAAACAACTGCAGATGTAATGAAACTGCTCTTAAAAGAAGATATAGTTCCTTCTGCTTCTAACAAAACACTTCACACTTTAGCCCCGATAATTGCACTTTTTGTTGCGTTTTCGACTTATGCTGTAATTCCATTTGGACCGGACGTAACAATTTTCGGCTATCAGGTTAAATTAATGGTTGCCGACGTAAACATTGGAGTACTATACGTACTTGCTTTAACTTCACTTGGAGTTTACGGGATTACATTTGCGGGATATTCATCCGGCAGTAAGTATTCTTTATTAGGCGGGATCCGTTCATCAGCACAAATGATTTCTTATGAAGTATCAATGGGATTTTCCGTTGCCGGAGTTCTGCTGCTTTCCGAATCGTTGAATCCGCAAAAAATAGTTCTGGCACAATCCGGGTGGATGTGGAATGCAATTCTTCAGCCGATAGGATTTATTACATTTGTTGTCTCTGCATTTGCTGAAACAAACAGGCTCCCGTTCGACTTACCGGAAGCAGAGCCGGAACTGGTGGGTGGTTATCATACCGAATACAGCAGTATGAAATTTGCCGGATTCTTTCTAGCAGAATATGCAAATATGATAATTGCAAGCGCTATGATTACTACTTTATATCTCGGCGGCTGGCAGATACCTTATATTGATAAACTTGGATTAGGTGTAACCTTAACAACACTTCTTCAAGTAGGGGCATTTTTCTTAAAAGTGATATTCTTATTGTTCTTCTTTATTTGGGTTAGATGGAGCATACCGCGTTTTCGTTACGACCAATTAATGAGTCTTGGCTGGAAAGTTATGTTTCCGCTTTCAATAATTAATATTATTTGGGTTGCATGTTTAATAATGATTTTTAACTTATAACAGCAAAGTAGTCGGGTAATTAAATGGAATTAAAGAGAAGAGAAAAAGATTTAACAGTTTGGCAAAAGTTATATATTCCAGAAATTGTAAAAGGTTTGGCATTGACATTACGTACAATGTTCAAGCCGAAAGTGACAATGGAATATCCTGAAATTAAATTTCAGCCGCCGTCGTCTTATCGCGGCAGACCCGTTTTGGTTCAGGAAGAAAACGGCGTTGAAAGATGTGTCGCTTGCGGTTTATGCTCACGGGTTTGTCCTGCTCTTGCAATTGAGGTTCAAGCTGCCGAAACAGAACTGGAAAAAGAACGATATCCCAAAAAATTTGAAATAAATATGATTCGGTGTATCTTCTGCGGATTTTGCGAAGAGGTATGTCCCGAAGAAGCAATTGTAATGAGTAAAGATTATGAATTAGTTTTTACAAATCGTGAAGATGCAATTTACGGGAAAGATAAACTCTTAGTCCCGGTAGAAAAATTGAAAGATAGATTGGAATTTCTCAGGAAGTTCAAATAGTCGCCTAAAATTAATTGGGAATTTCAATGTTCAAAAAGAGTATGGTAAAACCGCTGAGAGGTGTATGCACATATTTATTGTACTCGTTGTTTTTTTCACGATTAGTCTTTGCACAGGCAAATCCATTTTACTTTTCAGTTGATTGTCCGGAGTTCATTCCGGATAACAAAAATTTCGATGTTTCGATTACGGCAAGGTTTGATAATAAATTTAGTGAAGTAAACATTTATCTTTTCTTTGAAAACAACATTTCGATTGAAGGCGTAATTCTGCGGACTAATAATTACGAGAAAAAATTAAAAGCAAGAAAAGCTGGAATGGATGATGAAGGCAGAAAGGCTTATAAAATAAAGCTGCCTCTGGATGACTCACAATTCAAAGTTTCAAATCTGTTTCAACTTGATTTACAAATAAATCCAAATTACAATTACAACGGCGAAATAAATTTTGCCGTTGAAACAAAATCGTTGAAAAATAACTCCAAGGTGGCTGCTTCCTATTACGAGCAAAACCTGCCGGATGTAAAATTTGAAACTTATATTCCTCAGCAAATTTCTGGTAAATCTTTACTTCTGAAAGAAAATTCAAAATTTTCTTTCGTTGTTAACGATAAAAACAAAATTAAAAATCTGCTTCTTGAGTTTTGGGCAAAGTTTGATTCGCCCGCACCAAATTTTTTTAGCATTGTTGATTTGAAGAGTATTGATACTATCCTTTCTTTAAGCAGCAACAAATTTTATGTAGCTTCGGTTAAGGATGTTCCGGATTTGAAAATTTACAGGCAGACTTTTATCGGTAAAAATACATGGACTCATTTTACCATCCGCCTATCTAAACAGAATAAGCTTGCCGAGGTCTGGGCAAATGATTCGCTTGTGTTTACGTATTCAATTAAAAGAGCATTCTCGGTCAATGATTTAATTTTTTGTTTAGACGGAACTCCACTTGGTAATTATCGGATAGATTTGTTGAAAATGTGGGATTTTAACAACTCCATTGACCTCTCATTTTATAATAAAAATTATTTGAATTATTCTGCCGACAGTTCTCGTATTTTGCTCTCCTTGAATTTTGACAGCGGTAATCAATTGAATGAACTAACCCGCAATCCGAATTTGTCATCGGTTGATTTTTCGGATCTCACGCTGCAAAATTCCGATGCGCCGATTTTTTCCCGCGCGCCGGAATTAAATTTAACTTCCTTTGATAATTTTTATCTTCTTGAATGGCGCAGTAAAGACATTAAAAGTGCCAGAAGTTATGTTCTTGAAAAATCATTGCAAGGAAATAATTTTGAAGAAATTTACAGAACTGATGCTGAAAATGATTTGTCGAGAGTTTATAGTTACACTGATGAAAAAAATCCTGAGCATGATGTTGTCAGCTACAGGATTAAGCAGCTTAACAAAGACGGCACCGCAACATATTCTTCTTTAATTAAAATAGGACAGGGAGAAAAAAAGCCGTTCGTAATTGAACAAAATTTCCCGAATCCCTTTAATCCTATTACGAACATTGTTATTCAAATTGTTGAGCCGACGGATGTAAAAATTAGTGTTTACGATCTTGTAGGGAAAAAAATTGCACAGCTTTATTCTGGCTATTTGCAGAAAGGCAAGTATGAATTTTCATTTGATGGTACTCAATTCCCTTCAGGTATTTACTTCTATGAAGTACAAACTCCTAAATTTCAGGAAGTTAGGAAGATGATATTGGCAAAGTAGTAAATTTTTCCTAAATTCATTTTACTAAAACTCAATCAAGAGCTGATATCTAAATAATGTTTTCAAAAATTATATCAAGTTCTACTTTTGGAATAGATGCATATTTAGTAGAAGTAGAAACTCATTCGGAAAAACAACTGCCCGGCATTACGATAGTTGGTTTGCCAGACAACGCAGTCAAAGAAAGCAAAGAACGGGTGACCGCAGCATTAAAAAATTCCGGTATTGAATTTCCATTCAAAAAACTTACAATAAATCTTGCACCGGCTGATATCAAAAAAGAAGGGAGTGCATTCGATCTGCCGATAGCTATAGGAATTCTTGCAGCCAACTCAATCATAAATACCAATTCATTCGATGAAACAATAATACTCGGTGAATTGTCACTTGACGGCTCATTAAGAAAAATTAAAGGTGCACTTCCAATAGCCGTAGAAGGAAGGCAAAAAGGAATTAAGAGAATACTTCTCCCGAAGGATTCTGTTAAAGAAGCTTCTATTGTGGAAGGGATAGATGTTTTCGGATTTGAAACATTAAATGAAGTGGTCGATTATCTCAATGGCGACAAAATTCTGGAGCCATTTAAAACTGATAGGGATTCAATATTCGCAGAAATCAACACTTACCATCTCGATTTTTCGGATGTAAAGGGACAGGAAAATGTTAAACGCGCGCTAGAAATTGCCGCTGCCGGAGGTCATAATATTTTAATGATTGGTCCGCCGGGTTCCGGGAAAACCATGCTCGCAAAAAGACTGCCGACAATACTTCCTCCGTTAACTTTTGAAGAAGCGCTTGAAACTACAAAAATTCACTCAGTCGCTGGTATTTTGCCGAAAGAGAAAGCATTGATTACCGAAAGACCGTTTCGCAGCCCGCATCATACGGTTTCAGATGCGGCATTAATTGGAGGAGGCTCATTCCCAAGACCAGGTGAAGTATCTTTTGCTCATCATGGAGTTTTGTTTCTCGATGAGCTGCCTGAGTTCAAGAAAAACGTTTTGGAAGTCATGCGTCAGCCGCTGGAAGATTATAAAGTAACTATCAGCCGCTCGAAAATGTCACTGGAATTCCCGGCAAATTTTATGCTTGCCGCTGCAATGAATCCTTGTCCGTGTGGCTTCTTTACCGATCCTAACAAAGAATGCACTTGCACAACTGCGCAGATTCAAAAATATATGGCAAAAATTTCCGGACCTCTGCTTGATAGAATTGATATTCACATCGAAGTACCCGCGGTTAAGTACAAAGAATTATCTTCGGAAGTGAAAGGTGAACGCTCTGAAGAGATTAGAGCAAGAGTAGTTGAGGCAAGAAAAGTCCAGCTTGAGAGATTCAAAGGAATAAAAGGAGTTTATAATAATGCGGATATGGGCACACGTGAAGTCCGGCAATACTGTAAATTAGATACAGCAAGTTCCGAACTGTTAAAGATGGCGATGACAAAACTCGGTTTATCTGCCCGAGCCTATGATAGAATATTAAAAGTCAGCAGAACCATTGCCGACCTTGATAAGTCCGATAAAATTTTACCTCATCACATAAGCGAAGCTATTCAGTATAGAAGTCTAGATAGGGAGCTTTGGGGGCATTAAGAAAAATTCACTGAATTGTATCAAAGCTCGGACGGATAAATTTGCTGTAATCGTGGGAATTCCACCTCGGCTGAATTTAGAACTTTTCCTAAAAGAACATGAGGTTCGGAGGAGGTCTCTTTAGAAAATTCCGGCAGGGTATTATATAAACCTAAATTTGCATTGGAAATTATGTTTTGCAAAATGATTTGTAACTCGATAAGAATACTCTCAAAATTCTTTAGCTTGAGCATCATTATTTCTTCTATGTGGTTAAAGCCAGAAAAATTTTGTGTTTGCTTTTTGATGGGGTTGACCAAAAAGCATGAATAAATAAAATAATTCGAGAAAATTCCTCATAAAATATACTTGCCTCGCTCTGCTTCGGTCGCCAGTCGTTCGACAGAATTCGTCGGAATCTGACGATCGGGGTCTGATCGTCAGTCGTCAGACCTCGAACGGACCCTGTCGGGACTTCGGTCGAAGACTTCGCCCGTCTCGTGACTTCGTCACGGACGAGGTCACGGATTGGAGTTCACGGACTCAAACGGGCGAACTTTGACGAGCGGAGCGGGGGACGCTCACCAATTTTTTAATATTTTTATCAGCGGTTATCAGTTGCCCGCTTCGCCTTCACCTCGTTCAACGAAACGAGGCGAGCATCCGCGTCATCTGTGTTCTATTAACCCAAATTCAGTTACTTTTGAGGGTGACCAAAAAGTAAGAATCAACAAAATAATTCGAGAGAATTCCACGTAAAATACACGGGACAAGCTGCGCAATTCGCGGTTATTGTTCTATTAAAAAGTTACTCTTTAGTCAGCCTCGACAAGTTTCGAATTCTATTGCATAATTTGGAATAAATAAAAACAAGAAATATTACTTAAACGTTTTAGCAAAGAAAAGTCTTTTAGGTATTAAATTAATTTACTTTTCTGTTAAAATTAATCGATTTTTTTTCTTGACAAAAATAAATAAAAATATTAAGTTAGAATTCAGTTAAACGTTTAACCTATGATATGTCAGCTACTATAAAAGACGTTGCAAAAAAAGCGGGTGTTTCAATTGCTACTGTTTCACTGGCAATTCGAAATAACAGCAGAATTTCTACTGTTACTAGAAATAAAGTTCTGAAGATAATTAAGGAACTAAATTACCACCCTTCGCGTTCTGCCAAAGGACTTGTTACAAAAACTACGGGTAACATTGGTTTTGTTTTAACAGATGATCATTTCTTAAAAACCGAACCCTTCTATACAATGATTTTTTTGGGAACTGAATTCGTAACCAAAGGTAATGATTATTATGTCTTGTTGGCTACAATAAAAAAAGATTTTGGTGAAGACGATGAACTGCCGCGCTTCATTCTTGAACGGAGTGTTGATGGAATAATTGTTGCAGGTAAAGTGCCTCATGAGTTTTTACAAAAATTATCAGCCTATGATATTCCCCTCGTCTTTGTCGATTTTTTCCCTTCGGTCGGCAGATACTCGGTGGTTATGGTTGATAATATAAGCGGTGGTTTTTTGGCTACAAAGCATTTAATCGATTTAGGACACACTAATATTGCTTTCTTGGGAGCTGATATTACTCATCCCAGTATATCTGAACGTTTGACCGGTTATAAACAAGCTTTGGAACAATCTAATATTAGAATAAATTATGAACTTATATCTACCGATGAAGATTATCCGGCGCGGCAAAACGGCTACAATTCCGCTAAACGTTTATTGGAAATGAACAAACAGGTAACAGCGATATTTGCCTGCAACGACGCTATGGCAATAGGTGTGATGCAATATTGTGCTGATAACAATATTAACATTCCCGGTGATATTTCATTAGTTGGTTTTGATGACGTAGAAGCTGATTTACTTCTTAATCCCCCTCTTACTACTGTAAGAGTTCCGAAGGTTGAACTCGGAATTGAAGCAATGAATATGATAATCAGTATGATATCTGATAAATCTAATCATCATACAAAAAAAATTTTAGTTCCTGTCGAACTGATTGTGCGTAAGTCAACAAGAAAGATTTAGCTATGAGAGCGGCATTATTTAGAGAGCCACATCGTATTGATTTGATCAAAAAAGAACTACCAGTTGCAAAACACAATGAGCTTATAATTAAGATCGATACATGTGGAATATGCGGCACAGATTTTCACATATTTAACGGAACTGCACCAGCAAAAAACAACACAATTCTTGGTCACGAATTCAGCGGTGTAATTATAGATAAGGGAAAAGAAAACAATGATTTTAAAGTTGGCGATAGAGTCGTCGTAGACCCCAATATTTATTGCGGCTTTTGCAGTTATTGCAAGGAAGGGAATGTACATTTTTGCAAAAATCATAAAGCATTGGGAGTTACCTTAGACGGAGGTTTCGCAGAGTATGC
>DYLN01000039.1 GCA_020722085.1 Melioribacter roseus
CCATTGTTTGGTCGGGTAAACCCCGACCCTACATCGCAACTATTTGTTTTGTGAGAATGTCGGTAGGGGCGAGGTCTCCTCGCCCGCATTTTTGTTATTACGTTCATCCCATTGTTCGGTCGGGTAGACCCCGACCCTACATCGCAACTATTTGTTTTGTGAGTTCGGTCGGGCAAACCCCGACCCTACATCGCAATTATTTGTTTCGTGAGAATGTCGGTAGGGGCGAGGTCTCCTCGCCCTCATTTGTTATTACATTCATTCCATTTTCTGGTCGGGGAAAACCCAACCCTGTTACATACACTCTTCATTCTCATATTTTTAACAAATACTCATTCACCGAAGAAGCGACGCGTCTGCCGAGATTAATTGCTCTAACCACAAGAGAGGCACCAAGCACCGAATCACCTGCAGCAAAGCAGCCTGTTTGCGAAGTCATATAATTTTTATCAACTTTTATGTTACCACGGTTATCGGTTTCGATGTTTAAGTCTGCAACAAAACTCTTGTGATCAACATGTAAAAAACCCATTGCAAGCAGTACCAGATCGGCTTCTATTTCCACTTCTTCACTGCCGTTTTCTCTAAAGTTTCTCCTGCCATATTTATCTGGTTCTGTCCAATCAAGTTGTTTAAAACGTATTTTTTTAACATTCCCGTTTTCTCCAATAAATGAAGTTGCCGAATATGCCCAAATTCTTTCACATCCTTCCTCATGCGAAGATGAAGTAAAAAGAATTTGGGGCCATGTCGGCCATGGATTGTATGGCATTCTCTGCTCTGGCGGTTTGGGAAGTATTTCTATTTGAGTTATTTTCTTTGCACCCTGACGCGTTGCTGTTCCGACACAATCCGAACCGGTATCGCCGCCACCTATTACAACTACGTTTTTCCCTTTTGCACTTATTATTTTTTCAGGTGAAATTTCGTCACCAGCATTTATTTTATTTTGCTTAGTCAAATATTCCATTGCAAAATGAATTCCATTTAATTCTCTCCCCGGAATATTTAAATCGCGCGGTACCGTAGCTCCTGCCGCAATAACAACAGCATCAAAAGTTCTCTTTAAGTATCTGGCAGAAATATCAACTCCTACGTTAACGCCAGGTTCAAAAACCACCCCTTCTGCTTTTATTTGTTCAAGTCTTCTATCGATAACATGTTTTTCGAGCTTAAAATCCGGAATGCCATAACGAAGAAGCCCCCCAATTCTATCACTTTTTTCAAATACAACCACTTCATTACCGGCACGTGCAAGCTGTTGTGCTGCTGCCAAGCCTGCAGGACCGGAGCCGATAATTGCTGCTTTCTTTCCGGTTTTAACTGCAGCCGGCTCAGGAACTATCCATCCTTCTTTCCAGCCCCGCTCAACAATCTGCAGTTCAATATGTTTAATTGTAACCGGAGAAGCATTTATTGAAAGAGTGCACGAATGCTCGCAGGGTGCAGGACAGATTCGCCCGGTAAATTCTGGGAAATTAATTGTTGAATGCAAAAGATCAAGTGCTCGTTTCCAGTGATTTCTGTACACCATATCGTTCCAATCCGGTATGCGATTATTCACCGGGCATCCGTACGAATGGCAGTATGGAATTGCACAATCCATACATCTTGCTGCCTGCTGAACAATTTTATCTTCGGGCAGAAGTGATTCAAATTCTTTAAAATATTTTATCCTGTCTTTAACAGGAAGCTTTTCAGGATTTTTTCTTTCATATTCTATAAAACCTGTTGTTTTAGCCATTGAACACCTCCTCTGTAACAGCAACAGTTTCGACATCGGCAGTTTCACTCATCTTCATTCTTTCAAGAACTTTTCTGTAATCGATAGGAATAACTTTAACAAACATAGGTACACTCGATTCCCATTTATCCAAAATTGATTTTGCCATTTGGCTTTGTGTATAATAAAAATGTTTCTCGATCATCGAACGCAGAAAAAATTTGTCTTCTTTATCCCAAACACTTTCAAGGTCAACCATGTCAAGGTTGCATTTTGTATCGAATAACTGTGTTTGATCATAAACGTAAGCAATCCCGCCGCTCATCCCGGCTGCAAAATTCTTTCCGGTAGAACCGATAACAATTACCACTCCACCGGTCATATACTCACAGCCATGGTCACCTACTCCTTCCACCACAGCAGAAGCACCGCTGTTTCTAACAGCAAATCTTTCTCCGGCTTTTCCGTTGATATATACTTCTCCTCCAGTTGCTCCGTAAAGAACCACATTTCCGCAAATTACATTTTCATGAGGCGAGAATTGAGATTTTTCAGGCGGCACAAGTATTATTCTTCCTCCTGACATCCCTTTGCCAAGATAATCATTTGTATCGCCCTCAATTTTCATCGTAACACCCGGTGCGAGAAAAGCGCCGAAACTTTGTCCGCCGGAACCTTTGAAATTAATTCTTATTGTGTTGTCGGGAAGTCCGGCAGCGCCATATCTTTTTACTATCTCCCCGCTTAGTCTAGCACCAACAGTTCTGTGAGTATTTCTAATCGGCAGATTCAACTCTATTTTCTTTTTAGTTTCGAGAGCAGGTTTAACCATTTTAATTAATTCATTATCAAATGTATCAACCGGATTAGGAGCTGCTGCACAGCAAACTGTGTTTCTGGAAATCATGGAATTGAACAGAGGAGTAAGATCGAATTTTGAAGCCTTCCATAATTCTTTAGGGGGATCGTATTCAAGTATTTCGGTATGACCAACCATATCCTCTACTTTTCTAAACCCGAGTTCAGCCATTATTTCTCTTAAGTTTTGTGCGAGAAATTTAAAGAACGTTTCAATGTATTCCGGTTTTCCAGAAAATCTCGAACGAAGAAGCGGATCCTGTGTAGCAACACCGACAGAGCAAGTATTGAGATGGCATTTTCTGAGCATCACACATCCAATTGTGATTAAAACGGAAGTAGCAAAACCAAATTCTTCAGCACCTAACAACGCAGCAATTGCGATATCTCTTCCGGTTTTTATTTGTCCGTCAACCTGCACGCGGATTTTATCGCGGAGTTTATTGTGAATCAAAGTCTGATGTGTTTCGGCTAATCCAATTTCCCATGGAATTCCCGTATGCTTAATTGAAGTTAACGGAGAAGCTCCAGTGCCTCCTTCATAACCTGAAATTAAAACGAGATCGGCTTGAGCTTTTGCTACACCTGCTGCAACGGTCCCTACTCCCGATTCTGAAACAAGTTTTACGGAAACTTTCGCCTCAGGATTAACACATTTTAAATCATATATAAGCTGCGCAATATCTTCGATTGAATATATATCATGATGCGGCGGAGGTGAAATTAAAGTTACGCCCGGCGTAGTATGGCGTACACGGGCAATTTCATCTGTAACTTTATGACCAGGAAGTTGTCCGCCTTCGCCGGGTTTTGCCCCCTGTGCAATTTTAATTTGCAGCTCTTCGCCGCTTAACAAATATTCTGGTGTTACACCAAATCTGCCGGAAGCAACCTGCTTGATTTTTGACCTCGCCGAATCACCGTTTTCGTTTACTTTGTTGCGTATCATATCCTCGCCGCCTTCGCCGGAGTTGCTTCTCGATCCAAGCCGGTTCATTGCAATTGCGATAGTTTCGTGTGCTTCTTTACTTATTGAACCGAACGACATTGCAGACACAACAAATCTCTTAATTATATCTTCTACGGGTTCTACTTCTTCTATTGGAATTGATTGTCTCTTTTTAAATTTGAGCATACTTCGTATTGTAGTAGGGCTGTCTACTCCTTCGTTAACACTTTTCACATATTCTTTAAACACCTCATAATCGTTTGTGCGTGTTGCAAGCTGAAGTTTCGAAATTGTGTCGTGGTTCCAAAAATGTTTTTCTCCGTTTAACCTAATTGAATATTCTCCACCGGCATCGAGCAGTTTTTTCATCGGTCCGGTTCCATTTTGCGGAAAACCTAAATTATGTCTTGCAACAGCTTCTCTTTGCAACTCTACAAGTCCGATTCCTCCAAGTCTGCTTACAGTGCCGGTAAAATATTTATCTACCACTCCTCTATCCAGACCCACGGCTTCAAATGTTTGTGCGGCGTAATAACCGTGAAGTGTAGAAATGCCCAAACGGCTCATTGTTTTCAGCAGTCCCTTCTTAACGGCAATTATGTAAGAATCAACTGCTTCTTCAGCTTTTAATTTTTGTTCAAGCAAATCGTTAACAGCAAGATTTCTAACTGTGTAAAGAGCAAGGTAAGGACAAATTGCATCGGCGCCGTAACTTACAAGCATTGCATAGTTCATAACTTCGCGTACTTCACCGGAGTCGACAATTATACTGGCTTTGTTTCTTAATCCGTTGCGAATTAAATAATGATGAAGTCCAGAAACAGCCAGCAATGAGGGTATTGGCACTTTTCTTTCGTTAATATTTCTATCGGATAAAACAATAATTGAAGTTCCTTCAGTTATATATTTTGCTGCTGTTTCAAATATTGATTCGAGAGTTTTCTCAAGTTCATTTTCACCGCCAAACTTATCGAAGAGAATATCTATATATTTTATTTTAATACTGGGATGATTTGCTTTTTCTATTTTAATAAGGTCATCCGGAGTAAGAACAGGATGTGAAAGTTTAAATCCTTTGAAGTTGCCGGGTGTTTCTTCGAGAAGGTTACTTTCCCCGCCGACAAAGCTTTCGAGCGACATAACAAGTTCTTCGCGTAAAGGATCGATTGGAGGATTCGTTACCTGTGCAAATCTTTGTTTGAAATAATAAAAAAGCAGATTCGGCTTGTTCGATAAAATTGCCAGAGGCGAATCGTTACCCATAGAACCTACAGCTTCCTGACTCCTGGAAGCCATAGGAGTAATTATTAATTTCAATTCTTCATCGGTATATCCGAAAGCATGTTGTTTTTGGAGCAGGGCTTTTGGATCTTCCTCAGGCGCGTTTGAGGGATTAAAAAGCCCGCGTAATGTAATTATATTTTCTTTTATCCATCTTCTGTAAGGTTTCTGACGCGAAATTTTTGCTTTTATTTCTTTATCGGGTACTACCCTGTTCTGTTTGAAATCAGCAAGCAGCATTTTACCCGGCGATAATCTGCTACGTTTAATAATTTTTTCGGCAGGTAGATCAAGCACTCCGGTTTCCGAAGCCAGCAGAACTATTCCGTCGCTTGTTATAGTGTAACGTGCAGGTCTCAATCCGTTTCTATCAAGAATTCCGCCTAAATAGCGTGAATCACAAAAGACAATTGCTGCCGGTCCGTCCCACGGCTCCATAATTGACGACTGATAATCATAAAATGCTCTTTTATCTTCGCTCATTTGTATTTTGGGTCCGTATGCTTCGGGCACCATCATCATCATTGCATGTGGAAGCGATCTTCCGGCTAACACAAGCAATTCCAGAACATTGTCAAAAATAGCCGAGTCAGAGCCGTCCTCTACAATTACCGGTTTAATTTTTTCGATATCGTCGCCGAATAATTCCGACTTCAAATTAAACTCGCGGGCTTTCATACGGTTTATATTTCCACTGAGAGTATTGATTTCACCGTTATGTGCAATAAATCTGAAAGGCTGTGCAAGATTCCATGTAGGCAAAGTATTTGTACTGTAGCGCTGATGAACTACTCCAAAACATGAAGCAAATCGTTCATCGGAAAGATCGGGATAAAAACTCGGAAGCTGGTTTGCTGTCAACAGACCTTTATAAACTATTCTATTAGATGACAAACTTGTTATGTAAAATTGAGTAGTATCTTCATGTAGAGCTGCGACTTGTTTTTCTATGAGGCGTCGTATAACATATAATTTCCTTTCGAATGCGTCTTGGGCTATATTTGCACGATGAATAAAAATCTGGTAAATGTCTGGTTCTGTTTTCTTTGCCAGTTCGCCAATAACGGAATTATCTACCGGAACTTTTCGCCATGCAAGTATATCGCAGCCTTCTTCAACAATATTTTTTTCGATTATCTTTTTACATTTCTCAGCAAGCATTTTATCCTTAGGCAAGAAAATCATCCCAACAGCGTAATCCCCAGATTGTGGAATTTCAATTCCTTGTGAATTCATTTCCCCTCGAATAAACTCATCCGGTAGCTGCACCATAACACCTGCACCGTCGCCGGTTGATTTATCGCCACCCAAAGCACCGCGGTGTTCAAGATTGACCAGTACTGTTATTGAATTATCTATTATGCTGTGTGTAGGAATTCCATCCAGCTTTGCAACAAATCCTACTCCACAACTGTCATGTTCAAATGCAGGATCATATAAACCGTTCGGTATTAATCTGCCGTCAGCTCTTTGGTAATTACAATTAACTTTGTTCATTCGATTCTCCTTTACGGTAATCGTTCAAAATTTTTTGTTTAATTAAGTTTTATTGGCACTTAAAAGAGGGGTAGCAAACCAATTTTACTTGATTTAAACTATGACCTCGGTTCGCACGTCCGCATCTGCGTACATGAAATTTTCGTCTTAATGAAAATTCCGTTCTTAAGAACAAATTTCACGGGAACTAAATTATCACAGGCAGCAAAACAGAATATGAAATCAAAATCCACGTTTAGATCACCTTTATTAATGTACGCTTTATTAAGAATGCAGTGCTTCATCGAATAAAAAAATTATGGCTTTGATTAACTATAACAAAATTTTATCTTTACAACTAACAGCTTATGGCGGCAGTTTTATGAAGTTAATTATAAATTGCTTTGTGGCAATTTCAATTTTGAGTGCAAAAGTAAACAATAGTAGTTATAATATCAATACCTTTTTATGATTTCTGCAATAATATTCACAATAAAGTTTTTTTCTGAATATTTATTCATAAAAAAAGAACCCTGCCTTATAATATTAGGTATAACAAACCCGACAGTTAAGAAATTTTTTCATTAAATTTTTTTCACAAATCTATGGAATAAAGAAAAGCAAGTATGAAAAGTACGCTGATAAATTCGTTTGCAATATTTTCTTCATTAACATTAATGCACAAACAAATTCTACAGAAAAACAAAAAGAGACTCAAGTAAGTACGCAATTGACAATTATGCTAAGTAATTGAATATGAACAGATTTGAAAAACAAAAGCTGGATATTAATATTGTAAAAAAAAATAATCCCAAATTTGTCATTAGAAAGACACTAATGACAAATCGACTAAAATTTTCTAAGGGCTTGAGAGCAATATAACCGTAAGAAAATCTTTTACCAAAGGTATGGATAACCACAAGCCCAAGAAAATCTAAGTCGGGGTTTAATACTTATTATTTAACAAGTTATGTTACTATATCTTATTGATAAATTTTCCTAATGGACAATCAGGGTTAATAAGAACACCGAAGTTTCTGTGATAAAAATTGGAAACAGCTTATTGAATACTCGATGCTAATGAATCGGTCAGTTTCAAGAGATGCCATCTTTTCCCAAGTACCGTGATCTACATTTGTTTTTAACTTATTGCTACTAATATTTCTTTTAGGTATGTTCGGCTGAATTTTACTTAATAATTTGTCTTCAAATTACAAATAACTAATTAATTTACTTCATGAAAGGAACAACACTTGAACACAGGCGGTTATATCTTCATGGGTCTTGCATGGACAGCAATAATTGGGTTAACTTTTTATTGCGTGTTCAAAATTTTCATAACCAATAAGCACAACTCCAATGGAACAAAAAATTGACTTTAACAACATTATACTCTTCCCTGTTCATCCCCCGCCATGTGTAATGCCTTCATGAAAAAATTATTGGATAGGATAATTAAACCGATTTACTTTAATTTTGTCTAAGTAACATACTATCCATTTTAGTTTCCGATAAAAGGACGTTTATGAAAAACAAAAAGAAAATTTGGGTGTACGGATTATTTTTAACTGCACTCGCAGCCTTAATTGTACCAAAACTAAATTTAAAAAACAGCGCTGCCGACCCCGCAGCCAATTCCCGAAGTAACAACCCTATCCCAGTTGATGTTCAGGTTTTAAAACCAAAAGCGGTTGATGACAAAATATTTACAAACGGCACAATAATAGGAAACGAAGAGGTTGATTTAAGAAGCGAAATTTCCGGGAAAATAACGAAGATTTCATTTGAAGAAGGCAAACGCGTAAAGAAAGGAGATTTACTTATCAAAATAAACGACGCGGATTTGCAGGCAACCCTCGCAAAAAATATTTCCCGTTTAGATCTTGCAAAGGACAAAGAATTTAGGCTTCGACAGATGCTAGATAAAAATCTTACCAGCCAGCAGGAATACGATGCTGCATTAAGTGAACTAAAAGGTGTGCAGGCTGACGTCGAATACACAAAAGCATTGATCGATAAGACAGAAATAAAGGCTCCTTTTGACGGCGTTATAGGTTTACGTTCAGTAAGTATCGGCAGCTATATTTCACCGCAGACAAGTATTGCATCAATTCAAAGTTTGAACCCGATAAAAATTGAATTTTCCGTCCCGCAAAAATATTCCAGCGAAGTTAAAGAAGGCAAATTGATTGAATTCAGGTTACAAACCTCGGGGAAAAATTATAAAGGGAAAATTTATGCGGTAGAGCCGAAGATAGATCAAAACACAAGAACACTTTTAGTAAGAGCAATTGCAAATAATAATAATTACGAATTGTTCCCCGGTGCGTATGTTGAGGTCACTATTATTCTTAACCAAATTAAAAATGCCTTAATGATTCCAACACAAGCATTAGTTCCAGATATCCTGGGTGAAAAAGTTTTCCTCTATAAAGGAGGTAAAGCCGAACCGTATACGGTAAAAAGCGGAATCAGAACCGACAAAGAAATTCAACTTCTTTCAGGTGTTTCTGCCGGCGATACTGTAATTACTTCCGGCATAATTCAACTGCAGCAGGATACTCCCGTTCAAATTGTAAACATAAATTAGGCCCGTAAACAACCATTTTTCCAAAACGGGGGAAAGAAAATTATGAGTTTATCTTCAATAAGTATAAGAAGACCTGTACTGGCGATAGTAATGTCGCTGGTAATAATTTTGTTCGGCGTCATTGGATTTACATTTTTGGGTGTAAGAGAATATCCCAGTATTGATCCGCCGATTATTACCGTCTCCACAAATTACACCGGTGCAAATGCCGATGTTATAGAATCGCAAATTACAGAACCTCTAGAGGAACAAATAAATGGTATAGCCGGAATCAGATCATTAACTTCAGTAAGCCGTGACGGCAGAAGTATAATCACTGTTGAATTTGATGTTTCTGTCGATCTCGAAGCAGCAGCAAATGACGTTAGGGACCGGGTTTCGAGGGCTGGACGCAATCTGCCTCCGGATGCCGACCCTCCTACGGTTTCAAAAGCAGATGCCGATGCAGTGCCGATCATATTTCTGAATGTAAAAAGCAGCCAAAGAGATCTGTTAGCTTTAACCGATATTGCAAATAATATTTTTAAGGAACGGCTACAAACAATTCCAGGCGTAAGCCAAATTCAGATCTGGGGCGAACGAAAATATTCGATGCGCATCTGGATGGATCCTAATAAACTTGCAGCTTATAAAATAACACCACTCGATATTAGAAACGCTCTTAACCGCGAAAATGTTGAGCTTCCTTCCGGCAGTATTGAAGGAAAAAACACCGAACTTACTGTAAGAACAATGGGAAGATTAGTTAACCTGGAAGACTTCGACAACCTTATTATAAAAGAATCTGCCGGTGCTCTGGTTAGAGTGAAAGATATAGGTTATGCAGAACTTTATCCCGAAAACGACAGAACAATTTTAAAAAGAGACGGCGTGCCTATGGTTGGGGTTACTATTATTCCTCAGCCCGGAGCAAATTACATCAAAATAGCAGATGAGTTCTATAAAAGAGTCGACCAAATTAAAAAAGATTTGCCTGCTGATATCGGACTGGGGATCGGTTTCGATGTTACAAAATATATCCGTCAGTCCATCAGCGAAGTTGAAGAAACAATCCTTCTTGCTTTTGCACTCGTAATTTTAATTATTTTCTTTTTCTTAAGAGACTGGAGAACAACTTTCATTCCGATTATCGTTATTCCTATTTCTTTGATAGGCGCATTCTTCATAATGTATATTGTAAACTTTTCTATAAATGTTCTAACGCTGCTTGGACTTGTGTTAGCCATCGGCATAGTAGTTGACGATGCAATTGTAGTACTTGAGAACATCTTTAAAAAGATTGAAGCAGGCATGAACTCCTTTGAGGCAAGTGTTAAAGGCACCTCAGAAATTTTCTTTGCCGTAATTTCAACAACAATAACACTTGCCGCTGTTTTTCTTCCCATTATGTTTCTTAAAGGAATTACTGGCAGATTGTTTGTTGAATTTGGAGTTGTAATTGCAGGCGCAGTATTAATCTCGGCTTTTATCGCATTGACTTTAACTCCGATGTTAGCTTCCAAAATTCTAAGGAAAAAGGAAAAGCACAGCAAATTCTATTTAATTACCGAACCGTTTTTTAAATGGCTTGAAACATCCTATCGTAATAAGTTAGAAACCTTCATGAACAAACGATGGATTGCTTTTCTTATAATGGGCGGCGCTTTTGTTTTAATCTTTATATTTGGTTTGAACTTACCGCAGGAGCTTGCACCTCTCGAAGATAGAAGCCAGGTAAGAATTAACTCCACCGCGCCCGAAGGCTCTTCATACGAGTTCATGGATAACTATATGAATAATCTAATTCAGGTTCTTCAGGATTCCATAAAAGGAACCGATGCTATTATTTCGGTTACTGCACCGGGTTACGGCTCTTCGAGTTCCACCAATTCTGGCTTTGTGAGAATGATATTAAAGGATCCCGACCAGAGAAGCGAAAGCCAGCAGCAAATTGCCGATCATGTAACGAAGCTTGTAAGCCGGTTGAGCGATGCAAGAACTTTTGTACTGCAGGATCAATCCATAGGAACAAGAAGAGGGGGCTTGCCTGTACAGTATGTAATTCAAGCTCCCAACTTTGAAAAACTCCGGCGGATCATTCCGAAATTTTTAGATGAAGCCAGAAAGGATCCTACTTTCGCACTTGTAGATGTCAACCTGAAATTCAATAAGCCGGAACTGCTTGTGCAAATCAACAGAACAAAGGCAAGGGACCTTGGTGTTTCTACACTAGATATAGCCCAAACTCTTCAGCTTGCTTACAGCGGACAGCGGTTCGGCTTTTTCATTATGAACGGAAAGCAGTACCAAGTTATCGGTCAGGTATTGAAACAAAACAGAAATAAACCCGTTGATCTTGCGTCACTTTATGTTCGCAACAACAAAGGTGATTTAATTCAGCTTGATAATCTTATAACATTAAGAGAAAGAAGCACTCCACCCCAACTTTATAGATTTAACAGATATGTAAGTGCAACGGTCTCGGCAAGTCTTGCCCCCGGTAAAGCCATCGGCGATGGAATTAAAGCAATGGATAATGTTGCAGCAAAAGTTTTAGATGATACATTTTCTACCGCGCTTGACGGTGCATCAAAAGATTTTGTGGAAAGTTCATCAAGTCTGCTTTTTACTTTTTTGCTTGCATTGATATTGATTTATCTTACGCTCGCAGCGCAGTTTGAAAGTTTCCGCGATCCGTTTATAATAATGTTTACCGTGCCTCTTGCTATAGGCGGCGCACTGTTTTCACTATGGTATTTCGATCAGACAATAAATATTTTCAGCCAGATTGGAATGATTATGCTTATCGGACTGGTTACGAAGAACGGAATACTAATAGTTGAATTTGCAAATCAGAAAAAAGCACAGGGATTAAAAATAATCGATGCAGTTAGAGAAGCAGCCGTTTTGAGATTCCGCCCGATCTTAATGACAAGTTTCTCTACAATTTTGGGAACACTCCCTATTGCGCTTGCACTCGGTGCCGGTTCTCAAAGCCGTGTCTCGATGGGCATTGCAGTAATTGGCGGTTTAATTTTTTCTACTTTGCTTACTCTTTTTGTTATACCGGTAGTTTACTCAGTATTTTCAGATAAGAAAAAGGAAGTAAGCAACGTAGCTTTAAGCGAAACCGAAAAAGAATTGCTACATGAAGAAAGAGTTATTGCTAAATAAACCTCGGGAGTGTAACCTCAACTGCTAACCTTGAATTTTTAAGTCAGCAGATACATTAGAAAGCTATGCCGCGCATAGAAATCTCTGCCACTTGGTAAATTATTTTTGCATTAATTACTCTTCATTATTTATCTTGCCAATAAAAAAATTTATTACATGTCTGAAACTGCCTCACCAAAAACTGGTCTTCTAAGATCATTTTCAAAAAATTTCTGGACTGTAATCGTAATGGAATTTTTCGAAAGGGGTTCTTATTATGGTGTAATGTCAGTACTATCTGTTTATTTAATTTTAAACTCCAACGAAGGCGGACTCGGCTTTTCCAAAGAAAGTGTCGGTTTGATAAAAAGTGTAATTACTCCGCTGTTGTATTTACTGCCTATACTTTCCGGCGCAATAGCCGATCGGTTCGGCTATAAGAATACTTTGTTCTTCGCTTTCATTGTGATGAGTCTCGGCTATTTTTTGACAAGTCTTGTTTCCTCATATGTATTTGTTTTTGCAAGTCTTTTGCTTATGGTACTCGGTGCCGGATTTTTCAAGCCGATAATTTCCGGAACAATTGCTAGAACAACCGACAAAACAAATTCAACTCTTGCATTCGGCATTTATTACTGGTCAATTAATCTTGGAGCCTTTCTTTTCCCTTTAATACTGGTTCCTATGCTCAAACAAATTTCCTGGGGTTTGATTTTCATAATGGCTTCAATCGGAACCGGGTGGCTTTTCTTTTTGAATGCGTTCGTTTACAAAGAACCGGAAAAACCTGCCAGTTCAAAAAGTGTTTTTGAAGTGCTGAAAGGAGCCGTACTTGTTTTAAAAGATTTTCGCTTTGTTCTTATGATTGTTATCTATTCCGGTTTCTGGGTTCTCTATTTCCAGCAGTTCGATACGGTTCTCTGGTACGTAAAAGATTATGTTGATAAAACACCCATCAATAATTTTGTGAACGGAATCCTTTCTGTATTTATTTCCAACCCCGACTGGAAATTCGATGTAGAACATGTAACCGTAATTAATGCTGGCACAATAATTTTGCTGCAGATCCTGGTTTCAAATATCGTTAAAAATAAAAAAGCACTGCCCACAATGATAACCGGAATTTTATTGGGCAGTATAGGCATGGGAATTCTGGCAATCTCAGCACACATTTTTGTATTTATGGCAGGAATTATAATTTTTTCAATCGGAGAAATGACTGCACATCCTAAATTTATTAGTTACGTGGGACTAATCGCGCCGGAAGACAAAAAAGCATTGTATCTCGGATATGCATTTTTGTACGGTGTGATCGGAAGCGGGGTCGGAGGAATTCTCGGCGCTACTCTTTATGTTCATTTTGTAGACGGATTGAATCAGCCTTCGGTGCTCTGGATAATTTTTAGTATGCTCGGCGTACTTACAATAGCCGGACTTCTTTTTTATAATAAATTTCTTGCACCAAAAAATGTAGATATTTAATCGACAGCAGCGTTAATTCGACAGCAGTAAAAATGAAACACAAATTACTTTTACTTCTTCTATTAGCTATTTCATCAGTAATTTACCCACAGGCTGAAAACGTCCCGCTCGATCATGACGTATACATTTTCTTAAAAGAAATGAAAGTAAAAGGATTAATTCCTTCAATACACGAAGACGACCCGAATATGACACGTTTGGAAGTTGCTAAGTTCTTAAAAACAATTAATGCTCAATCTCAAAAACTCACTGCTACCGAAAAAGGGCGTCTTGAAAAATTTGAAAATGAATTTTATGACGAGCAAAAAAACAGAGACAACACTGCACAAATTATCGGTCCGAGCGATGAATTTTCTACAGGTATGGGAGAATTTTTTTCGGACAAAATAAAATATGTTTATGCCTACCGCGACAGCAATGTGACTGCTTATCTGGAAGGACTGGGGCGTTACGTGCACGGACAGCAGTTCAGCAGCAAAACAACAAATTCCGAATTGTATGATATTGGATTTAGATTTAGAGGAACCGTCTTAAAATATCTTGGCTATATGTTAATGGTTAATAAAGGAGGTGTAAGTGGTTCTCAGGACCTTGCTGTTATTGTTGATCCAAGGCTGAGGTATAATTTTAAGTTTGTCGAGAACATAGAAAATATAAGCAACTATGACTTCACTCAGGGTTACCTAAAATATTATTCGGAACCGGCTGAAAACTTAAATTACTCTATTCAGCTCGGCAGAGAAAAACTAAAAATGGGTTACGGCTACAGCAGCAGTCTTTTCCTTTCCGGCAATCATCCCGATGTAGACTTCATAAAATTCAATTTTAATTACGGTGTATTTAGTCTCTCTTCGATGACGGCATCTACTGTTGGATACTTTAATACCGATAGAAATTTGGACTACACAAAATATTTTGCGGCTAACCGTGTTAATCTGTCCTTCCCGGATTTGTTTGAAATCGGAATGGGCGAAACAATTATTTATTCCGGCAGAGGAATTGAGCTTGCTTACTTAACACCGTTAGCGTTTTACAAGTTTGAAGAGATGTCACTCCAGGATAGAGACAACGGCGCTTTCTATCTGGATTTTCAAACCAACTTCATTAAGAATATTGAGATTCAGGCAACTTACTTTCTTGACGAAAATCCACTGGCAAGACTTTCGGATTTATCGCGTTACATAAACAAAACCGCTTATAAAATAGGAGCGTTCTGGTATTCACCTTTTTCTCTCAACGACCTTTCGTTAATTCTTGAATACACAAAAATTCGTCCTTATGTGTACACTCACACCAACATCAAAAACAACTATACTGCTTACGGTGTTCTGCTTGGTGATAATATCGGTCCAAACTCAGATGAGATCTACTCAAAAATTTCTTACAACATAAGTGCTTCCGCAAGATTAAGTCTTGAGTATTCCCACGTACGTTCCGGCAAAAACATAGTTGACGATAATGGTAATCTGATTAAAAATGTCGGCGGTGATCCCGCCGTGGGATTCAGACAGGGAATCGACAGCGAAGAAGCAAAATTTTTAGACGGAGTAAGAGTAAATACCGATCAACTGACTTTAACCTTGAGAATTGAACCCATCAGACAAATTTTTTTCGATTTCATTTACAACTATACCAGTACAAACAATTCCGATAAAAATTTAAGCTACGGAATGATTAGAATGTCAATTGAGTATTGAGTAAATCTATTTCGATTATTGTTAATGTTAAATCTTAATTTACTGATAAATAAATAAAGGTGTAAATAATATGAATTCAGAAGACTTTAAGCACAGAACAAAAATAAAAGTAAGATTTTCAGATTTAGATGCGATGCGACACGTTAATAATGCAAAATATCTTACTTTTTTGGAAGAAGCTCGTATAGATTACTTTAGCAGTCTTTTTGACCGTAAAAAAGATAGTTTGGATTTTGAAGCGGTTATAGCTCGTATAGAGATTGATTATCTCTTTCCCATTTACCTTGGTGATGAGGTTGAGGTATTCACCCGTATCTCAAAAATAGGAAATAAAAGTGTTGATGTGGAACATATAGTCGCTGTGAAAAAAGAAGATAAAATTGTTAAAGCGGCTGAATCTGTTACAAAACTCGTCTATTATGATTATAAAACCGGTAAAACAAAAGCTATTCCGGAAGCGGCAAAAAAGACTATTTCATTATTTGAAGGGCTTACAATTTAATTTAGATATTATAAATCTTCTTCGAGAATTATACTAATACGGTTATGTATTTAGTTACAACGATAAACCCTCAACGAGGTTTTAGAAATGAATGAATCAACAGGGTGACTAAAAAGTAATTATTCAACAATAAATTCGTAAATAATTAGTGGAATCCGCGGCTTATATATTAAAAAACATTACTTTTTAGTCACCCTCAAGATAATCCTCGTAGAGGGTAAATAAATTGGATCTACAATTTTTTAATTGCGTTTTCAATATTGATTGATTTTTGAATTGTTCGCAAAGTCGTTGGCTCCGCAACTCTTTCCACGCAGTTGGAAATATCACACATTTCACAGGTATCGTTTACAACTCTGAAAGGAATTACCGGATCGTTCCAAAATCTAAGTACTTTCTTCAATTGTTCATCTAGATAATAACCAAGAGTTACGCTAGTAAAAATATTTGGATCGAGAGTATTTTGTTGCGCTACTGAAAATGAAATATATTCATTATTTGTATCGTAAAATTTCGAATGAAGAATTCCCACTTTCATATTACTATTCGCATTTCCTTCATTTGATTTCTCTTTGATTTTTTTCAATACTTCAATAGAAATCCATCGGCGGCAGTAATGCTCGTTTATCTGATAACCCCCAGGATTTTGACTAATGTTTAAGCGTACTTCCTTTGTTAAATCAAATTTATCTGTTCCGGCAAAAGTATTGAAGCGAAGAAAAAAATATTTATTAAGTCCCCAAATATTACCTGAAAGATTCGCTAGTCTCTGAAAAAACATTTCCGGAGTTGCATCGTATTTGGAAATCAGTTCTATTAAATAATTCTCATTCCATTTTTCTTGAGAGAAGAAATTGTTAATGTCAGAAATAAAAACATCCTTATTTAATATTATAGCAGTTGAAAAATATGCAGCGATGTAATTGTTTAGCAGGTGATCAAAAGTATTTAATTTAAGACTGGAATGAATGTAACTTCTTTCCTGAATGTTCAGATAATTATAAGCAATTTCTTTCCCGATTATAAAAAGTTTTTGAGCAGTTGACAGATTTGAGTTTAAATATAGAATAGGTTGCTTTTCATTTTTCAAAATCCCGCGTAATTGTTTTAGTTCTTCAAAACTACTCAATCGAGTTTCATCTATCTGATAATTATATTTTGTAGCAAGAATATTAAAAAGAGTTTCATAGTTTAATGGTGGTTTAATATCCACATTAAATTCTTTTATAAAATTATCTACAGATAATTCGATATCGTCAAAATAATTGCCGTGAATTTCTTTGTAAATCCGTAGAGCCGTTCTGCTAAAGTTATTTTGGCTGAGTTCAGTACTTCTTGCCATTTCAATTACTGTTGCAACAAGTGCACTCAACTGATATGATGCTTCAGACATCAAAGAAATAAATTTATTTAAATCAATTCCATAATGATCAAGAGGAAGCATCTCAAGAATGTTCGAGTCAATAAGTTCAGCAATTGGAGTTAGATTTTTAGTAAGCTTTAATGAAATAAGTTCATCATAATCAACATTAAGAGCTTGAGCTATCTGGGCAATCTTTTCAGCTTTTGGATATTTTTTACCATTTTCAATTTCATTTAAATAAGAGACAGACAAAGAACTTTTTGATGCTAATTCATTCAATGAAAGCTTTCTTTCTTGTCGAAGTTGTTTAACCTTTAACCCCAGGATCAATTTTATGTAATTATTCTTTTTGTTCAAAATCTTCTTTTTTTTGACTGAAATATAAGAAAAACCTAATTAACTACAGCAAATTTTCTTCATTAGCGAAATTTCGCTTGCATTCTTCACCTCATTCTCTTATCTTAAAAATAGGAAAATTCTTAATTGCTATTTAACTAACCTGGGTGAGGTTGCCATGCCTGGATTAACACGACTTTTCGATATAATTGATTATCAATCGGAAAAATATCCCCTCAAACATTTTATTTCTGATAAGAAAGACGGTAAATGGATTAATTATAGCACTGAAGATGCTAAATCTATAATTGATAAGTTTAGTCTTGGCTTGCTTAAACTTGGTATTAATCCTGGAGATAAAATAGCAATTATTTCACCTAACAGAACAGAATGGAATTTTGTTGATCTTGGAATATTGCAAACTGGCTGTATTGATGTTCCTATCTATCCAAATATAGCAGTTCACGAATATGAATATATTTTTAATGATGCAGAAATAAAGTATGCTTTTGTATCGAACGAAGATTTGTATCAAAAAATATCTTCACTCAAAAGTAAAGTAAAATCCTTAATTGAAATTTATTCCTTTGATAAACTTGAAGGGAAAAAACATTGGAGTGAAATTCTTGATCTGGCTGATGAATTAAATAGAGATAAGCTTAACCAAATTAAAGAAGGCATAAAACCGACTGACCTGGCAACTATAATTTACACCTCAGGAACTACAGGTACACAAAAAGGCGTGATGCTTTCGCATAATAATATTTTGAGTAACGTAAATTCAATTCAGCAGATAATGCCCATTAATAATACTCACAGAGTTATTAGCTTTCTTCCAATTTGTCATATCTTTGAAAGAACTGCAGTTTATTACTATATGAAAATAGGTGCTTCAATTTATTACGCAGAAAGTATTGATAAAGTTGGAGAAAATATCAGGGAGATAAAACCGAATTATTTCACTACTGTTCCTCGGTTACTCGAAAAAATTTATGAAAGAATAATGGACGTTGGCAGAAATCTTAAACAACCAAAACAAGCGATCTTTGGTTGGGCTGTTAACCTTGCAAATCATTTCCATCCAAAAGGCAAAACAAATTGGTTTTATGATTTACGGCTTTGGGCAGCTCGTAAAATAGTCTTTTCAAAATGGCTAGAAGCACTTGGTGGTGAAGTGAAAGGTATAATTAGCGGTGCTGCTGCATTACAGCCACGACTAGGAAGAATATTCACTGCTGCAGGAATTAATATTGTGGAAGGTTATGGATTGACCGAAACTTCTCCAGTAATTACATGCAATCGATTTGAAGATTTTTACATCGGTACTGTGGGTTTTCCAATTCCGGATGTTCAAGTTAAACTTGATCCAGATACCGGAGAAATATTAACAAAAGGACCAAACGTAATGCTCGGCTATTACAATAAACCAGAAGAAGCTAAAGCAGCAATTGATAACGAGGGCTGGTTTCATACAGGCGATGTAGGAATTTGGATTGATAATAAGTATTTAAAGATAACCGACAGATTGAAAGAGATTTTCAAATTATCCGGAGGAAAATTCGTTTCTCCTCTACCCATTGAAAATAAAATGAAAGAATCTCCGTTTATAAGAAACATCATGATCATTGGAGAAAATCAAAAATTCTGTGCTGCGTTAGTTGTCCCAGAGTTTGATTTCATAAAAAAATGGTGTGAAAAGAAAAGTGTAAAAGATTACCTGCAAAAAGGTATTAGTTGCAGCGAAGCAGTTAAGGAGCGGATTTGGAAAGAAATTCAACACTATAATAAACGATTTAGTCATATTGAACAAATTAAAAAATTTGAATTAGTCGATAAAGATTGGACTGTAGAATCCGATGAGCTCACTCCAACTTTGAAATTAAAACGAAGAGTGATTCTTAAGAAATATCAAAATTTGATTGATAAAATTTATTCAGAACAATCAACAACAAATAATATAAACTAACAGAAAAAATTATGAAAAGAATAATCAATGAAGTTGCGGTACTTGGATCAGGCGTGATGGGTTCGCGCATAGCGGCTCATTTTGCAAACATCGGTTACAAAGTTTATCTGCTTGATATTGTACCAAAGGAGCTGAATGATTCCGAAAAGAAAAAAGGGCTTACTTTGCAGGATCCTGTTGTTCGGAACAGAATTGCAAATGATAATCTGCAAAATGTACTTAAAACAAAACCATCGCCAATTTATCGAAGTGATTTTGCTTCAAGAATTACCACGGGAAATTTTGAAGACAATATGAATTGGCTTGCCGGTGCTGACTGGGTAATCGAAGCAGTCGTAGAAAATCTGGAAATCAAAAAGAAAGTTTTTGAAAATGTTGAAAAGTTTCGTAAACCAGGCACATTAGTTACAACTAATACTTCGGGAATTCCTATTCACATGATGATTGAAGGACGAAGTGAGGATTTCCAAAAACACTTTTGCGGAGCACATTTTTTCAACCCACCTCGCTATCTGCAGTTACTGGAAATAATTCCAACTCCTAAAACTAGTCAGGAAGTTGTAGATTTTCTAATGTGGTTTGGTGATTTATATCTTGGCAAAACAACAGTGCTTTGCAAAGACACTCCGGCGTTCATTGCAAATCGTATAGGTGTTTTCAGCATTATGGTCGTCTTTAAGCTTAAAAAAGAATTAGGTTTAAGTATAAAAGAAATTGATACACTGACCGGACCTTTAACAGGTAAACCTAAGTCTGCAACATTCAGAACCGCAGATGTAGTGGGAATAGATACACTTGTTAAGGTTGCAAATAATGTTTATCACGATTGTCCTAATGATGAAATGCGTGAACTTTTTGTGATTCCGGATTATGTTAACAAACTTGTAGAAAATAATTGGCTAGGAGATAAAACAGGTCAGGGCTTTTATAAAAAATCTAAAGATGAAAAAGGTGAAAAAGTAATACTTGAACTTGATACAGAAACTTTGGAATATAAACCAAGCCCCAAATCAAATATGGCTTCTGTTACTGCTGCAAAGCCAGTTGAAAACTTAAGAGAAAGATTAAAAGTTTTAATTAGTGGCAAAGACAAAGCTGCGGAGTTCCTACGTTCATCAAATTATTACCTCTTTCAGTATTCATCAAACAGAATTCCTGAAATTTCAGATGAACTTTATAAGATCGATGATGCGATGCGTGCTGGCTTTGGCTGGGAATTAGGTCCGTTTGAAATATGGGACGCTCTTGGTGTAAAGAAAACTGTCGATAAGATGATCGAAACCAATATGAAAGTCGCTGGCTGGGTTTCGAAAATGTTGGAGGGTGGGTTTGATTCATTTTACAAATCTGAAAATGGAAAGAAAAAATATTATGATATAGCTTCTAACTCGTATAAAGAAATTCCCGGCAAAAGTGAATTTATAATTCTCGATAATTATCGGGCTAATAAGCCTGTTTGGCAAAATTCAGGTGCAACTCTTCACGATATTGGCGATGGAATTGTAAATCTTGAATTTCATACAAAGATGAATTCCATTGGCTCAGAAATTTTAGAGGCAATAAACAAATCAATTGAGATCGCTGAAAAAGATTTTAAAGCAATGGTAATTGGAAATAATGGACAACATTTCTCTGCCGGTGCAAATTTAGCTATGATGTTTATGCTTGCAACCGAGCAAGAATACGACGAAATAGATTTAGCAGTCCGTCAATTTCAAAACACTACAATGCACATTCGTTATTCAAATATTCCCATTGTAGTTGCACCGCATTCGTTAGTGCTTGGCGGTGGCTGCGAAGTTTGTTTACATGCTGACAAAATAAATGCATCAGCAGAAACTTATATTGGACTTGTTGAAGTTGGAGTTGGGATAATTCCTGCTGGGGGAGGAACTAAAGAAATGACGCTTCGAGCATCTGATTCTTATATTGAAGGTGGACTCGAACTTCCTGAACTTCAGAGAAGATTTATGAACATTGCCACTGCAAAAGTTTCAACTTCTGCTGAGGAAGCTTTTGAAATGGGAATTTTTAGAAAAGGACTGGATACATATTCTGTAAATCCAAATCGTGTTATAGCAGATGCAAAAAAAGCAGCTATTCTTCTTGCTGATCATGGTTACACAAAACCTTTACAGAGAAGTGATATTAAAGTTTTAGGAAGAACTGCACTGGCAACCTTGCTGCTTGGCATTCATTCATTCAGATTAGGAAATTACATAACTGATCACGATAAAAAAATAGCTGAGAAGCTTGCATATATTATGTGCGGCGGTGATCTCTCAGAAGGTAGTTTAGTATCCGAACAATATCTGCTTGATCTGGAGCGGGAAGCATTTTTAAGCCTTATCGGTGAAAAGAAAACCCTGGAGAGAATTCAGAGCACTCTTACAACTGGTAAACCTTTAAGAAACTAATTAACAATGAATTTTTAATAAATTAGAAGAATAATTATGAGAGAAGCTTATATAGTGGCAGGATTTAGAACCGCTGTTGGGAAAGCGAAAAAAGGTGGCTTTCGTTTTTCCAGGCCAGACGATCTTGGCGCAGAGGTTATAAAACATTTGCTAAAATCTTTCCCTCAATTAGACCCTCATCGAATTGATGATGTAATTGTAGGAAATGCATTCCCCGAAGCAGAACAAGGATTACAAATAGGAAGGATGATTTCACTTTTATCTCTTCCGATTGAAGTCCCCGGTTCAACAGTAAACAGATTTTGTGGGTCTGGCATTGATACTATTGCAACTGCTGTTGCACGTATTCAATCTGGTATGATGGATTGCATAATTGCTGGTGGCGTTGAATCGATGTCACTTGTTCCGATGACCGGTTGGAAACTTGCACCAAATTATAACGTCACAAAAACTACTCCGAATTATTATTTGGGAATGGGCTTGACTGCAGAAGAGCTGGCTAAGGAATACAAAATTTCGCGTGAAGAACAAGATTTCTTTTCGTTTAATTCACACATGAAAGCTACTAATGCAATTAAAAATGGTTACTTCAAAGATCAAATTGTTCCTATTGAAGTAGAACACGTTTATATTGAAGACAATAAAAGAAAAACCAAAAAGTTTGTGGTTGATACGGATGAAGGACCACGTGCTGATACTACATTAGAAGCATTAGCAAAACTAAAACCAGTGTTCGCTGAAAATGGAACTGTAACTGCAGGAAATTCTTCACAGACTTCTGATGGAGCTGCCTTTGTTCTGGTAATGTCAGAGCAAATGGTTAAAGAATTGAGTATCAAACCAATTGCCAGATTAGTTACGTATGCTGTTGCCGGTGTTGATCCAAGAATTATGGGAATTGGTCCGGTTGCTGCAGTACCAAAAGCTTTAAAAAAAGCCGGATTAAAATTAGATGATATCGATTTGATAGAATTGAACGAAGCTTTCGCAGCTCAATCTTTATCAGTAATTCGCCAGCTAAATTTGAATGAAGAAATACTCAATGTAAATGGTGGTGCTATTGCTCTTGGTCATCCGCTTGGGTGCACCGGGGCGAAATTAACGGTACAGATTCTAAATGAGCTTAGGAGAAGAAATAAGAAATATGGAATGGTCACGGCTTGTGTTGGCGGTGGGCAAGGAGTTGCCGGAATCTATGAATTGCTAAATTGATTCTTTGAGAAATTATAGACCTCAATGAGGCTTAATAATTGAATGGATTAAGTAGAACATTGTAGATTTTTAATATTTATAAAAAATTTAAAAAAGAGGAAACAAAAATGTCAGAAGAAACAAAAAAAGTTTTACACGGCGGAGAATTCTTAATAAAAGAAAGTGATCCGCAGAGTGTTTTTATTCCCGAAGAAATTAATGAAGAACAAAAAATGATGGTGGAAACTGCTGCAGATTTTGTAGAAAAAGAAATTTTGCCCAGACTTGATGCCATTGATAACCAGGAACCAGGATTGACTGTTTCTCTTTTGGAAAAAGCTGGTCAACTTGGATTACTCGGAACTTCGATCCCGGAAGAATACGGAGGACTCGGAGGTGACTTCAATACTAATACATTTCTTTCGATGCAAATGGGAACTAGCTACTCATTTGGGGTTTCTTTTGCTGCTCATACAGGCATCGGAACTTTGCCAATTCTTTATTACGGAACTGATGAACAGAAAAAAAAGTATTTACCTAAACTTGCAAGCGGTGAGTTAAAATCGGCTTATTGTTTAACTGAACCAACTTCTGGCTCTGATGCTCTTTCAGCCAAAACTACTGCAATACTTTCTGATGACGGCAAGTATTACATTCTCAATGGACAGAAGATGTGGATTACGAACGGTGGCTTTGCTGATATCTTAATTACTTTTGCGCAAGTTGATGGTAATAAATTTACTTGCTTTATAATTGACACAAATTCACCAGGGTTTACTCGTGGCGAAGAAGAAAAAAAGATGGGAATTAAAGGTTCATCAACACGCGCACTGTTCTTAGATAATGTAAAAGTTCCGGTTGAAAATGTCCTTGGTGAAATTGGTAAAGGGCATTACATCGCTTTTAATATCCTGAATGTCGGAAGATTTAAATTATGTGCAATGACTACTGGAGGAGCTAAAAGATTTAACTCGATTTCAATTCAATATGCTAATGAAAGAAAGCAATTCGGAAAAACAATTGCAAGTTTTGGTGCAATCAAACATAAATTAGCTGAGCAAGCGATAAAAATATTTGTGGCTGAATCTGCCACTTTCCGAACAAGTGGATTGATAAATGATAAAGAACAAGAATTGCTTTCAAGTGGTAAAAGTTACAGCGAAGCTATGATCGGAGCTGCAGAAGAGTATGCAATTGAAGCTGCAATGTTAAAAGTTTTCGGCTCAGAGGTTTTGGATTATATAGTCGATGAAACAGTCCAGATTCACGGAGGATATGGTTATTCTGAAGAATATCCTGCAGCTCGAGGCTATCGGGATTCTCGTATAAATCGCATCTTTGAAGGAACCAACGAAATCAATCGTTTACTCACCGTTGATATGCTTGTAAAACGTTCAATGAAAGGTAGACTAGATTTGCTTGGACCTGCTCTAGCAATTCAAAAAGAACTTATGAGTATCCCCGAGTTTGGGGAAGAATCAACTGGCCTGTTAGCTAAAGAAATAAAAGCTATTCAAAATGCGAAAAAAGCTATTTTAATGACAGCCGGAATGGCTGTTCAAAAATTCATGCAGAGCTTAGCAGATGAGCAGGAAATAATAATGAACCTAACTGATATGCTGATAGAAGTTTATACTTCAGAATCTGCAATTCTCAGAACAATAAAGTTGGCAAATATGAAAAGTGAATCAGAATTACAACCTTATATTGATATGACAAGGGTTTATGTCAGTGACTCACTCGAAAGAATCAATATTTATGGTAAACATGCCATCGCTGCTTTTGCAGAAGGAGATGAATCAAAACTTCTCACGCTTGGATTAAAGAGGTTTACAAAATATGATTTTGTAAATACAATTAAGTTAAGAAGAAATATTGCAAACAGGTTAATTGAAGCAAATAGATATTGCTTTTAATAATCTTAAAACCTGATAATTCTTTTTCGATGTTTACTGAAAAAAGGATAGCAAAAGAGAAAATAATCATTGTAAAGGATCAATAGAATAAGTTTGATTTTTATTTTTGCAGCTTTATAGAGGAAAAAGTTAAAACTTATTTTAGGGAAACTTATGTCTGAACAAAATTATAATTTGCCAATGCTGAAGGAAGGCTCGTTAATAGATAAGGTTATTGTAATAACTGGTGGCGGAACCGGTCTTGGAAAATCTATGGCGAAATATTTTTCTGAGCTTGGAGCAAAAGTAATTATCACAAGTCGCAAAATTGATGTACTGAGAAAAACCTCCGAAGAAATCTTGCTCTCAACAAAAAACGAAGTTTTCCCAGTCGCTTGTGATGTTTCTGAGTATAAACAGGTTGAGAATTTACTCGATGCTTCAATTGAAAAATTTGGAAAGGTTGATGCTCTTATTAATAATGCTGCAGGAAATTTTATTTCTCCAACTGAGCGTTTATCAAATAGAGCTTTTGATATTATAATTAATATTGTTTTGAAAGGGACCTACAATTGTACACTCGCATTCGGTAAATACTGGATTAAAAATAAAGAAAAAGCGACAGTTTTGAATATTGTAACAACATACGCTTGGACAGGGTCAGCCTATGTTGTACCATCTGCAGCTGCCAAAGCTGGGGTATTAGCTATCACTCGTTCACTCGCTGTCGAATGGGCTAAGTATGGCATTCGTTTTAATGCAATTGCACCAGGTTTATTCCCGACTAAAGGCGCGTGGGAAAGATTATTACCTGGAGATCTTAAAAATAAATTTGATCTGAAAAAGAAAGTACCGCTGCAACGTGTGGGAGATCATCAGGAACTAGCAAATCTCGCAGCTTATCTTGTATCAGATTACTCATCTTTCATAAACGGAGAGGTTGTTACTATCGATGGTGGTGAATGGCTTAATGGTGCTGGACAGTTTAATTTTCTACAATCTGTTCCGGAAAAAATGTGGGACGAAATAGAAAAAATGGTACGTAATGTCAAAGGAAGTTAATGACAATTTATTACAATCTCACCTTACGCAAAAGAGAGCAGTAAAAAGATAACATCTTTAATCTAAAATAAAAAATCAAAATAAAATTGATAATTTCTAAAAGTTGATAGACGTTTATTTTATTAGTAAAGATGTTATCTTTCAACGTTGCGTAACATTAGTTACAATAATAGGTTTGACCAGAAAGTAATAATTAAAAAATGGAATATGGATTACGCAGATTTTAACACTCGTCCCGACAGTTGCATCGGGGCTCGCCTCGGTTTGCCAAACAATGTGAAGGCGGAGCAGGCTCGCCTCGATTCGGCGAAGCAAAGATTTTCACAATTTACCCCGCTTGCGGAGGGATTTTAAAATTGAAAATTACTTTTGATCAGCCCGTAATTGAGCTAGGCAAATATTTTAGTTATAGAATAAAATGAAACCAACGAAAAACAAATCGGATTTTAAACACTTTTATGATGTCGTTGTGACATTTGACAAAGTCGATATGCTGCATATTGTAAACAATGCTGTTTATTTTAATTATTTTGAGCAAGCAAGAATTAAATATGCAAAAGACCTTAAATTATTGCCTGAGAAAGGAATATCATTAGACGGAACAGCTTTTTATATGGTCAGAAACGAAATCAATTATATTAAAGCTGCATTGTTTGAAGATAAACTCAGAATCTATACAAGGATTTCATTCATAAAAAATTCAAGCTTTAGGTTTGAGCACATAGTAGAAAATATAGATAAGGGCATAGTCATCGCCGAAGGAGCTGGCATACTTGTTCATGTTGACCCTATTCTAAAAAAATCCATTCCACTCCCTAAAGAATTTTATGATAAAGTTTTGGATTATGAATCGGAAGTGGAAATTCTTAAATCAAAATAAATTATCACATGTTATCATATCCCCCAGTTGGGTTCAAAAGGATTCCCCCACCCAAAATTATATTTTGCACAACGACCTGTAACTCGTCTACTTCAACAACAATTAAATGTTCAATATCCAATTCTCAACTCTCA
>DYLN01000178.1:0-3177 GCA_020722085.1 Melioribacter roseus
GAGAAAAAAAAGGAATATGATAATTTTTATGTTTATTTCAATTATGATAACGGCTCAGGAAAAATCAGCAGTACACACCACGTCTCGTTAGATGCTGTCAGACTGCCCGGATTTCAATTTATTCAGGATGAACTTGCATACGGCACACAGGCTCACCATTCAAACATGGATACCTACAACCATTGCAGCGCAGGCGATCTGATGCAATCGGCGGTAATAATAGCATCATTTATTTATAATGCTTCAATGATGGATGGAAAATCCCTCCAAAATATTTTGACCCTAATGAAGTAAGTACAAGACGGAGATTTTAATTTTATTGAGTAAAAGAAATAACAAAACATCTACTTTTAGTTTATCTGTCGCATGGCGGGCGTTAAAGTACAGAAATTATAAGCTGTTCTTTGGCGGTCAAATAATTTCTTTAACCGGCACATGGACACAGCAAATTGCAATGAGCTGGCTTGTTTATAGATTAACCGGTTCAGCATTTATGCTTGGACTCGTAAGTTTCGCAAGCCAGATTCCTTCTCTCATTTTTTCTCCTTTCGCAGGCGTTATTGTCGATAAAATGAACAGACACAAAATACTAATCGCAACTCAAACACTTGCAATGCTGCAAGCTTTTCTTCTTGTAATTTTGCTGTTGACCTCTACCGTTCAGGTCTGGCACTTAATCATACTAAATCTTTTTCTCGGAATTGTGAACGGTTTCGATACGCCCACACGACAAGCTTTTGTCGTTGAAATGATTGAAAACAAAGAAGACCTTGGTAACGCGATCGCACTTAATTCTATGATGTTTAATGCGGCAAGACTGTTCGGACCTTCAATAGCCGGAATTCTCTTAGCCGAAACAAGTGAAACTATTTGCTTCCTGATAAACGGAATCTCTTTTCTTGCAGTAATAATTGCGCTGTTTGCAATGAAAATAGATTATTCTAAAACTATTAAATCACAAAAAAATGTTTTCGAAGGATTAAAAGAGGGATTTAACTACACTATTAACTTTACACCAACTCGATATATCATTTCACTTATTGCTTTGATCAACTTAACCGGGATACCCTATATTGTATTAATGCCTGTTTTTGCAAAAGATATTTTACACGGTGGACCAAATACCTTGGGGTTCTTAATGGGCTCCATCGGTACAGGTGCGCTTACAGGTGCTTTGCTGCTTGCATCCAAAAGATCGGTTTTAGGACTTGGACGAATTATTGTTTATACAACATTTTCATTCGGAATAATGCTTATTGCTTTTTCCTTCTCAAGAACACTAATTCTTTCAATGGCATTTTTAGTTTTTACAGGTATGTCCATGGTAATAACAGGAGCCTCGTGTAATACAATAATTCAAACTGTTATTGATGACGATAAACGAGGGAGAGTTATGAGCATCTACACAATGGCGTTTATGGGAATGATGCCTTTTGGAAGTCTGCTGTTCGGAAGTCTGGCATCTGAATTTGGTGCACCGGCAACATTAGCCTTCGGTGGAATTTCATGTATTCTTGGAGCGTCTTTTTTTGCAGTAAAACTTCCAAGATTGAGAAAAGCCATTAGACCGATATATTCAAAACTCGGTATTTTACCTGAGCTTGCCGAAGGTTTGCAAACGACAACAAATTTGCGCGTTCCACCTCAAAATTAATCTGACTTCAATTGCTAAATTTTATAAATTGGTTTTCAAATTTTAGGGGGATAAGATGAAAAGGTTATTAGCAGTATTAATTGTTTTCTTATTTGTTTTAACCGCCGCTCAAGCTCAATCAATTACGGCTGGTCCGCAGCTTGGTTATTATAAAAGTCAGGATGCCGATAACGCCTCGGTTATGATTGGCGGAGCTTTAAGGGTCAAATTATCAAGCAGCTTCGGCTTCGAAGGTTCAATTAATTATAAGAGAGAAAAATTCGATGATGGCAATGTCAAAGTAACAAGTTACCCCGTCATGGCAACAGCAATGATTTATGTTATCCCGATTGTTTACGGTGCAGTGGGTGCAGGTTGGTACAATGTCAGGTATGAATATTCTGATTTATACAAATCAGAGGAGTACGGTTACAAAGATGAAACTAAACAAAGATTCGGTTACCATTTGGGTGCGGGCGCTCAACTGCCGGTTGGCAACGTAGTTTTAACTGGTGATGCGCGCTACGTTTTTCTTGATCTCAAATTAGATAATCTTCCTTCACTGAAGTCATTTAAAAGTAATTTTTATGTTTTAACTGCCGGAATTCTTTTTAGGCTTTAGTCTATGATCTCTGTAAGTTTCATTCAAATAATTTTATTTGTCTACTACAGCTTTACAAAATTAATTGATCTTTACCCTTTCAATAATGTAAAAGAATTTTCCCCGAAAGAACGCTTTCTTGATCCGGTATACAAAGGATTACTTTTGTTTATACCTCCTATATCATTCTCATTTGCTTTAGGTTGGATGATGTTTCTTTCGCTGGTAATTTACCTTTTTATTCTAATTTACGAAATAAAAAAATGGTGGATTCCGTACTTATTCAAACCTGATGGAAGCTGGCAAAAAAAATACGAGAGGATATATAAAGACACCGTAACATTTCTTCCGCCGATCAAAGATAATCCTATTCCAAACCTGGAAAATGTAATCTTCCATGTCTTTATCGCCGCAACATTCACTTTAAGTCTGTTTTGTTACATAAGTCAAATTAATAAATAAGAGCAAATTATGGTTTTCGACAGTTTACAAAACGCCGCCGTTTATTATGGGTTGAGCAAAAGAATAGAAAAAGTATTAAAATATTTACAGTAAAATGATTTCACAAAAATCGATACCGGTAAATATCAGATAGAAGGTGAAGAAATTTATGCCATTGTGGATAAGTATAATTCCAGACCAAGAGAAAAAGGCAAATGGGAAGCTCACAAAAAATATATTGACATTCAGTTTGTTGCTGATGGCGCCGAAAAAATTGGTTTCGGAAAAATGAAGGATATGTACGTTTCGGAAACTTACGATAATAAAAAAGATATTATGTTTTTGGAAGGCAGCGGCAATTTCGTTAAAGTTGAGAAAGACTGCTTTGCAATCTTTTTTCCCGATGATATTCATATGCCAGGAATTGCTATTGATAATTCCATCCCGGTTAAAAAAGTGGTAGTTAAAGTAAAATTGTAGCTTTCTTTTTCAAATTAGAATT
>DYLN01000178.1:3277-4495 GCA_020722085.1 Melioribacter roseus
AAAGTAAGACGTGCACTTTGCGGAAAGAAAAATGAAAAAATGTTTTTCACTTATAGTTTTTATAGTTGTGTTACTCTTTTTAAGTTCGTGTAAACTAAGAGATGTTGTTACTCCTCCCGGAGAAGAAACGAGAAGTTATTATTTGGGTTTTACTCCCTTCCCCTACGATGCAACTGCACAATCTCTTGATTCTGTTTACTTAAAAATTAAAAATGATGCCGATATCATCTCCCATCATTTTGATGACGGGATTCCGTGGCAGGAAGCCCTATACGGCGAAGATTTTAATTCATTTATTATTAATGATTGGCAAACAAGAAAAACAAAGACTCCTTCCGGAGAAAAAATTGTTGTCTCAATAACGCCCATTAATCACAATCGCAACGGACTGGCTTTATATAAAGCAAGCTCCGGGAACCAGCCGCTTACATATCCATGGAATACGTACAGATTCAACAGTCTTTCAGTCCAGACTGCTTATTTAAATTACTGCCGGCGTGTTATCCAGTTTTTTAATCCAGATTATCTTGTAATTGGCATTGAAGTAAATCTGCTTATTAACTCAGACCCATCACTTAATTTATGGAATTCATATTTGCAATTGCAGCAGTATGTTTACAATCAGCTAAAAAGTGCATATCCAAATTTGCCAATTATGGTATCTGTTTCAGGAATGGAATTACTGCAAAATTATTCTTCCAATTATCAATTACAGATAACAGGCTTAAATCAGGTAATGGAATATTCGGATTACTTTGCAATTTCCTTATATCCTTTTTTAAGTTCGTTGTCAACTAATGATATTCCCGCGGATCTTTTCAGCCAGCTTTTCTCTTTAGTAAACAAACCGATTTGCATTACGGAGACCGGCTATCCGGCTCAAACAACCTCAATTTACAACGGCTCTATTGTATTTGAAGGTACACAGCAAAAGCAAAACGATTATTTCAAAAAACTTTTTAATGCGGCAGATAATTATAATGCGGTATTCATAATAAATTTTGTTCTGCGGGATTACGATAAACTCTGGGAAGCAGAAGGCTCACCGGAAGATTTATCAAAAGCATGGCGCGATACCGGTCTTTACGACGAAAACGGCAATGCAAGATTTGCTTATGAGACGTGGAAGAATAAATTAAGTATTGCAAAGCAATAGACGCTGACTAAAAAGAGACAAATTTTTGACCTATAAGTTTTCTAAATCTATGAGCCAAATTT
>DYLN01000179.1 GCA_020722085.1 Melioribacter roseus
TTAACGAATTTCTTTTAATGTGCGCCGTATCCCTAAATGTTTATTTTGGACAGATGTGGCTTGCCTTTCTTTTTTCTAATGAAAGTAATCCTCATTATTTTTACTTTTGATAGAGTAAGAAATAAGACAAAGTTAAACTCCTGAGAAAATATGCACTCGAGTTCGAGATTCACGAGAGAAATATTAAAAACGAGTCAGTACTCTAAGTTTCAGGATTTTCATAATCTTATGGGATTTAGAGTACGCGATATTCTACTCGTTTCCTCACTTTATGATTCTTACATTTTCGAGGAAGACGGCAGACTCTATGAATTGATTCGCCGTGAATATCAAGGATTGAACTTAAGTCATTCTCCGGAATTAATACAGGTATCCAGCGGTGAAGATGCAATTCAAATGCTTAGCGAAGAGAAACGATTTGATATGATAATTGTTACTCTTCACATCGAAGATATGTCTGCACTCAATTTTGCAAAAAAAGTTCGCGAATCCGGCTCGGATATTCCAATTGTTCTTTTAGGTTATGACAACCGCGAGATGAGTGATCTTATTGCCAACAAAGATATTTCAATTTTCGACAGAGTTTTTATCTGGCAGGGCGATTACAGAATTATTCTTGGAATTATTAAATACCTCGAAGATAAATACAATGTTGACCACGATACGAAAAGTGTTGGTGTTCAATCAATTATTCTTATAGAAGATAATATTCGTTTTTATTCTTCTTATTTGCCGATTATCTACACAGAACTGCTGAAGCAGTCACAAAGCTTAATGTCGGAGGGGATTAATATTTCACACAAGTTTTTAAGGATGAGGGCACGCCCTAAAATTTTATTGTGTACAAATTATGAAGAAGCATGGGAGTATTTTGATAAATACGAAAAGTTTGTTCTCGGAATAATTTCTGATGTTGATTTTGAAAGGAACGGCAAATCGGATCCGGCAGCGGGAATTCTGTTTGCAAAAAAAGTGAAAGAAAGACAAATGGATATTCCGGTTTTGCTCCAGTCTACAGTGCCGGAAAATGAAAAAATTGCTTCCGAAATAGGAGCTTCATTTTTGTTGAAAGATTCTCCGACTCTTCTTGAAGACTTAAAAAAGTTTATGGTTCAGAACTTTGGCTTTGGTGATTTTATTTTTAAAACTCCCGATGGCAAAGAAGTAGCACGTGCCTCTAATCTTACAGAGCTTGAACAAAAATTAAAAACAGTTCCGGATGAAAGTATTGTTTATCACGCATCGAGGAATCACTTTTCAAACTGGCTGAAAGCAAGGACGGAATTTTGGCTTGCTCATCAGCTTCGTCCCAAAAAAGTAACAGATTTCGAATCGACCGAAGCACTCCGTAAATTATTAATCGATTATCTGCGTGACTTTAGAAAAGCCCGGCAGATAGGTGTAATCTCTGATTTCCATAAATATACGTTCGATACTACTACAACGTTTGCAAGAATCGGCGGCGGTTCACTTGGCGGCAAAGCACGCGGACTTGGATTTGTAAACAGCCTACTAAGCAATTTTGATTTGAGATATAAATTCAAAGACGTGAAAATTTTTGTCCCTCCCGGTGTAGTAATTGGCACTGATGTGTTTGATCAATTTTTGGATGATAATGATTTGCGTGAATATGCACTTCGCTCTAAATATGACAGCGAATTGATAGATCGTTTTACCAAAGCTGCAAAATTTCCCGATTCTGTAGTTGAAGACTTAACATCGTTTTTAGAAATTGTTACCGAACCGATCGCAGTCCGTTCATCAAGTCTTCTGGAAGATTCTCAGGGGCAGCCCTTTGCAGGCGTGTACGATACTTATATGCTGCCGAATAATCATCCAAAATTAAAAATAAGATTAAAACAGCTTCTCAATACAATAAAAAGAATTTATGCTTCGGTTTATTTCCAGAGATCGAAAGATTATATAAAGGTAACTTCTTATCGTCTGGAAGAAGAAAAAATGGCAATCATTGTTCAAAAAGTTGTAGGAGCAGATCATAACGGAAAATTTTATCCTGAATTTTCCGGTACCGCCAAGTCTTATAACTTTTATCCTGCTGCACCGCTGAAATCATCCGACGGAATTGTATCTGTTGCTCTCGGCTTGGGGAAAACTATTGTAGAAGGCGGCAATACAGTTAGATTTTGTCCAAAATATCCACAGCATATTTTTCAATATTCCACGATCGAAGATATTTTAAATTATACACCTAAGGAATTTTTTGCAATTGATATGAACGGAGAGAAGCTGGAAGAATATTATACTGACGAACAGATAATAAAAAAATATGATTTAACAGAAGCCTACCAAGACGACACATTAAATCTTGTCGGGTCAACATATTCAAAAGATAATCATATAATTTACGACGGTATTGCAAGACCCGGCGTTAAGCTTTTTACAATGGCTCCTCTTTTGAAATATAACATGTTTCCTCTCCCGCAAATTTTAGACCTGCTTTTAGAACTTGGCTCATGGGGAACAGGTTCGTCCGTAGAAATGGAGTTTGCAGTCAATCTTACCGTACCTGAAGGAAAACCAAAAGAATTTGGGCTGCTTCAGATGAGACCTTTGGTAATAAGCCACGAGATAGAAGAACTTGAGCTTGAAAGTTATTCCGAAAAACAATTGCTATGCAGAAGCAGCCGAGTGTTAGGCAACGGGATTATAGATAACATACGCGATATTGTTTTTGTCGATATCGATAAATTTGATAGAAAAAACACAGTAGAAGTTGCACACGAGATTTCACAGTTTAATTCAAAATTTATTCACAATAATTTGCCTTATTTATTGATTGGTTTAGGACGCTGGGGGACATTGGATCCGTGGCTTGGTATCCCTGTTACATGGGAACAGATAAACGGGGCTAAAACAATTATTGAATCCAATTTTACTGATTTTAATGTAACACCCTCTCAGGGCTCACACTTTTTCCAAAATCTTACTTCTTTTAAGATTGGCTATTTTACCGTAGATGGGTTTCACAACGATGATTTTATTGACTGGGACTGGCTTAAAAAACAAACTGTTGTTGATTCTAAAAAATATATATTACATGTAAGATTGAAGGACCCTCTTGTTATTAAAATTAACGGACACGAAAACAAAGGAATAATAATAAAGCCATAAGCAAAAAAAATAGGAGAATTAACATGTCATTATCGAAATCAAAAGCTGTATTAAAAGAAGTTAAACCGGCTGTAAGAACCGAAAATATTACTTATGCTGTGAGAGATATTGTAGTAATTGCAAATGAAGTTGCTAAGACTGGTAAACAGATGCTCTACTTAAATATTGGTGATCCAAATTTATTTGACTGGCAGCCGCCGAAGCATTTGATTGAAGAAACTTACAAAGCAATGCTGAAAAATTATAACGGCTATGCACCTTCGTCGGGCATCAAACAAGCGATCGAAGCAATTGAAAAAGAAGCCGACAAAAAGGGGATTAAAAATGTTCAGGATATTTTTGTTACCACCGGTGCAAGTGAAGCCATCGATATTTGTCTGACTGCATTAGTTAATGACGGTGAAAATGTGTTAACGCCAACACCGGGTTATCCGCTTTATACAGCAATTCAAAGTAAACTGCGTACAATGGAAAATCCGTATTATCTTGATGAAAGCAGCGGATGGCAGCCTAACATTGAAGATATTAAAAGTAAAATCAACGAAAAAACAAGAGCAATTATTTTGATAAATCCGAATAACCCAACTGGCTCAAATTCTTCACCTGACACTCTTAAGCAAATTATTAATCTGGCAATTGAACATAACCTCGTAATTTTTGCAGATGAAATTTATGATAAACTGCTGATGGATGGAAAGAAGCATACTTCAATTGCTTCTCTTAACTCAGAAGTCCCGATGGTCACATTCGGCGGTTTGTCGAAAAATTATATGGTGCCGGGATTTAGAATCGGGTGGGGGATAGTAAGCGGTGAAAGATCGATTTTGAAAAATTACATAGATGCAATTAATAAACTTCTACGTGCCAGACTTTCGGCAAATCACCCCGAACAATATGGAATTGCGCCGGCATTGCTGGGGGATCAATCGCATTTAGTAGCTGCTATGAAAAAATTAACAAGCCGGAGAAATCTTACTTTTGAAATGATGAATGCTATTCCGGGAATTTCCTGTGTTGAACCCGAAGGCGCTTTCTATGCTTTCCCGCGTCTGCATAATGTTTCAAGCGACTCGCACTGGGCAGTAGAGTTAATAAAAGAAAAAGGCGTTGTAATTGTTCCAGGCAGCGGGTTCGGACAAATTCCTGGCACAAACCATTTCAGAATTGTTTTTCTTCCTCCCGAGGAAATTCTTGAAAAAGCTTACAAAGCTATTGCAGAATTCAACGAAATCTACTCTGAGAAGTATGAAAAGACAATAGTGCAAAGAGCTTAGCACAGAGTGTAATGAACATTGCTTATTGAGAATTTATTCATAGAAAGCAAAAATAATTTTCAATATTCAATT
>DYLN01000180.1 GCA_020722085.1 Melioribacter roseus
ATTTAATTTGCTTTCCATTTATTGCCTTCCTTATATGCCAAATTTTGCATACAAATATATGCCAATGTTTGCATATTATCAATAGCTTTTTATTGAATATTTTGGTAAAGGAAAAGAGAAAGGAAATACAGTGGGATGTTGTGTTAAAGAAGAAGAGTATACTTAACTGCAAAAAGATACCGCTAAATTTGCAAGAGCATTTGCGCACTTGTCTGCCGGTTCGGCAAGAGTAGCGATTTTAGAACTGCTCGCAAAAAGATGTAACTGCATTTGCAATGACTTGGTAGAAAGTTTGCCATTGGCTCAATCCACCGTATCGCAGCATTTAAAGATTTTAAAAGAAGCCGGTTTAGTAGATGAGGTTATTAAACCGCCAGCAATTGGATATCACTTGAATAAAAAGCTAAACAATCAATGAAAGAATTTTTTGAAGAATTGAACTAAATAATTTCAAATAAAGTATTTCTTAATTCTTTATCAATCTAACTTCTTCACATACTCCGCACTCAAACTGAAGCGTGGTATGATTTATTTCATATTTATCGTGCAGCTTCTGCTCAATCAATTTTTGAATTTCTGCCGTTTTGCTTACACCCATATCTTCAACTTCAATATGCGCTTCAAAATGAGTATCGTTATTGTTCATCTTCCATAAATGAACGTGATGAATATTTTTTACTTTTTCAATATCTTCTATTAGCTTTTTTATTTCATCTAAATCTATTCCTTCCGGTTTAGACATCATAATTATATCAACCGACTCTTTTACTATTTCGTAAGTCTCTTTTAGAATGTAAAGAGAAATTAATATTGTTAGAAGCGGGTCGATCCAATAAATTTTGAAAAAGATTATAAATGCTGCGCCGATAATTACAGCAAGAGAAGAAACTGCATCGCTGAGCAAATGAAAATAAGCAGCGCGGATATTCAGATTATTTTCCGAACCTTTTTTAAGTAAAAGTGTCCCAATAACGTTAGCAGCTAATCCTACCGCGGCAACAATAAGCATTATACTTCCAGTTATCTGTTGCGGATTATAAAATCTTTCAACAGCTTCTTTTATTAAAAAGAAACTGATTATTATAAGCGTACTCGCATTTATGATTGCGGCTAAAATCTCAGCGCGTTTTAATCCAAAAGTATATTTGAATGTCTTTGGTTTTTTGCTCAAACGCATTGCAATGTAAGTAATGATTATTGCAATACCATCACTTAAGTTGTGCATTGCATCGGAGATGAGTGATAAACTTCCGGAAATAATACCGCCTATTACTTCCGCGGCTGTTATCAAAAAGTTTAGCAGCATTGTTATGAAAAGATTTTTCTCAGAAGTTTCTGAACCGTGATTGTGTGAATGATTGTGTGACATATTTTTCCTCTTTTTATTTTCTGTTTATTAAATCCAAACAGAATACATTATAAATCGTTTTTTGATTAAGCAATGTTCCGGGAATTATTTTTTTTAATTTCTTCTTTCATCTTCAATGGTGAATTTGTTGTTATAGAATCAATTCCAAGATTGATCAATCTTATAGCATCTTCAACTTTATCAACATCGTAAGCACAAAAATCAAGATTATTTTCACGTAAAGACTTAACAAGCTTTTCATCAATGTAAGGTGCAGCATTTACATCAATACCATCGCAGTTAAGTGTTTTTAATGTTTGCATTAACCTTCTTCGTGCTAAAGATTTCAAACATTTCTTTTTCGAAAAATACCATTCAAAAAGCCAATAAGTTTTAATTTCGGGCAAAATATCTTTTGCCAACCGAACTGTATTTGGGTTAAAAGCTATTATTCTTATTTTCTCATTTTGAATCTTAGACTGGTTAATTATTTCTCTGAGTTTTTCAACAAATATTTTCCGATCGTCTTTTATTTCAATATAAATGCCTTTGTTTTTTGGAATAATATTGAACACTTCCTGAATAGTTGGTATTGTAGTTCCTTTATACTGATCACCTTTCCAAATTCCAACATCTAATTTTTTAAGCTCAGACAAAGTTGATGATTGAACTTTTATTTTTTCGTTTGAGACTCTTTTAGTATTGGAATCGTGAATACAAACAATCTCATTATCTTTTGTCAACCAAAAATCACCTTCAATAAAATCGGCGTCTTCCTTAAAAGCCAATTCAAATGATGGAATTGTATTTTCGGGTGCCGCATAAGAGGCTCCACGATGCGCTACAATAATCGTATTTTTTTTATTTGTGTTTATTTGCATGTTGTTTTTGTTTGCAATTACAGTTTAAATCGGTCATATACTTTAGAGATTGCTTCGTCATTATCGTTCCTCGCAATGAGTTTCCGATTTCATAGTATATAACCTTTTGCAAGCTGTGTGTATTCTTCAATCTGTTTTTTAACCCAATCAGAATCTTTTTTTAATTCTCGAGCCATAAGTCTTGCAACTTCCGATGCTATTTCTATGCTTGCTTTTGCATCTAAAAATAAAGCTCTTACTCTGCGTGCTAAAAAATCCTCAACTGTTCTTGCCATTTCATTTTTTACTGCCCAAACTACTTCTGCTTTCAAATATGGAAATGAAGAATGAAGTTTATCTTTTAATTGAGGTTGCACTGCAATCAGTGTTTCTTCAATTTGTATTTTATCAGTGCCATAATAATATAAATGCTCATCAAAATTTGTGTTCTTTAAACAGCCGTGAATAGGAAGATTTTTTGTAACACATTCTTTCTCTTCAAGTCCGCCAATCAAAATAGCTTTATCAATTATATCTTCAGCCATCTTTCTGTAGATGGTCCATTTGCCGCCCGTTATGGTTATTAAACCAGAAAGTGAAATTGAAATCTGATGTTTCCTTGAAATATCTTTTGTTGGAATAATATTACCGTTTGAGATAGCTAAAGGTCGTAAGCCTGCAAAGACGCTTAATACATCTTCTCGCTTAGGATCTTTACATAAATATTTTGCAGAAGTTTTTAACAGAAAATTAATTTCTTCTTCAGATGCTCTTGGTTCAAGTGATGGTTCTTTAACTTCAGTATCGGTTGTCCCAATGATTACTTTATTATGCCAGGGAACCGCAAATAGAACTCTGCCGTCAGAAGTATGAGGAATCATAATTGCGGAATCGCCCTGAAGAAAAGATTTATCCAGAACGATATGGACTCCGCGGCTAAGAATTACTGAGTTTGCAGATTCTTCTTCATCCAACTTCTTGATATCGCCGACAAAAATTCCGGCAGCATTTATAAATGATTTTCCTTTAACAATAAATTTTTCATTTGTTTCAACATCGAGCAGCTTTATTCCATTTAATAATCCATTTTCATCTTTTGTGAATCCGATAGCTTTAAAATAGTTCAGAACTGTTGCGCCGTTATCAACTGCTGTTTGAGCAAGATTTATTGCAAGGCGCGAATCATCAAATTGTCCGTCGTAATAAATAACTCCGCCGAGCAATCCATTTTGATCAAGGTTTGGAATTGCTGCTAATGTTTCTTCTTTAGAAATTTTTTGTGAAGGACCAAGTCCCAATTTCCCAGCCATCAAATCGTAAACTTTCATTCCAATGTTATAAAACGGACCTTCCCACCATTCATAAATTGGAATAATAAATTGTTGATTTCTTACAAGATGAGGTGCATTTTGCAAAAGCAAGCCTCGTTCGTGAAGTGCTTCGAATACTAAAGATAAATCGCCCTGAGCTAAATATCTTACTCCGCCGTGAACCAGTTTTGTACTTCTGCTTGAAGTGCCTTTTGCAAAATCTGATTGTTCAATAAGTAAAGTTTCAAATCCTCTTGAAGCTGCATCAACAGCAGCACCTAAACCGGTTGCACCGCCGCCAATAATAATAACATCCCATGTTTTATCTGGATTAGATTTTAAATTCTTAAGGAGTAATTCTCTATTCATTAGTTAGCAGGTTTTGTTTAAGCATCCCCTTTTAATTTTTTGATGTAATGCTCAAGCTCTAACAGATAAGAATTTCGATTTATCAGTTTTTTAATCTCGACGATATTCTCTTTAGCGGCTTGTTCTCCAGAAGCAATTATTTGGCTCGCTTGGTCAAAATCGGCCCAGCTTAAATGTCTTACCTGCGGACGAATAACCAAATCAGCTTCTCTTAATCTTAAAACAGAAAGATGAAAAGAAGTAATATCTTCAGCACGATAGAGTATTTCAAAAACATTTTGTGGTTGATCAATAGTTTTAATACATCTTGTAACATCTACTCCTAAAACTCTGTCAGCGCCGATTTCGCGTACTCTGCCGGCAGGCACACTTTCCGATGCGCTGCCGTCAATTAAAAAATAATTATCTAATCTAACCGGTGGAAAAATTCCCGGTATTGCAGAACTTGCTTTTATTACCTGTCTTAAACTTCCTCTTGTAAAATTAATTTCCTCACCTGATAGTAAATCCGTAGCGATAGCCGAATATTTTATTTTGAGATTCTCAATCGGTGTATCAGGAATCATCTGATAGATTTCGTT
>DYLN01000040.1:0-15647 GCA_020722085.1 Melioribacter roseus
TCTTACTATCATTTAATAAAACATACAAAAATTATTTCATTAACTCAGCTTAGTAGTAAATAAAGATGTCATCTCTTTCTATCTTTCAGTTATTTTTTCTGCATTCCTTTTTCAAGTCCATGACCCGAGGAGCTTAATTCGCTTCTGCGCAATAAAAATGCAAACAGCAGACCGAAAAATCCGAGCGAAGAAAAGATCCACATTCCAAGGTTGTAGCCCGAAGGGTTCTGAGCACTTGCGTGTGATATATCATTTGCAAAGCCGATAATAAGATTAAATGCAAAGAGACCTATATTTTGAATCATTGTCATCAAACCGTAGGCAGTGCCGAGTTTCGAATTATCAACGATTAAAGCAACAGAGGGCCACATTACTGCCGGCACCAACGAAAAAGCAATTCCCATCATTGACATCGGAAGGATAAGATACAAAGGTATGGCAGCATGAATATCAAAAAAATTGATGTTGATATTTATGTAACTGCCGGCTTCCATTACGGCTGGTCTTCCGAATTTATATGCCATCATTAAATAAACCGGAATTATGAGCAAAGAACCGAACATCATTAATAAAGAACGTTTGCCGATTTTATCTGCAAGCAGACCAAAAAGCGGCGTAAAAATCATGGCGGCTAAAGTGAGCATACTGGATAAATTTCCGCCGACTTCTCTTGTAGTACCGTGTGCATCCTGGAAAAATTTAATTGCAAAAGTCTGAAAAGGAAACATTGCAGAATAAAAAGTTACACATAGTGCAGTTATATACCAGAATGATTTGTGAAACGAAAATATTTCTTTAAGAACAACTTTATCCTGCTCCCCTTCTTTCGGCAATCGGTATTTTTTTGTGCCGGCAATATCAAGGAAGTAATAGATTATTATTGTTACAAAAGCAAACACACCGGCACTTACAGTGATCCACAACGGCGACTGCCAATAATTAAATAGGTTTCTTCCCCACGTTGGAGAGTTTAATGCAAGAAACGAACCGAGACGCGCAACGGTAAGATTTAACCCGAACGCAAAAGAAAGTTCTTTACTTTTGAAGTACCTTGCTATAATTGTAGTTACTGCAACAATCATTGATTCGGCACCTAAACCAAAAATTAATCTTCCGGATGCCATTACGAATAATTCTCCCGTAACCGCAGTAACAAATGCACCTATCATTATCAAAGCAGTAAATATCAATACAGACAGCCTAGTACCTATTCTGTCAATGATTATTCCGCCTAAGAGCACCATAATAATATTCGGAAAACTGTAAATACCCTGAAGCAAGCCGATATCGGCGTCGGTGAATTTAAGCTGCTTAACAAGCAGATCGGCAAGCGGACTGATGCTGTCATAGATATAATAATTTCCGAACATTGCCAGGCTTACAAAAATCAAAATGCTCCATCTAAAAAGAGAGGACGGTTCGGGTTTCGCAGTTATATTATTTTCCATATTTATTACTGTACTTGCTCTTGACCCAGTTTCACATTCTTCATGTGAAGGAAATCAAGAGCAAGTAATTTTTTCAATTAGAAGGAATATTTTTTAGTATGTTTAATAGAAGTTCCCAGAACCTTGAGACAGTGCTTATTTGAACTTTTTCATCCGGTGAATGTGCGCCTACAATTGTAGGACCGAAAGAAATCATATCCATTTCAGGGTATTTTTCTTTAATAATTCCGCATTCCAATCCAGCGTGAATTGCTTTAACCTCAGGTTCTCTTCCGAACAATGAATTAAACAGATTTTTTGTCGTTCCGAGAATTTCCGAATGAATATCAGGTTTCCAGCCGGGATATCCGTCACCATGTTTAACATCAGCCTTTGCCATCTTAAACACTGTCCTAACAACCGCAGAAATATCATTCTTCTCGGAATCGACTGAACTTCTCTGACTTGTTATAACATTAATCGATTTGCCTTTAGTCTCGATAACTGCAAGGTTGGTAGAAGTTTCAACTAATCCGGGAATGTCGGCACTCATTTTAATAACTCCATGGGGGGCAGTATATAAAGCAGAAAGTAAATTCGAAGTAACAGCTTTATCAATTACTTTTCCACGGGATTTTGTCTCAACGGCTGTAACTATCAAATCCGGTTCGACAGAAGAAAGTTCACTTTTAACCACATTATTATAATCACCTATAAAATTCAGTATATCACTCACATCTTTTGGATTTACTCTAATTACAGAAAAACACTCACGCGGAATGGCATTATGTTTACTGCCGCCGTTAATACTTACAAGTCTTACGCCGTATTTTTCAAAAAGCTGAATTAAAAGTCTTGCCATTAGTTTAATAGCATTCCCTTTGCCCAAAGCAATATCCAACCCTGAGTGTCCGCCTTTCAACCCTTTCACTGCAATTTCAAGAGCAGCAGTATTTTTAGGCGGGTCTGAAGGTTTAAAAGTAAACTTGGCGAATGTATTCTGCCCGCCGGCACAGCCGATATAAAGTGCTGCATCCTCTTCCGAATCCATATTCAAAAGAATTTTCCCATTTATAAAACCGGGTTTGAGCGCCTGTGCACCAAATAAACCTGTCTCCTCGTCCAAAGTAAATAATGCTTCAATAGGACCGTGTTCAATTTGATCCGATTCAAGGACAGCGAGTGCAGCCGCTACGCCAATTCCGTTATCGGAGCCTAATGTTGTTCCTTTTGCTTTCACCCAATCACCGTCAATATAGGGCTGGATGGGATCTTTCTCAAAATTGTGCTCAACATCTTTATTTTTTTCAGCAACCATATCAAGATGGCCCTGAAGCGTAACCGGCTTTAAGTTTTCTTTGCCGGGACTCGCCTGTTTTCTAATTACAATATTTCCGAAGTCATCAACTTTATATTCCAGATTGTTCTTTTTAGCAAAAGCAATTACGTACTGCGAAATTTTCTCTTCTTTTCGCGAAGGACGTGGAATGCCGCAAATTTCCTCGAAATGATTCCACAATGATTGGGGTTGTAAATTTCCTAATTTTTCACCCATGTTTTGTCTCCTCGTTTTGAATTTCTTTAAATGTTATTAACCTTTGTTCATAAAGCTGTGTAATATATTTTGAAATTCTGTATTCAGCCTGCTGGAAATTTTCTCCGAATTTTTCTTTCATATTTTTTACGATTGTGCTTACTTTAGTTTTTCCATCCATATTCAGCCATGCAAAAGAACCATACTCATCAAGATTTAATTTTATATCCGGTGATTTCAGTAGAGGTGTGATATATTTAAGTGCAAATTTTTTTTTGAATTTCGGGATAATGATTGTCACACTTGATCGCTGATCAGTTTTATAAGAATATAATCTTAACGGAGTAAGTTCCAGTGTATTTTTCCCCTTGAGAATTTTTCTGCGTTCCAAAAAACTTAATAGCATTAGAGTTCCTTAATTTACATTGAAACATGAGGAGCTGCAGGCTCATCTGGACTTCCGGCATGGTTAACCGGAATCTTAATCAAATACCAGGCAATAAAAGCAAAAACAATTAAGCTGATCCAGAATGTTGGTTCCTCGAAAAAGCTGAATACCGGAATTTCCCAGAATGCAAATGCAGCAAATAAAAGTCCGATCAGTGCTTCCCCGGCAATTAATCCTGCAGCGAGCAAAATACCTGTATTTTCCACTCTTGATTTTTGTGCATCGTTAAACTTTCTTTTTTCATTAATCATATCAACAACCCCTTTAATTAAGCCGCCGACAAAAATTGCAAATGTAGTTCCAAGCGGCAAATACATACCGACAGAAACAAGCATAGGGCTTTTAACATTCATCATAATAAAGCCGACACCCATTAACATTCCCACTAAAATAAGAATCCATTCCATCTGTCCTTCAACAATCCCTTTAGATAAAATTGCCATCAAACTTGCTTGGGGAGCAGGCAGATGCTCACCTCCGAATCCATGACCACCCAATTTAATATCCCCTTCATGCAAAATAAACAAAGGAATAAACATCACTGATGCGGAAATAAGAATACCTAAAATGTCTCCGACCTGCATTTTCCACGGAGTACCGCCAAGTATATGACCAGCTTTTAGATCTTGCAGCATTTCACCGGCTACTGCAGCAGCAACGCAAACTACGGCAGCAACTCCAAGAACCGCTGCAACGCCGTCTATCCCCTTCATGCCTAATGCTACCATCAAAAGCGCTGCTACTACAAGGGTAGAAAGTGTTAAGCCGCTTACAGGATTATTGCTCGAGCCGATAATTCCAACTAGATAACCGGAAACAGCAGCAAAGAAAAATCCGGCAACTATCATTACAACAGTTGCAACCAAAGCTGCTGCAACATCATGAGCAAAGAAATTATATATAAAAAAAGTAGCTATACCAACCAGAACAATACCTACCATTATCCATTTAAAAGGAATATCTCTTTCGGTTCTTTTTTCTGGAGCCTCACCCAATGCTGCTTTTTTTGCATCGCTGACCGACCTTGCAATACCCGTGGCAAGACTTTTTCTCATCCTCCAGAGAGTGTAAGCAGCACCTACAAGCATTCCTCCAATTGCTATAGGTCTTACGTAATCTTTCCATACTTGAACAATTGTGCCTTGCATATCCATTCCCTCAATCGGAGTGCTGCCAAACTTAAAATATGCAATGATTGGTGCCAGCAATCCCCAGGCTAATACACCTCCGCTGAAGTTTAACGCGGCAAGCCGCGGTCCGATTATATAACCAACGCCCATGTATGCGGGACTTACATCAGGTGAACGGAATAATATACTTCCTTTACTTAAGGAAATTAAACCGTCTGCCGAAGTAGCAAACAACTTAAATTGACCGAGAGCTTGTATTAATGCACCTACACCCATAGCACCAAATAAGTATTTAGAGCCACTCCCACCTCTTTGTCCGGCTTTATGAATTTCGGCGGCAGCCACCGATTCCGGGAAAGGCAATTCTACATCTTCAACCATTACCCTTCTTAACAATGCAACGAACATAATACCCAGTACACCGCCGGCAAACATTATTGCAGCGGATATCATGTAATTGCCAGTGGTAAAAAAAGGATTCCAGATACCGGCAATAAAGAACGCTGGAATTGTAAATATAGCTCCAGCAGCGATTGATTCTCCAATTGAACCGACAGTACGTGCAAAGTTTTCTTCCAGAACGGTTCCTTTAAACAACTTAATTATTGCCATACCAATAACAGCAGCAGGATATGTTGCAGCTATCGTCATACCGGCTTTCAATCCAAGGTATGCATTTGCTGCTCCTAATATTACAGCTAAGATTAAACCTATGATTAATGCGCGGACAGTAAATTCCGTCATGTTGGTTTCTGAAGAAACGAAAGGGACAAATTGTTGTTGATCCGCCATAAGATTCTCCTTTTAGGTAAGAAGTTTAGTTAAGAACTATTCAATAATTGTTTAACTAATATAAAAAGGTATTATTAGTCGAGCAAATATAAAGTGAATATATTGATGTTGCTTGCTGATATTAAAAATTGTGCATTGTTTATTGAACATTGCTTATTGCAAGTCAAACATTCTATACTAAATTCTTCACTCTTTTTGGATTATTTGTCACAATTTTCTTTATCTTCTCTCACAAATATTTTATAATTCCATTAAAAAATTGATTTCGATAAGCGGAGAAAATTATGGCTCCACTGTTTAATAAATGGCATAATATTTCTGTAGAAAGAAAGGTAATAGTAACTTGGGCCTTTTCTCTAACGATAGTATTGGTAATCAGCGGATTACTTTACTTTTCGAAAAATGAACTTCATCAAAGCTCAGAAGTAATGACAGAAAATACCAAACTGCGCAGTGCGACCCAGAATATTCTTTCAACAATTCAAAAGCTTGAAATAATTAGTAAGAGTTATATCTTAACAGGAAGTCAAAAAGATTCGACAGATTACTACTTGACCCTCGATTCACTTCAAGCCCATTTAACTTATCTCGAAAAACTTATAAATGATAATCCAAGATACTTAAAATATTTTCTTCCGTTAGCACAAACTATCCGGGAGGAGTTGTATAAAATAAATCATTTACCCTTTTCATTGAGACGTAAAGAATTGCTTGATATTAATATTCTTCGCATCGAGGAAAATATTTATAAAAAACTCAATAATTACTGGGAATTATTAGATGAAGAAGAAAACCGGGCAGCATTGAACCAAATACAAACATTACAACAAAAGATTAACAGTAATCTAAATTACTTTATTGTTCTTATTGTTGCGTATGTAATATTTATAACAGCTTTCTCGGCAGTTATTATTTATGATGTACGAAAAAGGAAAAAATTAGCGCAAGATAATGCAAGAAACCGGAAAGAACTAGAAACAATAATGAATACTGCCCCGGCAATGATTTTTGTCAAGAACAGCCAAAAGAAATTTACTCATGTAAATAATTCTTTCCTCAATTTTTTTAACATTGACGAACAAAATATTTTGCAGCACGACAACGGCAAGCTGCTTTCTCAAAAAGATAAATGGCTTGCAGATGAAGAAGACGATGCTATTTTTGAACATAAAATTACACTTAACAATATCGAAAGAGAGATTCTGCTTTCAGACAGCATCAAACGCTGGCTTAACATTAATAAAGCTCCGCTTCTTGACGAAAATAATAACGTGATCGGAATAGTTGGAGTAATGGACGATATTACCAAAAGAATTGAATTCGAGAAAGCTCTTCTGGATACTCAAAAGAAACTTGAAGAACTGAATGCTCAAAAAGATAAATTCTTTTCAATTATTGCCCACGATCTCCGCAGCCCCTTTTACAGTCTTCTTGGCTTTGCCGGATTACTTAAAGATGATTTCGACAATATCACCGATGAAGAAAAAAAATTATATATAAATAATATTATTACATCATTAAAAAACCTCTTATCGTTAATCGACAACTTACTAACATGGGCAAGAATAAATCTGAACAGAGTTAACTTTGAGCCCGAATTGATTTCACTTAGTTATATAATCAGAACCGTTATCGATTCTCAGAAATTAGGGGCTGAAAATAAATCAATCTTAATCAATAATAATTGCCCTGTAGATCTAAAAGTTTTTGCAGACGCCAATATGATTGAAGCAGTTATCCGCAATCTTATTTCCAATGCGATAAAATTTACAAAAAAAGATGGAAAGATTGACGTGAATGTAATCGAAACGGAAGAGCAAGTTAAAATAGAGGTAAAAGATAACGGCATCGGCATGGAAAGCAGCACGGTTTCGTCACTGCTTAAAAAAAGCTCTGTCCATTCAACAAGCGGCACAAACAATGAAAAAGGAACAGGATTAGGATTAATGATTTGTAAAGAATTTATTGAAAAACATAACGGCACTATCTCCATTGAAAGCAAACCTGGCGAAGGTACCATCATTTCTTTCACATTGCCTGTAAAAAAACCTTGAGTATTTATGTTGTTCCCAGAACACGTTTACAAATTTATGTTTGCAGCTCTTCAAGAAGCAGAAAAAGCCCTTAGCCAGGATGAGGTGCCTATAGGTGCTGTGGTTGTTTACGAAAATAAAATTATCGGCAAAGGATATAACCAAACTGAAATGCTTAAAGATTCTACAGCACATGCAGAAATGCTGGCTATAACCGCAGCATCAAATTATCTTGGCAGCAAATTTTTAACCGAATGTGATTTATACGTAACCGTCGAACCATGTGTTATGTGTTCCGGTGCAATTTTGCTTTCTCGATTAAAAAATCTTTACTTCGGAACTTTCGAACCGAAATTCGGTGCATGCGGCTCTCTGTACAATCTTCTTGACAATTCTCTTTACAACCATAAAGTGAATGTCTATTCCGGTGTTTACGCTGAAGAGTCAAAAAAACTTCTTGAGACTTACTTTCAAAAGAAAAGATCACCTCCAAGTTAAAAGTCGTTAACTCTGTTTGCTTAGTGCAGCGTTATTAATTAATTTTATTTGGTTTATAATTCATTTTAAGCATCATAAATCCAGAAACAAAAAATTTTTTCACAAAATGGTAAATACTCATTATGAAAATTATCATTTTCGGCGCACCAGGAGTAGGCAAAGGAACACAGGCAAAAATATTATCAGCTAAGTTAAACATACCTCACATTTCAACGGGGGACATACTAAGAGAAGCAATCAAAAGTCAAACAGAACTCGGGAAAAAAGCAAAAACAATTGTTGACAGCGGAGAGCTTGTACCCGACGACATTGTAGGAGAAATAGTTAAAGAAACATTAACAAGCACAAAATGCAAAAACGGTTTTATACTGGACGGTTTTCCGCGTAATGTTTATCAGGCGGAATTACTCGAATCGATGCTCAAAGAAATTTCTAATTTTGGACTTATTTTAATCAAACTAAATGCGGATGATGAAATTATTGTCAAACGACTTTCTTCGCGCAGAGTTTGCAGCAACTGCGGAAATATTTTAAATGAAGCTGAAATTACCAATGATTTCATTTGCCCTGTTTGTCATGCCAAAAACAGTTATTACAAAAGAAGTGATGACGAGGAATCGGTAATCAGAAAACGCTTAATGATTTACCATGAAGCTACGGCTCCGGTTTTCAATTTTTATAAAAATAAAGCAGCAATTATAGAAGTCAACGGCACTCATTCCATAGAAGAAGTTACAAAGGAAATCTTGGATAAGTTGTCTTTTCGGCAATCTTAAGATTATCAAAAGGACATCACAGTACACTCCTAACATATTTACCTAACAGTTATTTGGAACTGCTAGTAATGGAAGAAAGAAAAGACACAATCACAATTTCTCTTCTTCTTTCTTTTTCAAAATTACTTTAACTGCCTTGCCGTTTTCGAGCTTAATTATTTTTGTATCGAATTTTCTAACCAGGTCATAATTATGAGTTGCAAATAAAACGGCTGTCCCTCTCGAATTTATTTTTTTTAGTATATCGAGAATTTCAGATGCCGTTTCCGGGTCCAAATTGCCGGTAGGTTCGTCTGCCAATATCAAAAGCGGTTCATTGATAATTGCTCTTGCAATTGCAACACGCTGCTGCTCGCCGCCGGAAAGTTCATGCGGCATGTTTGTCTGCTTGTGCGATAAACCAACCTCCGAAAGAGCGTGATAAACTTTTCTTTTAACAGAACTACGTCTGGCTCCGGTTACCTGTAATACAAATGCAAGATTTTCATAGACGTTTCTATCCTGCAACAACTGAAAGTCCTGGAAAACAATTCCAAGTTTTCTTCTAAGAAAAGGAAGGTCTCTTGATTTAATTGTTTCGGAGGAAAATTTATCAAACTGAACATAACCGGACTGAGGGAGCACATTCATGTAAATCATCTGCAGCAGTGTAGTTTTTCCAATGCCGCTTTTACCAATTAAGAAAACAAATTCCCCCTCGTTAATTTGCAGATTCAAATCGGTAAAAACAGGCTGATTATAATATTTGAAATCAACATGAGAGAATGTGAGCATCAATAATCCTTTTTTTTAATAACAAGCTGTACCCTTTCGGAATTTTCATCGCCTTTATTAAACGAAAAAGCATCGTAGCATGCAGCTACATACAAACCTTCGGCTTTCGCAGTTTTGTAGTAAGCCTCTAAAGGATAAATTCTTTCCTTGTGAATTTCATGAACCTTTACACCATTCTCAAGTTCCAGCTCAAATTTATTATAATGAATCTTCTTTGATTCATCATACCGGCTGAACTGACGGTAACGAATTCCGTTATAGTTTCCTTTTCTATTCATATATTTCTGATACTTTTTACTGTTCTTTTCCAAGCTTACATCAAAAGTTAAACAGCCGTCGTGGGTAAGAATGTTTGCAGCTTCATTAAATAATTGCCTTAATTTTGCTGTTGTCGTTAAATAATTCACACTGTCAAAAATAGAAAACACAATATTAAATTTATCACGAAATGGCAGTGAAGTCATACTGCAGCAAACAAGGGAACTGCCAGGTATTTCAAATCTTTTTAGCATCTCCGCTGAAAAATCAGTATAAATTATATCTGTAAACTTCTTTTCAAGATAGCGGGAGATTTTTCCTGTCCCAGCTCCCAATTCAAGAATTTTAGGGTGCGCAAACTGAAAACTGTCAAATAAATCGATCAGGTATTTAGCCCAGCTTTTGTAGTCAATCGACCTCATTAAATGAGAATAAATTTGAGCAAGCATGGAATACGGTTTCGCAGCTTTCATCATTTTTGTTTCATACGATTCAGTACAATTTTCTCAGCCCATTTTAGTGATTCGGCAAGACTTAGATTATTAGCAATATATTTTTCAGCGATATCGAAAGCCGTACCGTGGTCGGGCGAAGTTCTTACTATTGGAAGTCCGGCAGTATAATTTACGCCTTCATAAAAATTCAACATTTTAAAAGGTATAAGAACCTGATCGTGGTACATGCCCAATACGGCATCGTATTTTTTATACTCGTGCTTGCCAAAGAACGCATCAGGCACAAACGGTCCGTCTACAAAATCATATTTTTTTATTGCTGGTTTAATAACATTAATTTCTTCTCTCCCTATATTCCCGTTTTCCCCGGCGTGTGGATTTAATCCCAGAATAGCAACTTTAGGCGAAGCAACATTAAAATCTTTCTTTAACGATTGGTATAAAACTTCTACGGCATCTCTAATTCTTTTTGAGGTTATCAATTTATTCACACGAAACAGCGGAATGTGTATAGTGATCAGACCGGCTTTAAATTGTTCGGAAAGGAAAAACATCAAAAACCTTTTTTTATTCGACCATCTGGCAAGAAGTTCAGTGTGACCGGTGAAATCAATTCCAGCAAGCCTAAAGGCATTTTTTGAAATAGGATTTGTAATTAAAGCATCACATTTAGTTTTTAATACTGACTCAAAAGCTTCCTTTATTGCTTTGAAGCTTGCGGAGCCGGATTGTTTGGTAGGCGTTCCAGTGTTAATTTCATAACTGCCAATGTCAATGATAGAAATTAAATCCGGGTTCTTATTCGATTTGTCTATAGACCCAACAATTTCGAACGGGAACTCCGGTTTTATTTCACTGCTAACTTTTTCAAAAGAATTTTTGGGAGTAAAATAAAATATTTTTCTTCTTTCGGGATCAAAATACTGATTGAATGTTTTTAGGGATATTTCAGGTCCAATTCCGTTAATATCGCCGCATGTGAATGCAAGTTTTATCATTTAGCTCAGCTGTTCATGCTCATCATAAATTCTTTATTATTTTTTGTTCCTTTCAATTTATCGAGGATAAATTCCATTGCTTCTACGGTATCGAACTCGCTTAATATTTTCCGTAAAATCCAGACTTTATTAAGCTCGTCTTCTTTCAACAGAAGTTCTTCTTTTCGTGTGCTGGATTTATTAACATCAATTGCGGGAAACGTTCTTCTATCGGCAAGATTTCTATCCAACACAAGTTCCATATTTCCGGTGCCTTTGAATTCCTCAAAGATCACTTCGTCCATCCTGCTGCCGGTATCAATTAAGGCTGTACCGATAATTGTAAGACTCCCGCCGTCTTCGGTATTTCTTGCCGAGCCAAAGAACCTTTTAGGTTTATGGAGAGCCTGAGAATCCACACCGCCGGAAAGTATCCTTCCGCTGTGAGGAATAACCGTATTATGAGCGCGGGCAAGACGGGTAATACTATCAAGTAAAATCATAACATCGTCACCAGCTTCAACCATTCTTTTAGCTTTTTCAATTACCATGTTGGCTACCTGAACATGCCGTTCTGCAGGTTCATCAAAAGTTGAACTTATAACTTCTGCTTGAACTGAACGCTGCATATCGGTAACTTCTTCAGGTCTTTCATCAATTAAAAGCATTATTATTTTTACTTCGGGATTGTTTCTTGTAACGGAGTTGGCAATTTTTTGAAGCAAAATTGTTTTACCGGCTTTAGGCGGGGAAACAATTAAACCTCTCTGCCCTTTTCCTATAGGCGCAAGCAAATCGACAATTCTCATCGAATACTCGCCTGGAGCAGTTTCCAGTCTGAGCCTTTTCGTAGGATAGATCGGAGTAAGGTTATCAAATAAAGTTCTTTCTCTGATTTCCTCAGGGTCCTTGCCGTTTACAGCCTCCACCCTTAACAAAGCAAAGAAACGTTCACCTTCCTTGGGAGGTCTAACCTGCCCGCTTACAAAATCGCCGGTTCTGAGGCTAAATCTTTTAATTTGCGAAGGTGAGACATAAATGTCATCGGGCGATGGCAGATAATTATAATCTGCCGAGCGAAGGAAGCCATAACCGTCAGCCAAAACTTCGAGAACTCCTTTCGAAAAAGTAAGTCCGTCTTTTTGTGACTGAGCTTCAAGGATTTTAAATATTAATTCTTGTTTACGAAGATCGCTGTAGCCTGTAAGTCCAAATTCTTTTGCTATTTTATACAGGTCAACGATCTTCTTTGATTGCAGTTCAGAAATATCCATTGGCATAAAAAAATTCCTAAGAATTGTGAATAAATACTATTTGTTTATATGAGGTCACGCAATATTGGGGTAACAATTAGATTTTTCTTTGGTTTATATTGATAACTCGAAGGAATACGAGGTACATCGAAAAAATAGTCTTATTCGGTTAAAATGTCAAGAAAATTTATTCATTAATCTCAATTTAATTTCTCCCAGTATATACATACTGCCAAGCACAACAAGAACCTCATTTTCCTTTGAGTTGATATATTCTTTAATATACTCCTCCGGCTTTTCTGCTGCAGCGGTCTTTATTCCTAATTTACCGGCTATTTCCTCTAATTCAGCCACTGTTGCTGCTCTCTCATAACCGATTGTGGTTAACACAATACTTTCAAAGCTGTTTTTAAGAAGTAGAAGCATTTCCTTAATATTTTTATCTCTCATTGCCCCAAAAATTAAAGTCCTTTTAGTGTAAAAATTTTTCTCTTTATTAAATTCGTCCAGAAAACACTTTATCCCTGCTTGGTTATGGGCAGAATCAAAAATGACTCTAGGACGGCTGTTATATATTTCGTAGCGCCCTTGTATCCCAGTGTTTGGTATCACATTTCTAAGTCCGCGGCTGATGTGTACATCATCAATTGAGGGAAGAACTTCCTTAACTGCTTTTACCGCCAATCCAGCATTCAACAATTGGTGTTTACCGGGCAAAGGTGTTTGAAAAATGTGATATCTGATCGGCTTGTTTTCTACTATAATAAAGTCGCCAAAGTCTTTCATAGAATCTTTGAACAATAAAATATTACTGCCCCTTTCTTGTGCAATTTCTTTAATAGAATTCTCAGCTTCTTCGGGCATAATTCCTAAAATCACAGGTCTATTATTTTTAATGATGCCGGCTTTTTCGCAGGCAATTTTCTCCAGAGTCTCCCCCAGAATGTTGGTATGCTCAAGACTTATTGTAGTAATAATTGAAATCAACGGATCAATGATGTTTGTTGCATCAAGTCTGCCGCCCAGACCGGTTTCAATTACGGTAAAGTCAACATCGTTTTCGAAAAAGTATTGAAATGCCATTGCCGTTGTAAGTTCAAAAAAAGTAGGGCTATTTGAATCTATGTAAGAATTCAAATCAGCAACAAATTTTACAATGAAATTATCGTCAATCTCTTTTCCGTTTATGCGGATTCGTTCGTTAAATTTTACAAAATGAGGAGATGTGTAAAGTCCAACTTTATAACCTTGTTCTATCAATATGCTGGCAAGAAAAGATGCGGTACTTCCCTTTCCGTTAGAGCCGGCAACATGAAAACATTTTAATTTTTTCTGTGGATTGCCGATAACATTACAGAGCTTGGAAATATTATCCAGTCCAAGCTTAACACCGAATTGATGCAGTGAAAAAAGTTTTTGAATTGCAGAATTGTAATCCATACTTAGATTTGATACGAAGCTGTTAAATCAGAAATTTTATTTAAAGAAGTTTTCACACAGTATTCTTTCAAACCGTCAATAATTTCAGTACCCGCGTTTGGATTAACAAAATTTACCGTCCCGATTTGGACTGCGCTCGCACCGCAAATCATAAATTCTGCGGCGTCCATCCAATTCATTATACCTCCAATTCCGATAATCGGGATATCAACATTTCTGCTAATTTCTAAAACTTTAGCAAGTGCAATTGGTTTTATTGCCGGACCGGACAACCCGCCAGTAATATTGAATATTTTCGGCTTGCGGTTCCAAACATTAAAAGAAGTTCCAACCAAAGTATTAATAGCAGAAACAGCATCACCGCCTTCTTTTTTTACAACTTCAGCAAAGTCAGCTATACGTGACACATTCGGCGAAAGCTTAATTATTAAAGGCTTCTTTGTAGCAGCACGTACTTTTTCGGTAATTCTTCCTACTGCTTTCACATCGTTTCCAAATTCGAGTCCGCCTTCTTTAACATTAGGGCACGATACATTTATTTCAAATGCTTTTATAGTTTCCTGCTCATCTAAAATTTTTGTGCATTCAACATATTCTTCAATTGTACTTGCTGCTATATTACAAATTAATGTGGTGTTAATTTTTTTTAGGAAAGGAATTTTTTCTTTAATAAAAGCCTCGACTCCCACATTTGCCAATCCAATTGCGTTTAACATGCCTGAGGGTGTTTCCACAATTCTCTGCGGTGGATTTCCTTTACGCGGCTTCAACGAAACAGATTTAGTAACAATGCCGCCTATTTTGCCTAAATCAGTAAAAGAGGAAATTTCATTACCGTAGCCAACTGTTCCCGATGCAAGCAAAACCGGATTTTTAAGTTCAAGCCTTCCTATTTTAACTTTAAGATCTACCTGACTCATAATTTTATTTATAAACCGTTTCACAGGTTTATTTATAAACTGTTTCACAGGTTTATTTATAGACCGTTTCACAAGTTTATATCTTCTACATTGAAAACCGGACCATCTTTGCAGACGAGGTAATATCCATCACCGTTCGATTTTTCAATTGGGCAGCCTTGACAAATTCCAAATCCGCAAGCCATTGCGCATTCAACAGACACTTCGCAATTGATGTTTTCTGCAATACAAAATTCTTTTAGAGCATTCAGCATAATATTCGGACCGCATGCAAAAACTTTTATTTTATTTTTTCCGAATCCTTCAAAAGAATTTATAAAAAGTTCTACTACATTGCCCTTAAACCCTTCGGAACCATCATCTGTAGAAATGTTAATGTTTTTCATCTTGTATTTAACAACATTTCGTTTGGACCTGCCACCGACAAAGCAGACAATATTTTTGTCATCAGGCACCCTGTCAATCAAAAAAGGAAAAGGAGCGGCACCCAAACCTCCGGCAACAATCACAGCAGTATCAAAGTCATCGTTTATATTAAATCCGTTTCCAAGCGGACCAAGAATATCCAGCTTATCGCCGTTTCGTTTCTTAGAAAGCAATCGTGTCCCTTCGCCGTGAATATCAAACATAAAATAGATATTATCATTTTCAACTTCGCAAATGCTGAACGGTCTGCGCAACAGAGGAAAATCCGTATCCGTTACTTTTATGTTGCAGAATTGACCCGGTTTTGCACCTTCAGCTACTTGGGGTGAATATGTTTTAAGTAAATAAATTCCCTTTTCAATTTCGGTTGTGGATTCTACGAGGGCTTCTTCGATCAACAATCTAAACTTTCTCTTTTCGTTTTTCAAAATTATGAATGTTAGAGGGATTTTACAAAAACACTGGTTAAAATACTTCGATTTTGAAATGCGAAGAAAAATAAAAAT
>DYLN01000040.1:15747-26786 GCA_020722085.1 Melioribacter roseus
TACAAAAACACTGGTTAAAATACTTCGATTTTGAAATGCGAAGAAAAATAAAAATAGGTTGTTTTGATTACAGTACTCAATATCCCACTTCTCGTTTAACAACAGAGTTTTCAACTCGCCTTCGGCGGAGTTTTTAACTCACCTTCGGCGGAGTTTTCAACTCGCCTTCGGCGGAGTTTTCAACTTTTTGTTGCATGTATTTTTTTGTTTCGTTAATTTCCTAATGAGTTATATATCGCGTCTAAGGAGAAGGAGACTCACTACTCTATTACTCAAAGGTGAGATTAAAATCCGGCGAGCGGTGTAGAAATACCTACCGATTATATATCTTCTTTGGTAACTGTCCGCTGCTGCAATGTATAGGCTATATAAAAAAGAAAGAGGAAAGCGGTCATGAAAGCAATAATATTTCTAATCATTATCTTTTACTCACATTTATTAGCCCAAAACTATGGAGCTTGGTCATTAACCGACTCGCTTAACGTCCCTAGAGTGGATGCCGCTTCTGTCGAACTTGAAAATGGAAATATATTGGTTACTGGTGGCGCAGATTCAATTGGCCTTCGTGATGCAGAAATTTTTGACTACAAAACAGAAAAGTGGGACAAAATAAATTCCATGGTTAACAGAAGAACTCTTCATAAACTTGTGAGGTTAGAAAACGGAAATGTTTTAGCAATTGGCGGCTACGGCACTAGAAGTTGCGAGGTGTATGACGCTGTGGCTAAGATGTGGACTATAACGGATTCCTTAATTTATGAAAGGAGTTGGGGTGAAGCAGTAATTCTTCTTGAAAACGGTAATGTCCTCATAGCAGGCGGTTTTTATCAGAGAGTAGGGTTTTCTGAATATTTAAGCTCATGTGAAATTTATAATGTGACTACTTCAAAATGGACTGTCGCAGATTCGTTGAAGATTGCAAGAGAGTATCCTACAGTCACAAAACTTTTTGATGGAAGAGTATTGTTAACCGGGGGTTTTAGCGGAGTTCAAGGTGGAGAATTGTCAGACTGTGAAATATATGATCCTAAAACCGATAAGTGGACAGAGGTCGCTCCTCTTAATATTGCACGTTATGAACATTCCGCAACTTTATTACCTGACGGTAGAGTACTTGTAACAGGGGGACAAAATTATACCGATCCCCAAAGCCCGTGGTTAGACAGTTGCGAACTTTACGATCCTTTACAAGACAAGTGGACTATTGTTAATTCATTATTAGTACCTCACACGCTTCATAATCCTATCTTACTAAATAATGGGTTGCTGTTGATAGCAGGTGGGGCAATGAATCCTGAGGTATGGGAATTATATGACCCGCATAATTTCTCGAATGTACATATAGGTAATTACCCTGATAAACAAGCCAAGCCTCTTATAAACTTATTACCAAATGGAAAGGTATTATCTGCAGGCGGGTTAACATCGACTGATACCAGCGGTCATCTTATTCTTTCTTCTACAAATGTGTGTTACTTATACGACCCTGATGGTATAGACGCAATAGTAGAACCTAAACCGACAATTGTTAAAGGTTTTAGACTCTACCAGAATTACCCGAATCCATTCAATCCGGTTACAACTATTAAGTATGAATTACCGGCAAGTACCCGCGTTGTAATAAAAATTTACAACACCTTAGGAAAAGTAATAACAACCTTAGTAAATAAAACACAAATGCCCGGCATACATACAGTTAATTTTAATGTTAAAAATCTTTCTTCCGGTGTTTACTTCTATCAAATAATCACAGAGAAATGGACTCAAACTAACAAAATGTTAGTACTTAAGTAACAAAAAATATTAACCAATAATCCTCATCTTAGGATTATAATTAAAGAGGAGTTTGTCATGTATTATTTTAGAGTTAAAAACACGGTAAAAATATTTTTGCTTATTTTAATTTTTCAAAGCATTGCTTTAGCCCAATTAAAAAAGCTGAGTGAGCCGAATATGGTAAGCCCTGTTGATATTTATCTTGACGATAACGGAAACAGATATTCAACCCTAGTTACTTTCAAGTTTAAGACTCTTGCTATAAATTTACCGAAAGGAGTAACAAATGCAACGATTGATAAAATTACTTTTCCAGATGTAAAAAATTTTATGAATGCTTTGATAAAAAAATATGGAAGTATCGAAATAGAAAAAGCTATTCCCACTGCTGTATGGGGAGATACAATCAGAATTAACAAAAGAACAGGCAAAACAGTATTCATAAAAGATATGTCTCAGATATTCAAGCTGGGGTTTTCTAATTTGGTACCTGTAGATTCGATAGCCGATGCTCTTGAAAACATACCGGAGATAGAATATGCACAGGGTCCTGTGCCTGCATATTTAGTAGCATCACCGAACGATCCTTATTATCAGGATAGTAACTACAGATGGTCATTTGATGTAATTGAGGCGGAACCAGCTTGGGATATAACCAAAGGTTCTTCAAATATTAAGATTTCGATGAATGATGAGTTTGGCACCTTAGGACAGATACATGAAGATTTAATTGGCAAAGTAGTTTACAGGTATAGCCCTTCCGCCTCCGGCGGACATGGAACGATAACTTCCGGTGTTGTTGGTGCCATAACTGACAATAATCTGGATATTGCTTCTCTTGGCTGGAATACTTCGGTCATGTTTGATAACATGTATGATCCTGCAAATGAAGTCAACAATGCAGTAGCAAATGGTGCAGATGTAATTAATTTTAGCTGGATTTGGTACGATTATGCTCCCCTGGCAACTGCTATTCACAATGCTCTTCTGCAGGGTGTAGTTTGCGTTGCATCTGCCGGTAATAATGAAACACCAATACCTGGAGTAAGATATCCCGCAGCGTACAATTTTGGGTCGGATGGACAAGTTCTAGCAGTTAGCTGTACTATACTAAATAGTGGTCAAGAAGAATTTTTAGATGGATTTAATTACAGCCCGGGAACTGATCCGATTAATGATCCAACGAATGCGTTTATAGATTGTTCTGCCCCAGGGACAAATTATCGTGCACTCAGTCCAGATGGAACTACAGGCACTGTACACATTTGGGCAGCTACATCAGTTTCAGCCCCCTTTGTAAGTGCTTTAGTTGCATTAATACTGTCTGTAAATAGCAGTCTTACTCCACCGCAGATATACGATATAATTACAAATTCAGCAGATAAAATTGGTCAGTATTCCTATGATACAAATGGCTGGAATCAATATATGGGTTATGGCAGAATTAATGCTTATAAGGCACTCAAATATACACTCGAGCATTATGGAGGAAGTCTTACTCAGACTCTTACGATACCAAGTGGAGAGACATGGAATTTTCAATCCGGAGTAACTCTAACTTTTTCTCCCAGTACTTCATTAATTGTCAACGGAACATTAAACGCAATAGGAAATTCTTCTACCCGAATAACCTTCGACAGAATCGGCTCATCCGGTCAATGGGGTGGTATTCAATTCAACTCCGGTTCAACCGGAACAATTTCTTATGCCGATATCCAGCATGCTACTCAAGGAATTTATTGCAGCAGTACTGGGAATTCTTCAATCTCTATTTCTTATTGTAATATCCAGAATAATTATGCTTATGGAATTAGGCTTTATAATTCTTCGCCAGCCATATCAAGCAACAATATTTTAACTAACGGGCAATACGGTATTGATTGTGATTATTATTCCAGCCCTAAAGTAACTGTAAATACAATAAAATATCACACTGCAGCCGGAATTAAAGCAACTAATTATTCCCAACCAACCGGTGCAGCAGTTTATTACGGACCTGGCGATAATGTCATCAAAGATAATAATGGATACGGTTTATTTGCTGTTTATAACAGCGTAATCCACTTTGGTTCACAAGGCGGTGGAGGAGATAACAGCATTTACAACAACTCATCCTATGAAGCATCCGCATATTATAGCTCAACAATTTGGGGACAATACAACTGGTGGGGAGCTTATCCGCCTAATCCTTCAGAATTTTACGTATATCAATCCACCATTTATAATGATTACGCTTTGAGCTCTGATCCCAATTCAGATAGACAGCTTATAGTAACGCTGGACAAAGTTGAGAATGCCGACATAAAATTTAGCCTTGTAAATAATTCAAGCAGCTCGGTGGATAACGAACTAAATAGTTACATTGAAATTTTCAGAAAAGAACAAAACACACTTGCCGGAAGATATGCGTTAATAAAGATTGAAGAATGTTTCAGAAAAGCAAACAAAGAAGGATTTGCAGATTTCGTTAACCAAGAAATATTCTCACGAAAAGGTATAAAAGATGAATTGACAGTGATGGGAATAGAATTAATAAACCACTCACTAATGGATAAAGGAAACTTCGAAGCAGTAAAAGAGAATCTGTTAAAGATAAAGAATGAATTATTGCTGAACGAGAATATAGAAAAGCACACGCTATTTGCGTTAGGACAATTGTATGTAAACTGTATAAAGGATACAGCAGAAGCAAAAAAATACTTTGCTGAATTAATAGGGAAATACCCGGAAGATTTACTGGCGTATGATGCTAATATTGCAATGGGCAGCAATAGTTCAAAATTATTTAGAGGTAACGACACAGACAAAGAGCAAACCATTAGTAAAGAAGCAGGTGAATATTTTAGATTATTTGAAAATTATCCTAATCCCTTCAACCCAACAACAAAAATTTCTTATTCACTTTCCGAGGCAAGTTTTATTACGTTGAAGGTGTATGATATTCTTGGACGAGAAATAGTAACGCTCGTAAATGAAAACAAACCTGCTGGAAAGTATGAAGTTGACTTTGATGCATCAGAGCTTCCCAGCGGAGTTTACATTTACACTTTGAGAGTGAATGGCTTTGTTCAAAATAAGAAGATGGTTTTATTGAGATAATTCAAAAAAATGTTTCAAGAGGACAGAATCATTACAGTTCTGTCTTCTGTTTATTAATGCCACAAAAGCTAAAACTTCTTCAACAATCTTTGTTCAACTGCAGAAATTTTATCCAATCTTTTTTGATGTCGTTCTCCAAGAAATTCCGAAGTGAGCCAAACATTCAAAATTGATTTTGCCTCATCTTCGCGTAATGTTTTCGCGCCCAGGACAAGTATATTTGCATCGTTATGTTCACGTGAACTTTTAGCAGAAAAATCATTATAACATGTTGCGGCTCTAATTCCAGGCAATTTATTTGCTGCAATTGCCGACGGAATACCAGTAGCATCTATTAAAATTCCGAAATCTACTTCGTTTAATGAGACTTTCTTAGCCACAGCGAATGCATAATCTGGGTAATCGACAGATTCTTCTGAAAATGTACCAATATCAATTACGTTGAAAGATTTTTTTTTAAGCTCGTCGACAAGTACAGCTTTCAACTTAACTCCTGTATGGTCGGAACCGATAACACAAGTTTTTTTGCCGCTTGATGCCTGCGCACTTTTTAATAATTCTTCCTCGCTTCGTTTTATAATTTTAAGATTGGCATGACGGATACGATCGAGAGCAAGTGGAGTAATAATATCGTTTTCGCCAACTTCAATTTCAGCGGCACCGAGCCTGATTAACCTGAGAACATCATATTCGGTAATTAATCTTTTCATCTTTACAGAAGCTCTGTCCGTTTGTTCATTTTAAGATAGTCTACGATCTGTCTTACATCCTGAGCATTATTTCTATGACAGACAAGCAATGCATCGTTTGTATCTATTATAATTAAATTTTCCACACCGATTGCTGCGGTAAATCTTTGAGGAGAGAAAATATAGCTGCCGTATGTTCTTTCGGTATAAACATCCCCGATTAGAGCATTCCCTTCCTCATTTTTCTCAGCAATCTCATAGACGGCTTCCCAGCTCCCAACATCGTTCCAGTAAAAGTCCCCTTTTGCCACAGCTACGTTGGAAGTTTTTTCCAGTATTCCGTAGTCAATAGAAATGTTCTTCAGTTGTCCGTAAACCTGTACAAGATTTTTTTCGAATTCCGGCGTTCCAATAAATTTTTTGATGACCTGCAGGCCCTCGTAAAGATCTGGCATATAAGTTTTAATTTCATTTAAGATTACATCCGTGCGCCATACAAAAATACCTGAATTCCATAGAAAATCCCCCGACTCAATAAATCTTCTTGCAGTAGCAAAATTTGGTTTCTCAGCAAACGTAAGTACCTTATGAATGTTGCTGCTTATCTCTTTATCATCGTACTGAATATAGCCGTAGCCCGTTTCGGGTCGTGTAGGATTAATACCGACAGTAACCAATTTTTTAGCAGAGTACGCATACTCTATAGTTGATCTAATTGTACTTTGAAACAGATCGACATCTTTAATTATGTGGTCCGCTGGAAGAGTAACCATAACAGAATCACTTGATTTTTTTTCAATTAAAACAGCAGCCAGACCGATACATGCAGCGGTATTTTTACCAAAAGGTTCATCAATTATATTTTCCTCCGGAAGTTCAGGTAGCTGTTCTTTGATTCTTATCTTTTGAACTTTATTGGTAATAATCAAAATTCTTTCGTGAGGTATCAAACCTTTTAATCTATAAACAGTATCCTGTATCATAGTATTCTCACCGACAATTCGGATTAACTGTTTTGGCTTTCTTTCTTTGCTGCGGGGCCAAAATCTTGTCCCGACACCCCCTGCCATTATAACCGCATATACATCCATAAACCTTTCCTTTTTTATTTCAGATTACTCTTTTGTTTGATGAAATAATCCTGCCAAAATTTTCTGCTCTGTTTAAATAATTTGTAATATCAACTTCTTTCCCCCGCACAACAGCTACAATTACAATCAGACATGCTCTTAAAGATTCGATAACGTTATTACTTGGTGCAATTTTTTTTTCATTAATCAATTCAAGTCCCCTTGTAAAAATATCGTGCATATTGGAAATAACTTCAAATCCAATTTTTCGAGATATACCGCCGTTTTCTTTCATCACTTTGATAAAGCTGTTCATTTCATATTCGGTATAATTATACTTCGGGACTTTTTCTAAAAAAGCATCGAGCGATTTAATCGGCTTCAAAATTTTTTCTTCATAGCTTTCAAAATTAAATCCAGCCTCCTTATCAAGTTCTTCTAAAATCAAAGCTTCCTTAAGTTCATCTGCGCGGGATCGGCGGGGTAAATTTATTTCAGTCAGTTTCTCTTCTATATTAGAAAATTCCTTTGCCGGTTTTTGTTCACGTTTGGTTAAATCGACTTGAACTGTCTGCTCGCTAACCGACTCTAATATTTTTTTCATTTTTTCAGGATTCACAACGTCGAGTAAATAACTTATTTCCTTAACCAAGTTCAAACTATGTTCTTTGAACTTATCCGAAATTTTAAGAAAATCTATTTTCCCGCTGTCAATAAAATTTATAATTTCTCCGGCTTTAATTCCGAATTTGGAGAGTTCTGTAATCTTTTTAAAGCGCTGAATATCTTTGTGCAGGTCTTCAGACTTCGACAAATATTCCTTCAGCAAAGCAACTACTTCAATTTTTTCAGAACTAAGCCGCAGTTGATTTGCCGAAGTCACAATACATTGAACGATATATTGTTTTGTTAAATCGACCATACTTGTCGGTTAAAGTTAGAACACGTTATTAGGAACAAAATCATTCCTTCCGATTAATAAGCATATTGCTACTTAAATATTGGAATAAATAATGCACGTATTGATTTTATAGTATTAAATAAGAAACTTTGCAATTAAACTTTAATCAAGCCTAAAACTAAAATACTTTTTCCTGAAATTCTGTAATGAAATGTAATGATTTTTACGGATTTATTTTACCAGAGTTTTGTTATTGTTAGCAAATAGATTTTCATTTACGAAAGTAAGCAAATGATTGGATATAGATTTACAGACTTCGTTCCGCAGCAGCCCCTTAGCGGAAGTTTCCAGCAGCTGTTAAATATCTTTTTGCAGCTTCTCAATATTACTGCCGGCGATGTTTCCGAAGCTCTCCAGCTTCTGAACGAATTAAATAACAAGTACAATCTTACCTCCGGCGAATACGGGATGGGCGATTTCATTGAGGAATTGAAGGATAAAGGATACATTAAAGAAGACCCTGTCAATCCTCAGAATCTGATTATAACAGCAAAATCCGAACAGGAATTAAGAAGAAGATCGCTTGAAGAAATATTCAGCAAATTGAAAAGAAGCACCAAAGGAAATCATCAGACTCCTTTTTCCGGCATAGGCGACGAAAAAACTTCGGACAGACGTTCATATCACTTTGGCGATACTTTGGATCAGATTGATGCAACTTCTTCAATTAAAAATGCACAGATTCACCATGGTATAAACGATTTCAAATTAACCGAAGACGACCTTGAGATAGAGGAGCATGAATATAAAACTTCGGCTTCAACGGTGCTTATGATCGATATTTCACACTCGATGATTCTTTACGGAGAAGACAGAATTACACCGGCAAAAAAGGTCGCCATGGCTTTATCAGAATTAATTACAACAAAGTATCCAAAAGATACACTCGATATTATAGTATTCGGGAATGATGCATGGACTATTGAAATCAAAGATATTCCTTATCTCCAGGTTGGACCCTACCATACAAATACTGTTGCTGGAATAGAACTTGCAATGGATATTTTACACAGAAAGAAAAATCGCAATAAACAAATTTTTATGATCACTGACGGCAAACCAACATGCCTGAAAATAGGTGCAAAGTATTATAAAAACAGTTTTGGCCTGGACAAAAAAATCATAAACAAAACATTAGATAAAGCAGCCCAGTGCAGAAAAGCCGGTATTACTGTTACAACTTTTATGGTTGCCCGCGATCCCTATCTTCAGCAGTTTGTTAGAGAATTCACAAAGGTTAATCAGGGAAGAGCCTATTACAGCAGTTTGACAACATTAGGCGAATATCTTTTTGAAGATTTTGTTCGGAACAGAAGAAAACACTTAAAGTAATCGTGGAGATTATAATGATTAAAAATTTTGAAAAGATAAACACATTTGGTCAACTTAAAAAATCGGAATATAAGTCCGTTTCGATTAAGGAAGAAATGCGGTTAAATTTAATTGAATGTTTAAAAAACGGTAAAAATCCTTTTAATGGGATCATTGGCTATGATGAAACCGTTATACCCGATATTCAAACGGCGATACTTTCCAAACATAATATCATACTGCTCGGTTTAAGAGGTCAGGCAAAAACTAAAATTGCAAGATTAATGATAAACCTTCTAGATGAATATATTCCAGCTATAGAAGGCTCCGAGCTTAATGATGATCCCTTTAATCCTCTTTCAAGATACGGCAAAGAAAAATTAGAACAAATGAAAGATGATACGCCGATAACGTGGATTCACCGCAGCGAAAGGTATACTGAAAAATTAGCAACACCCGATGTAACCATTGCGGATCTTATAGGAGATGTAGACCCGATTAAAGCTGCATCGTTAAAACTTCCCTACTCCGACGAAAGAGTTATTCATTATGGATTAATTCCCCGTTCGCACAGAGGAATTTTTGTAATTAATGAATTACCAGACCTGCAAGCGAGAATCCAAGTCGCTTTGTTTAATTTGCTTCAAGAAAAAGATGTTCAAATAAGAGGGTTCAAAGTAAGACTGCCTCTTGATGTGCAGTTCATCTTTACAGCTAATCCGGAAGATTATACAAACAGAGGCTCTATTGTTACACCGTTAAAGGACCGTATTGACTCACAAATTTTAACACACTATCCAAAGACAATTGAAATATCAAAAAAAATTACGCAGCAGGAATCGAAACTGCACGAAGCTCAGAAAAACTCAATAAAAATCCCCGACCTTATCAAAAATTTAATTGAACAAATTGCTTTCGAAGCACGTGAGAGTGAGTATGTTGATTCCAAAAGCGGCGTCTCTGCCCGCCTAACAATTTCAGCTTACGAAAATATAGTCAGCTCCGCAGAAAGAAGACTTTTAATCAATAATGAAAAAAGTACTACAATCCGAATTTCCGATTTGAGCGGAATAATTCCTTCCATCACAGGCAAGATAGAGCTTGTTTACGAAGGTGAGCAGGAAGGTCCAGTTAAAGTTGCTCATATTTTGATGAGCAAAGCTGTCAAAAATCAGTTCATACATTATTTCCCGAATCCGGATAAAGTAAAAAAATCAAATCAACCGAGTCCTTACCAGGAAATAACAAACTGGTTCAGCAAGGGCAACCAAATTGATATAATGAATGATTTCACCAAGGAAGAATATAAGCAAGCCTTAAACTCAGTGCCCGGTCTAAAAGAATTGATAAACAAGTTTCATAAAAACGAGGACGAGGACACAAAATATTTGCTAATGGAATTTGCACTTCATGGACTTGCCGAATACTCACTTCTCAGCAAACATTCATTAGAATTTGGACTTCAATTCAAGGACATGCTCAGCAGTATGTTTACTTTGTCTCAAGAACAAACCGATGATGATGAAGAAGGAAATTATAACCTGATATAAAGCAGAAAGTAGTTTATAAATAAAAATTTTTCTTAGATTACAGTAAACAAAATCGAGGTCTAAATGCTGGTTACTACAACAAACAATATAGAGGGGAAAAAAATAATTAAATATCTCGGACTTGTTTCCGGCGAAGCAATTCTCGGCGCAAATATTTTTAAAGATATTTTTGCAAGCATTCGAGATATTGTGGGCGGCAGATCTGCTGCCTATGAAAAAGAACTTAGAACTGCAAAAGATATAGCAATATCGGAAATGGAAGAACAGGCAAAAAATTTAGGCGGCAATGCTGTGATTGCGGTCGATATTGATTATGAAACTATCGGACAAGGCGGAAGCATGCTGATGGTTTCTGCAAGTGGAACTGCGGTTGTGGTGGCAGATTGAAGGGAAGGGAGGAGATGGAAGTTATGGGTGATGGAAGTATCAGTAATCAATACTCAATGAGCAATGTTCAATTACCCTTGCCCTGACATTCCCCGCAGGCTTGCCTCGCTCTGCAGTTGGAGCGGGCGGGACAGGTTTGTTGGGGGATGAATATTGAGAGTTGAGAATTGAATATTGAAAATTATTTTTGCTTTCT
>DYLN01000181.1 GCA_020722085.1 Melioribacter roseus
GGCAAGCTGTGAAACCTGTCCCGCCCGCTCCGCTTCGCTTTGCGAGGCGAGATGCGCGTCCCGATGTTTTTAATCGGGGTCTTTAATCGGGGCGTGTCCCGATGTCTTTAATCGGGGCTTTTTATCGGGGTTTTTTGTCGGGAAAAGAAGAGATGGTCAGCTTCATAAGTAAGAAAATAAAAAAATGGACTTTAGTCACATAAATAAATCCTAAAATAAGGCTAAAGCCAATTTCATCTTTTTAGATTCTTTATCGACGATTGATTTTATAAGAAAAACATTGCAGTTGACTCGTTGATTTTAGAAAAGAAAATATTGTGAGGCTGACCAAAAAGTAACTTTTTAATAGAACAATAACCGCGAATTGCGCAGCTTGTCCCGTGTATTTTACGGGGAATTTTCTCGAATTATTTTATTGATTCTTGCTTTTTGGTCAGCCCCTATTTGGGAAAAGTTTGTTCCAATTTATTATCTAAAAAGGTAATAAGGTTATACTTAACTTTGATCCAGTATGTTAATAAGGTTAAAAGGACAAAATAAGGTTTCATGCGTTGCATCATAAATATATCTCTTGAGTTTAAGGGTTATCTGCCTTTAAAATCCGGCTTACGTTTTTCAAGAAAAGCAGAGGTCCCTTCCTTAAAATCTTCTGAACCGCAGCATTCGGCGAATAAATCGGATTCAAGTTTTAATCCATCATTTAACGGCAGTTCGTTTACAATGTTTATTGCTTTCAGTGCCATGCTAACTGCAATTTGTCCTTTCGATGCAATTTTATTTGCAATTTCGAGTGCTCCTTTAAGCAGCTCTTCGGCTGGATAAACGCGATTAACCAGTCCATAACTTAATGCTTCTTCTGCATTGATCATATCTCCTGTCAAAATCATTTCTGCAGCTCTTCCGCTGTTTATCAATCTTGCCAATCTTTGAGTTCCACCATAACCGGGAATTATTCCGAGATTTACTTCTGGTTGACCAAAGCGCGCATTATCGGAGGCGATTCTAATGTGACAGGAAAGAGCAAGTTCGCACCCGCCGCCCAGAGCAAAACCATTTACAGCAGCGATTACCGGTTTATTCAAATTTTCAATTAACCCAAACACAGCCTGTCCTTTTTCGGCAAATTTTTTCCCGCTTATGTTATTAAGTTTGTTTAACTCGTAAATATCCGCCCCGGCAACAAATGCTTTTTGCCCTGCGCCTGTGATTATCACAACGTTAATTGACTTATCGTTTTGCAGTGATTCAAATAAACTTTTTAATTCAGTCAGTGTCTCATCGTTCAGTGCATTTAATTTGTCGGGTCTGTTAATTGTTACAACAAGCACAGATTCTTTCTTTTCAGTCAACAAATTTTTAAAAGCCATTTCGCCTCCGTTTAAATTGTTACATAAATTGGTATCCGCACTTTCAAATCAAAAGAAATGAAATTATTGTTTGGTATATAATTGTAATATGTAATTACGTCCAGTATGAACATTGAAAAGCCGGCTCCTATATGAAAACCGGAGTAACCGACTTCTTCAACAAAATTTTGTCTGCCGTTTCCAATCTTAAATTGATGAAGTTTTTCATAGAGAGCAATTGAAATTCCGGCATCGGCAATCGGCATTAGCAGTACACCTTCATTAAGAATCGGAGAGAAATAGTAGCGTACACCGGGCGACAACATTAACGCATTTGTAGAAAAGGATGCATAATCGGTTGTTTTATAAAAATTTTGTTTTCCCGGGAAATGATTGTAACTAATCGTAGCATAAAAAAATATCGGCAGAAAATTATTATCCGTATAAGAAAATGAAACATCAATGCCAGACCCGATATTTTCCGATTCTGAAGCAACTGCAACCGGAAATCTGGGACCAACGCCGACCGACATAAATAAACCTTTTGCTTCGCCGAATTTTATAAATTGTGCGTTTGCAGATGCAGTAAATAAAATCAAAAGAAAAAATACTTTTTTCATCTTAATCAACCACTTCGTGGTAATATTATTTTATTCCATAAAGACTGGTTCCAACGCCATGAAAATAAACAAGATCGCCGCCGTAAAGCGCTGTTAAATAAATAAGTACACATCCGCCTGCACCAAAAATAATAATCAGATATTTAATATCTCCGTTAAATTTTCTCTTGACAATTAAATATGTTCGTAAAATAAGTACGCCAAAGTAGTACCATAAAGTGAAGGTTGCAAAGTTCTCATGCTGGTTAATAAGTGCATTTATTTTTTTAGCAGCCTCGGGTACTTTTTCCTTTAATAATTCGTTTGCCTGATTGCCGGTAAGTACTGCAATTACAGAGAATAAAACCGCTAATATTAACAGCAGATATGCTGATTTATTAAGAAAATCTTTCTTAAAAAAAATTCCGGCTGCTTCAAATAAAAAATATGTGATAAACAAAGCAACCGGAAAATGAACTATGCGGGGATGTAAGTACGAAAGAAATTCCATTTATTGATTTACTCTCCAGATTTTCAAAGTTCTTAAATTTAACATTGACTATTGAATATTGGTTATCGAGAATTTATTTGCAGGGGAAAATATTCAATGAACAATACTCAATTCCCAAGCATAAAGTAACATGCCTTTCGGGTCAGCCGCAAAGAACGCTTCCCCCGTTAACGTTGAGAATTTCTCCGTTAATATGCCGTGCAAGATCGGAGGCTAAAAATAATATCGGTCCGGCGATGTCTTCTGCCGAAGCAATTCTCCCCACAGGAATTCCTTTTCTAACTTCCTCTTTATAAGATTTATCTGCAAATACGCCATTGTTCATTTCTGTATCGACCCAGCCCGGCGCAACCGAATTAACTGTAATATTGTAAGGCGCAAGTTCTACAGCAAGTGATTTGGTAAAAGAAATTATTCCTCCTTTTGATGCAGCGTAATGCGAGTGAAAAGCTTCTCCCCTTTGTCCTGCAGTTGAAGAAATATTTATTATTCTGCCAAAATTATTTTTTTTCATATAGGGAACAACAGACTTGACAAACAAAAAATTTGAGGTTAGATTTATACGCAGAAGTTCATCCCAATGTTCGAGAGTCATTTTCTCCAGCGTGCCGTCATTCCAGATTCCAGCATTGTGAACGAGAATATCTATCTTCCCAAATTCTTGAATTACTTTTTCAACACATGAGTTAATCTCTTTTTCCGACTGCATATCTACCTTGTATGCTTTTACCTTTGTATTTTTCCCGAATTTTTTTACCAGCTCATCGGCTCTGTTTTGTGAGCGAACAAAAGTAAAAGCAACTTGTGAATTTGCTTTTGTAAAATATTCAACGCATGCGGCACCAATTCCGCGTGAGCCGCCTGTAATTAACGTTACTTTATTTTTTAAATCGATCATTTAATACCTCACTTTGTATAAGAATAATCCTTTCGCTGGAACTGCTTCGCCGGCAGTTTCTCTATCTTTTTTATTCAACAACTCTAATATATAATTTTCATCCGTTTTCTTTTCAGCAGATTTTAACAGAGTGCCCACTATTGTTCTTACCATTCCGTGTAAAAATCTATCTGCCCTGATGAAAAAAAGAAGAAAATCTTTTTTGTCTTTCCAGTGTATTTCTTGGATTTGACACATCTTATTTTCTATTTCGGCATTTTTTCTCGCAAAAGATGTAAAATCGTGTCTGCCAAGAAGTGCTCTGCTGATTTTATTCATATAATCAACGTCAACTTTTGACACGAAAGGAAGTCTAAAAGAATATTTATCATAAAAAGGAGATTTTATTTTAGAAATAAGATAAAAATACGATCTGTCTTTGGCATCAAATCTGGCATGAAAATTTTCGTTGATTTCTTCGGATGTAATAATTGAAATATCATTTGGCAGCAGTGAATTAAGCGAATACTGGAATTTATAAAGATCTAATTTTTCGGATGATTTAAAATTAGCAACCTGTCCCAGAGCATGAACTCCCGTATCCGTTCTTCCTGAGCCGATTAAGTTAATTTTTTCTTTTGTGATAATTTCAATTGCATCGGTAATTTTTTGCTGCACTGTTACCGCATTTTTCTGAATCTGCCAGCCGGCATAATTTGTTCCGTCGTATTGGATAATCAGTTTGTAATTCGGCAAAGTTAAAAGTCTAATTTGTGTTGCGGTAAATTAGGAAAGTTGAGAAATATATTCAGGCAAAAAATCCGTTACTTTGTAGAGAAGAGCTAACTTGCACGCTCTGCATAATTTTTAGATCTATTTATCCTTGGCGGTCTTAGCAAATTCTTCGCGCTCTTCGCGTTTAATCTTTTTTTTCTTTTACCGCAAAGAACACAAAGCAGGCGCAAAGTTCGCAAAGATTAAATTGTATAGGCTTTACTACCGGCTGAACAGAAAAGCTTATATTCCGTCCGCAATTTTTACAAATTTTTTTCTTGATTGTAAAAGTCCACCCCCCCCCAAAAAAAATTTATCAGCCTATGGCTGAAAGATGGCTGGCAGACTTGA
>DYLN01000001.1 GCA_020722085.1 Melioribacter roseus
GGCTAAGATAAATAAAAAGATTACTTTTTGGTCAGCCTCATAAGACTATTTTTTTGAACAAACTTCTGAATTATTTCCCCAGAATTTCACTTGTTCCCTGTTTGTTCAATTGCCGTTGAATATATTGAGAGTTGAGAATTGAAAATTATTTTTGCTTTCCACGAAAAAATTCTCAATAATCAATACTCAATAAACAATGTTCAATTGCTCTTGAATATTGAGAGTTGAGAATTGGATATTGAACATTTAATTGTTGTTGAAATAGACGAGTTAGAAGTTATCGGGAAACTAAAGACAGAGGGAAGCGGATTGGGACTAACACTTTAGTAAAAGAAATTATTGAAAGACACAAAGGGAAAATAGAAGTTAAAAGCCCCTCAAAATTGGCAAAGCCTGACATGCCGGGTTCATGTTTTATTCTTAGTCTGCCTTATAATTTAGCAGCCGAAGAAAATCAAAGATAATCCTATAGATCTGGGTTACTTATAAATCTGAAATAATTCTCTGGAAAGCATTTATATGTTTTTTCAGCCTCGGAAAAATTTTCAAAAATGCCGTAAACAGTAGAGCCGCTGCCGGACATTAAACTGAACAAGGCGCCGTTTGAATACATTTTTTCTTTTATTTCTGAAACTTCTTTGTATTTGCCAAATACATATTCTTCAAAAACATTTGAAAGAGCTTCACGCATCATTTTATAATTCGGTTCTGCATCTTGAAGTAGTTTTGAGTAATCAAAATCTTTTTTTTGAGGCTTAATGTTTTGAAAAGCCTCTTTAGTTGAAATATGAATTCCCGGATTTACGATTAAAATTGGTTTCCTAATTTTAAAATTTATCTCCTGTAGGTCCTCTCCGCGTGAATACCCGACTGCCGTATTCTTATTTATGAAAAACGGCACATCTGAGCCTAATTCAAGAGCTAACGATTTTAATGTAAGCAGGTCAATTTTTAAACCAAATAAATAATTTAATCCTTTAAGAACTGCCGCCGCATCCGAACTGCCGCCGCCTAATCCCGCACCGATTGGAATGTTTTTTATTAAATCTATTTTAACATTTATACTTACTCCGGAATATTTTTCTATTAGATTTTTTGCCCGGATTACAAGATTCGATTTGTCATCTTTCAACTCCGCGCAATTACAGACAAAAGAAAAATTACCGGATTTTTCAATTGTGATTTCATCGAAGAGATTTTCCACTGGATAAAACAAAGTTAAAATATTATGATAACCGTCGTTTCTTTTTGAAAGGACGTACAGCCCGATGTTAATTTTTGCTGGCGCTTTAATTTTTATAATGTTCATCAAAATATTTTTTTATTGCAGAAATATGTTTTGGATTTGAGCCGCAGCAGGCACCTAAAAAAACCGGCTTCAGCGGAAGATACTGTTTTACAATTTTTAGATATTCTTTTTCATTGACTGCACATTTAATTTCTTTCGCCGTATAATCGCTGGGACCGCAATTCAAATAAAAACCCCAATTATATTTTGGAAAATAACTGCTAAGAAATTTATCCATTGTTGATTCCCCAATACAGTTAAAACCAATAGCAGTAGGTAAATAAGAAGAAATAAAATCAACAGCTTCGGGCAATGGTTCACCGCTAAGTAAATTTATATTCTCATCGAAAAAAAGACTGATAATAAACGGAAGCTTATTCTTGGAACAGAACTCACAAATTATCTTTATTTCATCCATGTGGCTTTGAGTTTCATTCCAAATAATATCCACGCCGCTTTCCCAGAGTAATTCAATGTGTTTTTTATGATTATACTCAAGATCATATTTAGCTGCTTTTCGGTCTTTTTGATAACAATCTTCTGCTGGCGCATTTGAACCTGCAACAATAACGGATTTATTCTTAGCTGCATTCAAAGCAATTGAAACGGAATTTTGAACAAACTCGTTGTAATTGACATCAAGTATACTGTTCCTAAAAACAAGAGGATTAGTGCGGAATGTATTTGTGGTAATAATATCGGCTCCGCTTTTGATATATTCAATGTGAATTTGTTTAACAAGTTTGGGATTCGTAAGATTAGCAACAGCCGACCAAAGAATGTTGTCAGTCTTGATGACCCCTTTCTGCTGCAATAAACTTCCCATTGCGCCATCCAAAATAAGAGGGCGTTTTACTCTTTCAAATCTATCAAGTAAATCAATTCTTTTTCTTTTCATTTCTTTTTCTGTTAAAGTATGAAATTGTTTCTGCCTCAATTTTTTCGAGATCAATCATTTGAATGCACTCAAGATTATAAGGACAAGCTTTTTTCCAGCATGGTGCACAAAAAAGTCCCTCGGGAATAATTTTGACTCCTCTATCATACAAATCAATTTCTGTCCAGCAGCTCAGTCCAAACCAGGCAATTACATATTTTTTAAGAGCGATTGCCAGATGCATCCCGAAAGAATCACCTGTAATAATAACATCAGGAATACTCTCATAACATGCACCTTTACGTACACCTTGATTTACTGGAGTATTTATTACTCCACTGCCGAAAGCTTTTGCTATTGCATCATTTCTTTCTGCATCTTCAGGTCCGCCTAACAGCATTATTTTAAATCTGTTGTGGGATATGAACTTTTCAATTAACGTAACATGCTGTTCAACAGTCATTTTTTTGTTGGGGTAGAGAAGAGAACAGCCGGTATTAAATCCTATTATTTCGTCATTGGCTTCAATGCCGATTTGTTCTTTATACTCATCGATAAATTCGATTTCATCTTCAGTAAAGTTGAAGACGTACTCATCACGTTTGTAATCGAGATTGAAAGTCTCCGACAAATAATCCTGTCTGGTTCGTTTGTTAACTTTAAACTTTAGATGGTCATCCATTCCGAGCCGATAATTGTATTCTGCCCCTTTATTTAAAGGGATTATTTGTCCGTTTGAATTTATTCCAAATCCGAGCTTTTCTTTCGATTTTATTTTCATCATTACCGAGCCGGAAGCAAGAGATTTGTCGGCATTCATAACTACATCAAACTCTACAACATCTAAAATAGAAAGCGATTCATGGTTGTAAGCAAGCACTTTATCAATATATTGATTGTTTAACAGCAGTCCGGCAGCATTTTTGAGAGTTAGCCACCAAATTGTCGACTGAGGATATTTTCTTTTAATTGCCGGAAGCTGCGCTGTTGTCATCAAAACATCGCCCATTGCATCAAGATTAATTATTAGGATTTTCGTACCTAAAGGATTCATTTCTTTACACCCGTCTTCCCAGCAATTATGATCGGGGAAACACGGTTTATATCCTGTAAAATTTTTACAAGCGGGGATCTCTTTTGCCATATAAATATTTCTCCAAAAATGGAATAAATTTTTTTTCAACTGTTTCGTACCTAATATTTTTTAATGTGGGCTCTTCTGTAACAACACATTCATAATCTGATTTATAAGGATACCATATAACATCGTCAGTGTTATATTTTACATAAATGCCGAATACCGGAATCTTAAAAACAGAGGCAACATGAACGATAGATGTATCCGGTGTAAACAACAAATTCAATTTCGGAATCATAGCAGCAAATTCATCAAAGCTTTTGCGGTAGAATACTGGTAAAGTGTTGCAGCTAATTTCAAATGCTTTTGCTAAATCATTTTCGGCACACATCAAAAGAACATTTATATCATATTTGCGGAGTAAAGCAGTAAGATTTTTGTATTGATCTGTTCCCCAATAGCGTGCTTGGCTGCCGGCAGAAATATTTATGCCGACAGTAAACTTTTTTTTATAAAAATTTTTTGAAAGAAATTCATCTGCTGCACGCAGAGAATTTTCACTCGGCTGATAAAAAATATTCATCTCAGAATTATCTAATTCCAAATTTAGAAGCTTGCTGAATTTCATGACCCTTTCAATTACGTGATGTTTCTTAGAATCGAGTTTGTCTACCAAATGTGTATATAAGTTTTCCGTTCCTTTTTTAAAACCAATCTTTATGGGAATTTTAAGCAAATCAATAATAAAACTAACTGTTGTGGAAACATCATCGTGAAGGTCAATAACTGCATCATACTTTTCGGAATTTAATTTATGAAGCAAACTTCTGAACTTTGCAGGCTTTTTGTCAAATATAATTACTTCATCTGCAATTCCGTAATTGTCAAAAATAAAATAGTTGTTTTTATCTGCAAGAACTGCTGTTTTACATTTTAGCTGAAGTTTAACAGCACGCAGAAGTGGAGTAGTTACAAGTGCATCTCCAATTCTATTGAGTCGTATAAATAAAATTCTTGAGTCCGAATCGAAGCGGGGAAATTCCACAACCGATTTGCTTTTTGAACTTCTTAACAAAAGTAATCTAAGAACAATTTTCTTAAAATATTTCTCAATTTTTTTTATCAAACCTGCAGTCCGTTTTTTTTAATTAAAGAATCAACTTTTTCCATAATGTGCCTAATAGGAAGCTGCAAAAAGCATTCATGATTTTTCGGGCACTCAAGCAAATTGCATTTAATACAGTCGAGCTCCAGCAGGTTTATCCATTCATGCTTTTCGCCGAATGGACCCTGAAGCTCTGGGTCGGTAGGACCAAATAATGCTAATACCGGCACTTTCAATGCAGCAGCAATATGCATCGGTCCACTGTCATTGCATATCACAAAAGTACATTTTGAAATCATTGCTGCCATTTGCAGTAAATTGGTTTTGGGAGCAAGGTAAGTAGTTTCTGTTTTCATCGTTAATAAAATATCCTTTGCATCGTTTTCATCTCCAGGTCCCCAAATGATAAGTACATTAGCATCGTATTTTTGGGTAATATGATTTCCAATCTCGGCCAGTTTTGCCGGATCACATTTCTTTGAACTCCACCCTCCAGTTGGACAAAGACCAACGAGCATTTTTTTATCTTTAACTATTCTTGATAAGAAATTATTAATAAATAATTTATCTTCGTTATTTAATTGGAATAAAATCTCTTTTTCGGATGACTCAATACCTAACATTTTTAAAAATTCAATATGCAGTAAGGCAGCATGATACTTATTCCTTTCTGCCGGACCAAACAAATTATAGGCATATTTTCTTCCTTTATAGGGAAAACCCGCTTTGTATCTTGCGCCACTTAAAAAGGTAAATAGTGCTGTAGTCGGATTAGAATAAAAATCCAGAATAAGATCAAATCTGTACTGCCGGAGCAAAAGGAGCATCTTAATTTTATTTAACAGTGTCATCTTTTCAAGCACTAACACATTCTTGATCAGCGAAATATTTTCGAGAACCGGTTTTGAAGGTTCCTCGGTTAAATAACTTATTTCACTATCAGGGAAATCTTTCTTGAGATTTTTCACTACAATTGTGGATAAAACCACATCGCCTATACCGCGTAATTTTATTATCAATATTCGTTTTACTTTACTCTTATCGATTTTTTTCATTAGCATCAATTAGAAGTTGCATTGAATTTTTCTTTCGATAACCCAAGAAAAGAACAGCAATAGCAATTAGAAGCAGAATATTCTCAACTATTTTTTGTATGCTGGTTTTTTGTGTCCCCATAGCTCCAAAACATCCGCAGTCAATATTAATCCCTCTCATTATGGCAGAGGCAACGGCAATCGTAAAGATAGAGATTAGCAAAAAAATTATTGCGAGATTTTCTTTGGGATAAAAATTGAAGAATAAAAGTACGCCTGTGAACACTTCTATCCACGGCAGCCAGACAGCAGTAAGGTTTATTACAGCATATGGCATAATATGATAATTTTCAATCGCTACTGCAAAAGTGGAAATGTCTTTAATTTTTTCTAAACCGGAATAAATGAAGAGAAGAGAAATAAATATTCTGACTAAAAAAAATGCAAGTACTTTCTCTCTTTCAAAATTCATTTTATCTGTCACTCTCAACCGGATAGTTTGCATTTACCCATTCTTTCCAGCCGCCTTCAAATACAAACAATTTGTTAAAGCCGATTTTTTCCATTTCTTCAGCCAGTCTTAAACTTACCTCGCAGTCATCTCCACCGCAGTAAATAACATAACCAGCATTTTTGTCAAGTGATTTTACTATCGGCGAAGCCGGCTCAAATTTGTATTCGGCTAAGTTTATTGAGTTCGGAATATGTCCATCGGCAAACTCCCATCTATCACGTGCATCAATAAATAGACTAGAAGAATCTCTGAAGATTTGGTAAGCCTGCTGCAGTGAAATTTTTAAGATTGAAAAATCAGACCGTTTTATACCCGTTTTCGAATTGATTTCTGTTAAGTCAGGCTCCGATGCGTTTTTTAAATTCTTTTTATGTCCGATAAATTCAATACCATCTGGGGAAATTGAATTATATATCATTCCAACTGCCGCCGCAGAAAAAACAATCAACAGCATTTTTTTGATATTTATTTGCTTCAATTCCATATTGAAAATTAATAAGAATAGAGACTTCGAGCAATCAGCAACGAACTGAATAAATAGACAAATGATTGAATGGATGTCCAAGTAATCCGGGAAATGTTTGAATGGTTTCAAGGGCACAATTGTTTTTCATTTATTCATCAATTCAACCATTCAATCTTATAGTCGGAGAAAAATTTGTTAATCTTCTGTTGCAACGCAATCAGCCGGTATCTCCGGTTTTACCATTATGACTTCTTCTTTTGACAAAATTACCTGTCCAGGCTCCAAATCTTTTCTTTTTCTTACGAACTTTTTTTGTGTGTAACTTACCGGTACAAGCGAAGATGTTTTAGCCTTACTGTAAAATGCGGCTATAGAGGCAGCAAATCTAATAATTGATTTCGGCACCCCTTCTTTTGCCCTTTCTACTCTCAGTACAACATGTGAGCCGGCAGAACCTCTTGCATGAAACCAGTAATCGTTTTGTTTTGCAAACTTTGTTGTCAACAAATCATTATTCTTACTGTCTTTGCCAACATAGATATGAAATTTACCAGCAGCGATATAATGCCTGAATTTAGGACTTTTCTGCTGTTGTTCTTTCATTGCCCCGGTATGTATCTTAAAAATTTTTTTTAACTCTTCCAACTTATCAACAGGGGGATTAGCGTTAAGGGTTTCCTCATATTTTTGCAGCTGTTCTAACGATTTTTTTGTTGAATTATATAAATCTACAGACTTGGTAAAATTTATTTTTTCCGATCTTGCTTTATCAAAATAAGCATTAGCATTTTCAGAGGCAGAAAGCTTAGGGTTCAATTTTATTTTGACTTTTTCGCCAGATTCATATTCTTCAAGCTCAATTTCTTCCATTCCTTTATTCAATTTATTTAGATTTGTTAAAAGTAAATTTCCATACAAATGGTAAAGTTTTTCTTTTGACCCGTTATCAATTCGGGCTTTCAAATTATTTAGTTTCTCGACTGCTTTCTCAAGTTCCTTTTTAACATGTTTTTGAAGAGCAGCAATAAGTGAGCCGTAATCGGAAGTTTTGTGCAGCATGGCTGTAAAATAGCCCGCTGCACTCAAATAATTATCAAATGATTTTGCAGCAGAAGGCATTTTTATTTGTTTGAACGTCTGCGGCATAAATAAAGCTTCTCTTTGTTCATTCGAATAAAATACGGAGATAGGCGAAATAAGTATTTCATTAATAAGAACCGGCAGTTCCGGCAGAGAATATTTTCTCAACCCAAATTCTATTAAAATATCTTTGCTGATTGAAGGAATCTGTTTACCTATCTGTTCTGCATCGATGTTTCCTAAATCTAAAATATAGTTCGCAATTGCATTGATATAATTTCTACTTATAAGTTCATTCTTAATTTCTTCTGCATTTCCCAGTTTTTTAGATTTCTTGAAGGTTTGTACTGTACCTTGTTTATCAACTAAAAATATATTTGTTAGTGCCCCACGAATCATAAAATATAGATCTGAGTCTTGCATTGCTATTTTGATTATTCTATCGTTATGAGCAATAGAAAACTCTAGAATCTTATCCGGCAAATGTTCACTAAAAAATTCCGTGACATTTTTTTTCGCTTTATGGTGAATTTCTTTTTGATAAATAATTGAAAACTTCGAATCTGTTGAAAAAATTAAATGATAGTCCGGATAATCAGGTTGAGGAATATGCAGATAAAGTTTTTCTTTTTCTTGAGTAAATGCCGAGAATATTTTTTTGTTTTTTAATTTTTCATTCAGTTCATCTACACACCGGAGTAAATAATAATAATTTTTATATAATTGCATCTCATACTTACTTATGTTTTTATCGAATTTGCTGTCATGCAAAGCTAGGATAACTTTTTCGATTCGCGGAAAGATTTCCTTTCTTCTTCAGTTAACTCAAATATCTTTTGAAACAATTTTTTTTCTATTGAACCGAATTCAATTTTTCTTCTGCCCATTACAATCTCTGCGGTTTTCATAGCTCTTTGCAAATCATGCGTTTCGAAAGAATCGGCGGTTCCCCAAGCAAATGAAGTGACATACTTAGGAGGAAACCCGGTTCCAAATATATTTGATGCAAAGCCAACAATTGTCCCCGTATTAAACATTGTATTAATTCCAGTTTTGGAATGATCTCCCATTATCAAGCCTAAAAACTGCATGCCAGTATCAATCGACTTATTATTTAGCATCACAGAAACTTTACTGTAATTATTTTTTAGATCGCTGTTTGTTGTATCCGCACCCAAATTTACAAAACTGCCGAGGTAAGCGTGGCCCAAAAATCCGTCGTGCTGTTTATTTGAATAGGAATGAATTATCGACCCTTCCACTTCTCCGCCAACCTTGCAAACGTCGCCTATGCTTGTATCGTGATAAATTGATGCCTTCATTTTAATTATGGAATTATCTCCGATAAATGCCGGTCCCTGAATTGCAGAATTGGGAAGTATTGTCACATTTTTCCCGATATAAACCGGGCCATCGGAAGCATCAATAACAACAGTAGGATAAATTTTTGTCCCTTCTCCTATAAAAATTTCCTTTTTATTAATTAGATAAGCGCCGTCAAATTTCCTGCCCGCAAAATTTTTTTGGTTCTTTATAACTGCATAGTAATCGGAAACAATTTGATTTCCATTTTCCTTTATTAAGTCCCAGATGTAATTTAACGAATTAGTTTTGATCTTCATCGAACGGAGCTGCAATTCCTGAAAACTCAATATTCCGGGGAATTTTTCGAAAACAACATTGAGATTTTTCTTACTTATCTTTGCTGCAGCGACCGAATTTTCACTGTAATAAATAATATCGTCTTTTTCTTTTTTAATTTCACGAACTAAATCGCTGCTGAGCAGTAGTCTTGCATTAATAAAAATTATTTCATCGCCTTTCAATTCATTAACAAGGAACTTAGGATTTTCGGATTTTACTTTCTCAACTAAATAATCGCGGCAGTAAAGAATTTTATTTTGACTCTTAAAATGCCGAAATACTTTTTCCTTAAGTAAATTAATACCGCATCTTAAATCAAAAACGGGTCTGCTGTAACACAACGGTAAAAAATTCAAATACTTTTCGTCTTCGAAAATGCAGATACTTGAGTTCATATTTTCACCTCGAATAAATTATTGTAATTGTTTAGTCTAAAATTCGTAATAAAATCTTATTAAATCGATAATTTTGTTAATAATTCTCTATTTAATATATTTGATACATGAATAGGATATTAAAAAAAATTTTAATCTATTTTGCGTCTATTTTTTTAGTTTTTGCTGTAATTTTAATTATTTTGAACGATATTGTGCTCCCGTATTACGTAAGCGCAAAAGAATACAAAGTACCGAATGTTGTTGGACTCAATAAAGAAGAAGCTATTGACAAATTAAAAGAAACAGACTTAAATCCTATCATTCAAACCACCCGTTACGATGAAAAATACGCAAAAGATGAAGTAATTTTTCAAAAACCTTTCGCAGGCACAATTGTTAAAGAAAACCGTAGAATTTATTTAACCATAAGCGGCGGAGAACCCCAAATAAGAATGCCTTTACTGGTAAATAAATCTATAAGAGATGCACGCATTACACTTGACAGACTCGGCTTAAAAATAGGAAAAGTAGACAGTGTTAGATCGGATCTGCCTGCTAACACAATTGTAGAGCAGGAATATGCTGAAGGGAAAAATTTAACAAAAGGGGACAGTGTAAATATAAAAGTAAGTATTGGACCAAACATTGGAATGATAAGGGTTCCGAATATTTTAGGTAAATCGTTAGAAGAAGCTGCACATATTTTAAAATTAAATTCACTCCGGCTCGGTAAAATGACTTACATTCATTCAACAACACTTTTACCAAACACAGTCGTTGATCAGCAGCCGGGCGAAGGGACACTTCTTTCATTGGGGGACAGCGTAAATGTAGTTTTAACACAAGTCAAACAAACCGTTCCGGGAATTAATTAAATGAATGACAAAAAAATTTTAGCTCCCTCAATTTTATCGGCTGACTTTAAAAATCTATCTCAGCAAATCAGATATGCGGAATTGGGCGGGGCAGACTGGATTCATTGCGACGTTATGGATGGCAAATTTGTTCCAAACATTACATTCGGTCCGCTAATTGTTTCTGCGGTTAGAAAAAGTACAAAGCTTCCTGTTGACGTTCATCTAATGATTGAAAAACCGGATAATTTTCTGGAAGATTTTGCAAGAGCCGGCGCTGATTATATTTCTGTTCATCAGGAAGAAGTAGTGCACCTTCACAGAACAATTTCGAAAATTCACGAGTTGAAGTGTAAAGCGGGAGTTGCGTTAAATCCTGCCACGCCGCTAAACACACTTGAAAATATTCTTGAATATGTTGATTTAGTATTGCTGATGTCGGTTAATCCCGGTTTTGGTGGACAAACATTTATTGAGTCAACTTTGAAAAAAATAAAAGAATTAAAAAAAATTCGATCTGAAGACGGCTTAAACTTTTTAATTGAGGTGGACGGCGGCATTGATAAGAAAAACATTAAGGCAATCTCGAAAGCCGGCTGTAATGTATTTGTAACAGGTTCATCAATTTTTAACAGCGATAACATAACCGCCGCCGCAGTTGAATTAAAAAATTTGATTTCGTAAAAACAAATCTTTCTTTCATTTCTTTTTAAGATTTTCTTTAATTTTTAGGTAAATTATCATTATTATTTTGTACGGGTTTTAAAAAGATTTCGGAGCAGGATTTTGACAATCCAACTTATCAATATTTATTATCTCAATGTTTTTAAGAGGTACAGTACTAAATACAATATTTTCCGTGATCTTTATGAAAAGGATCTGCTTGGATTGGAAATAAGAAAAATTAAATCAAAACTTGCTCAGAGGGTAAAAAAGATAATTCTTTCGAACAAGGAAATTTGTTATACCGCCGACACAACTGAAGTCGAACATTCAGACCTTCTTGCACTTGGTTCAATCGGAATATTTAAGGAACTTGCTAAAGAAATTCTTTCGATTGGGAATGAAGATCTTGGGTTTAAAGTCTCGAAGACAATAAAAAACTTTACTGAATATGAGGAACAATCAATATCAGTCGGCAAAAATTTTTTCCCGTTGAAAAATGCACTTGTTATGGGAATTGTTAATGTCACACCCGATTCATTTTCTGATGGAGGCAAATATTTTAACAAAAAAAATGCTGTCGAGCACGCTTTACAGTTATTAGACGAAGGCGCAGATATAATCGACATCGGCGGTGAATCTTCGCGCCCAGGTTCGGAACCTGTCAGCCAAGAAGAAGAATTAAGAAGAGTTATTCCGGTAATCGAAGGCGTTCTTGAAAAAAAGCCTGAAGCAATAATTTCAATTGATACTACAAAATCTGTCGTTGCTGATGAAGCATGTAAGTGCGGCGCTAAAATAATTAACGACATCAGTTCCTTCGGTTTCGACGAAAAAATTTTATCTACGGCAGTGAAGCATAATGCATGTCTAATTTTAATGCACATGAAAGGTAAACCGAAAAATATGCAAGATAATCCTTTCTACGAAGATGTTGTTTCAGAAGTATATGATTACATGCTTTCCAAAGTAAACTCTGCAAAAAAAGAAGGTGTTAAAACTGTCTTTATCGATCCTGGCATCGGATTCGGAAAAAGAGTATTTGATAATTATGAATTAATAAAAAGATTGAATGAGTTCAAAGGCATCGGTGCACCGATTGCAATTGGTCTTTCCAGAAAATCATTTATAGGCAAAGTTTTTGAGCTTGACGTTACAAAAAGGGAAGAACCTACACTTGCCGCCGAAACCATTGCAATCAAAAATGGTGCGAGACTAATACGAACTCACGATGTAAAGAAAGCACTAATCGCAAGCAGAATGAATAAATATATAGAAAACCCCGAGCAGCTTGAACGTGTTTGAACTTTTTAAAATAGGATTTATCTCGGTCTCTTTGTTAGATATTATCGATATTGCTTTAGTTACGTTCATATTTTATAAGCTTTATTCGGTAATACGTGGAACAATTGCTGCGCAGATTTTTTATGGTCTGGTGATAGTATTAATTCTTTCTTTCTTTGCTCAAGCGGCAAACTTTAAAGCACTTGGATGGCTCCTAAAATTAATTTCAGATATCTGGGTAATTGCTTTTATAATATTATTCCAGCCGGAAATACGAAGGCTTCTCGTGCTCGTAGGAAGGAGTCCGTTTTTTAAAATGTTTATAAAAAGCGATGAAAGCGGATTAGCAGATGTTATAACAGAAACTGCTTTTGAGCTATCACAGCATCAGCATGGTGCTTTAATTATAATTGTTAAGTCAGCAGGAATAAGAGGTGTATCGGAAACCGGTGAAATAATAAATGCAAGGGTGAGCAAAAGTTTACTGCGTTCGATTTTTTTTCCGCGTTCGCCTTTACACGATGGTGCCGTTATTATCCGTAATGATATGATTGAAGCAGCAAGATGCACTCTGCCTTTATCTTCAATTATGAATGTAGACGGCGTATCTTTAGGAATGAGACATCGTGCGGGTTTGGGAATCAGCGAACAGGCTGATGTTCTAAGCGTTATTGTCTCTGAAGAAACAGGAAGTATTTCTATTGCTGAGTCGGGTAGATTAAAAAGAGGTCTTTCAAAAGAAGCTCTTAGAAATTATTTATCAAACAGTTTGAAAGCCTCCGGCGAAAAAAGTTTAAGAGGCTTATTCGAGCAGGTGAATAAGGCAAAGACATAAATACTTTAGTAGAATCATTAAAAACAAAGAGGTGACAAAATGAAATTAAGATATTTTTCACACTCTGCATTTCAAATCACAACGGATAACAAAATTTCGATCCTCATCGACCCGTTCCTTGAAGGAAACCCAAATGCCCCGGTGAAACAATCCGATATTACTGCCGATTATATTATATTAAGCCACGCTCACGGAGATCATATAGGAGATGCATTTAAGATTGCAAAACGTTGTAACTCCACTTTTATTTGTGTGAACGAATTAGCAAATTATTGCGCAGACAAAGGTTTTAAAGCACATAATATGCACATCGGAGGCAGTCATAAATTTGATTTTGGCAGAATCAAATTTACAATCGCTCATCATGGCTCGATGACACCCGATGGAACTTATGGCGGTGAGCCGGCAGGTATTCTGCTTTTTATCGAGGGTAAAACTATCTACCACTGCGGCGATACAGGTTTGTTTTATGATATGAAACTAATCGGCGAAATGAATCCGCTGGATTATATGCTTGTACCGATCGGCGACAATTTTACGATGGGAATTGACGATGCTGTTAAAGCAGTTGAACTAGCAAACCCGAAAACGGCAATACCAATGCACTACAATACATTCCCAGTTATTAATGCCGATCCTTATGAATTCAAAAAGAAGGTAGAAGCTGTTGGGAAGAATTGTATAGTGCTGAATTTTAATCAGGAAATTGAACTTTAGCTCTTTAAACGAATGACAAAAAAAATAGTAATAGCTAATCAAAAAGGCGGGGTGGGGAAAACTACGACTGCAATAAATCTCTCTGCTTCAATTGCTGCTGCAGAATTTAAGACACTGTTGATAGATATTGATCCTCAGTCCAATTCTACAAGTGGAATTGGACTTGAGAGACCGGAAAAATCTATTTATGAAGTTCTGGTCGGTCTTGAAAATGCTGATAACTGTATTATTAAGTCGCACATGCCGTTTCTTGATATTCTGCCTGCAACTATAAACTTGGTCGGCGCTGAAGTAGAAATGGTAAATATGGAGGGAAGAGAATACCTTTTAAAAAATGCTCTGGGTTCTATTAATGATGAGTACGATTTTGTTTTTATCGATTGCCCGCCGTCACTTGGACTTCTTACTCTTAATGCACTCACATACGCCGATTCGGTTTTAATTCCGGTGCAGTGCGAATATTTTGCTTTGGAAGGCTTAGGTCAATTATTAAACACAATAAACATAGTAAAAAGAAATTCGAATCCTGATTTAACAATTGAGGGAGTATTATTGACTATGTTTGACGTAAGACTTAGATTATCGCACCAGGTAGTAAGCGAAGTGAAAAAATATTTCGGACAAAAAGTGTTTGATACAGTAATTCACAGAAACATACGAATTACAGAAGCTCCCAGTTATGGCAAACCGGTCATTCTTTATGATGCAAGTTCAATCGGAGCTCAAAATTATATTTCTCTTGCATCGGAACTAATTCAAAAGAATAATTTAGAACCAAAAGGAATTCAAAGTTGAGTAAAATGAAACCCGGCTTAGGCAGAGGTCTTGATGCGTTGATCAATCCGCAGGCAAAAGATAAGTTCGATACTCCTATTGCTATTCCTAATAAAGAAATTCAATTCGACAACGGGAAATCAGTAGATTTTCTTGCAAAAATACCTGCTGATAAAATTTCTCCGAATCCTTACCAGCCAAGAATAGAATTTGATCAGTCTGCTTTAGACGAATTAAAAAAATCGATCCTTGAGAATGGATTAATCCAGCCGATTACAGTCCGAAGAAGTGACTCGAACAATTATGAATTAATTTCCGGAGAAAGACGATTAAGAGCATGCAAAGAGATTGGCTATAAAGAAATCCCGGCTTACATAATTAAAGTAGATTCAAAAGAGACAATGCTTGCACTCTCTTTGATAGAGAATATTCAAAGAGAAAAATTAAACCCGATTGAAATTGCTAATGCCTATAAGAGACTAATGGATGAATGCAATCTCACGCAGGAAGAAATCGCATTAAGAGTAGGAAAAGAACGATCCACAATAACAAATACAATCCGTTTATTAAAGCTGCCTAAGGAAATTCAGCAGGCTCTAATTAAGGAAACAATTTCCCCCGGGCATGCAAGGGCATTAATAAATCTGCCGAATGAAACCATTCAAATTGAGTTAATGAATAAAATTATTAAAAAGAATCTTTCGGTCCGAAAAGTCGAAGAATTTGTTAGAACTTTTACGGAAAAAATTAATGAAACCAATAAAAATAAAAACAAACGAAGTTCTAACCTTGCCGAACTGTCACAAAGATCGCTCGAAGAAAAACTGCAGCGTATTTTAGGAACTAAAGTAACCTGCATTCAGAATAAAAAGGGTGCCGGAAAAATCACAGTTCAGTTTTATTCAAATGATGAATTAGAACGATTGCTCGAACTATTTGAACTCATCGATAAAACATATAATTAGAATATTGATTTTCCTTTTGGCGTTTATCACTATTAACTATTCACAGACGGAACAATCAACCAATCAAACCGTCCCAAATGACACGGCAGTTTTTGTAATGAAAAAATCTGCATGGGGCGCTGTTCTTCGCAGCGCAATAGTTCCGGGTTTAGGACAATTTTACACCGAGAATTACTTGAAAATTCCTGTTATTTGGGGTTTCCTTGGTTATTTTGCTTATGAGTGGTCTTATAGCAACGACTTATATAACCAATACAAGAAGCTTTATCTGGAAAGCCTAAAAACTAGTTCGACTGGTGATGCACGTTATTATAGGCTAAGAGAAGGTTATAAAGATCAGAGAGACCTATTTGCGATTTATATTGGTCTAACATATTTTCTAAACTTAGTAGATGCATACGTCGATGCACAACTTTTTGATTTTGATGTTTCAAGTGATGCGGCTACTCAACAATTTAATTTTTCTATTAAAATGAATTTTAACAGCATAATTAATAGATGAAGCATATTTTAGTGTGTAATAACTGCGGGGGAGAGAATCCTTTTTACAGATTAACATGTAAAAAATGCAATTCATTTCTAAGAGCACGTATTCCCAATATTGACCTTTTCCAAACTATCGCTGGGATATTTGAATCCCCGGTTAAAACATTCGATAGTATTATACAAGCAGATCATAAAAATTTTGTTATCTGGCTTACATTAATAATGAGCATAAAATTTATGCTGGTTTCATTTCAGGTAAAAAATGCATTGTTTAACAAAGGTTATTCCGAAATTTTACTGTTTACAAATGTGGTTACTTTTATCATAATTTTTTCGGCTATTGTAACAGTGGCAGCATTGGTAATTACATTATTAAATAATGCTTTGGGATTAAAAACAAGATTCAAGGATAATTATTCATTATATATTTATTCGTTTATACCGCAGATGCTTGCTGCCGTTATTTTATTCCCAGTAGAGTTTGCATTGTATAGAGAGTACTGGTTCACATTTAATCCTTCACCGCTGATTATTAAGCCTACCGTTACTTATCTTTTGTCTATTATTGAAGGAATAATGCTTGTATGGAGTCTGATACTTTTTATTTTTGCAACATATTCGCAAAGTAGAAGTAAAATTTATTCTATTATTACTGGACTTATAATGAGCATAGGTTATTTGTTGGCGGTTCTGTATGCACCATTCTTCTAATTTAATTTTACTCCCATAATGTACCTGATAATTGCACCGTACCTTAATCCTTTTGCACTTACTGTTAATTCCTCCGTGTTTAATAAGTCCATTAAACATTTAAGAATAATTGTACCGCTTAAAAGAACATCTTCTCTTCCAGAAACCACGTTGCCAAATCGTTTTTTTACCTGTTCAGGAGACATCATTTTGAGTATTTCTATCATTTTAATCAAATCATGTTTCGTTAATTTTGAACCTTCTACTTTTTCTTCCGAATATACTTTAAGATTTTGTTTAATACAGGAAAGTGTGGTAGGAGTGCCGGCAATTGCAATTGTATGATAATTTCTATTTGATTGGTAAAGTTTATATGAAAAAACTTCCTTAACATAGTTTTCAATCAAAACCAAATTTGGATTTAACGATAAAAATTCTTTTTGAAATTTTTCAGTTAAAGTAACAACTCCAACGTTGAAGCTGTTTTTATAAATTATTTTTTTACTGTCACCAAATATAAGTTCGGTGCTGCCTCCGCCTATGTCAATTACTCTGCAAAGATTATTGGCATAGAAGGGAAATGCTGCCCCCAAAAAAGAAAGAGCTGCCTCTTCTTCGCCGGTAACAATTTTAAGTTCCCAGCCAAAAAGTTCTCTAATTTTTCGGGAAATAATATGCGAGTTTCTAGCATTTCTTAAAGAATAAGTACCAACAACCAATGTCTTATTGCAGCTAAACTTGCTGATGATTTCCCGGTACTCTTCAAGAACGTTCATAAGTCTGTAAATTGCCTCATCGGATATAACTCTGTTATAATCAATTCCTGCTCCTATTCTGGGTGAACGGTAATAGTTTTGAATTGGGAGAAGTAAGTTATTATCCTTCTTTACTTTGGCAATTAAAAGAAGGACGGTGTTGGAACCAATATCAATTGAAGCAACAGTCATAAATTTTTCATATTTTTTCGAAAAACAAATTTAACATGAACAACTTAAATAAACCTGCCAAATATTTTTTATTCTTAACCGTGCTTTTCTTTTGCCTTTGGCTCGGGGGATACGTCGGTAGACAATTAACCGTGTTTCGTTTATTTGAACCGGAAAACATGGCGTTAAAAAGTATGTATAATGAAGTGGGATTAACACAAGTAATTAACATCCTTTTGCCGGTAATTACATATAATTTAATTATGTACCCAGCATTTATTTTATCTCTAATATTATTTCTTATAACATCTCATATAAACCTTAAAAAAGAAGGCTGGTTATTTATTTCTGTTACAATTATTTTTATTACACTTCCTTTTGAAGTTTATTTATCCACTTTAGACTATGAACTTGTATCAAAAATATTGACCGGCAGCTTTAATTCAGACAAAATTGTAAAGATATTAAGGGAAAGAATAACGATATTAGGCAGTTTTCCCTTAATTGAAACCTTTGCCTACTTTGCGATTATAGGTTTATTTTTATTTAAGCCATTAAGAAAAGTTCAATGAAAATAAAAGAAAAAGAATTTGAAAATATTCTGCTGGATCTAAAATCGCTTGCAAAAGAAATGGGAGCAACTGTTAGGTTTGAGCGGGGAGATTTTAAGGGTGGATATTGTATCATAAAAGAAAATAAAGTAATAGTAATAAATAAATTAAGTAACCTGCAAAGAAAAATAATGACTCTTGCCGCAGCATTAAATGAACTTGGGGTGGATAAGATTTATCTGCCACCTAAACTTCGAGAAATTATAGAAGAAATGGATGATAACAGATGAAAATATTGGTAATTAACGGACCCAACCTCAATTTTTTAAATAGAAGAGATACTTCTGTTTACGGCGATCTTAGCTTAGACGAGATTGAAAAAAATCTGCGTTTAGAGTTCCCAGAAGATTACTTTGAGTTTATGCAAAGTAATACAGAAGGTGAAATTATAAATGCCATACAGAAATCAGAAGCCAATTTTAATGGAATAATAATAAACCCCGGAGGATACGCACACACATCTGTAGCAATAAGAGATGCGCTGGAAATTTGTAAATTGCCCAAAATTGAAGTACATCTTTCAAATTTATCATCACGTGAAGACTTTAGACAGACGTTGTTAACAGCTTCTAAATGCAATGGTTATATCTCAGGCTTTCAAATAAATAGTTATCTTGCTGCTGTTTTTCTGCTGAAGCGATTAACAAAGTAGCGGTTTATGCTGACGTTAGAGGTTATATGCTGAATCTATCATTTAAGTGTAATTGAAATCTTGCTTATATTGAAAACAATACTTAATTTTTATTAAGTAACAAACGAGATAACATTATGAAAGACTTTGGGTTAAAGAAATTATATTACTCTATAAGTGAAGTAAGCAAATTAACCGGTCTTGAACAATATATCCTTCGTTATTGGGAAACCGAGTTTGACCAGCTAAAGCCTGGGAAAAACAGGGCGGGTAACCGGATTTACACAAATAAAGATATTAAGTTAATTCTGCAGATAAAGAAACTCCTGCGTGAAGAAAAATATACAATAGAAGGTGCAAAAAAAATATTAAATAGTTCTGCAAGTGAAGCAGCTTTTGAATTTAAAAACACCGAGAATTTAAAAGAGCAGAAAATTTTTGAACATAGTTCTTTAAAAAGTGATTTAGAAGAAGTAAAAAACTTTTTGATTGAATTAAAATCTCTTATTTAATCGGAACGTAGCGCAGCCCGGGTAGCGCACTACCTTGGGGTGGTAGGGGTCGCGGGTTCAAATCCCGCCGTTCCGACCTGTAAAAGGCACATTGGGATATGTGCCTTTTTTATTTTATTTTCACTTCCTAAAAAAATCATGCTATCTTATGAGTTTTGACAAACCTAAATGCAATTGCGGTGTTTTTGGTGTTACCGGCTCGCAGAATGCCTCTGTGATTACCTATTATGGACTTCATGCATTACAACACAGGGGACAAGAAGCTGCAGGTATTGTTTCAATACACAAAAACGAAAAAGGCAAAAATGTTTTTGCTCTTCATAAAAACTTGGGACTGGTATCTGAAGTTTTCTCGGACGGCTCGTTGTTTGAAAAAAAGTTAATTGGAGATTCTGCAATTGGTCATAACCGTTATTCAACAACAGGTGCAGCCGACTCAATAAAAAATATTCAGCCGTTCGTTGTGAATTATCGTATGGGTAATCTGTCAATTGCTCATAACGGAAACTTAACAAATGCCAAAGAGTTGAGAGAACAGCTTGTAAAAGAAGGTGCAATATTTCAGACTACCAGCGATACTGAGGTTATTCTCCATCTGATTGCCCGCAGCAAACTCGAAAATCAGATTGACCAGATAAAAGAAGCTTTCCGTCAGATTAAAGGTGCATACAGTATTGTAATCTTAACTGATGATAAATTAATTGGTGTGAGGGATAAAAACGGGTTCCGTCCACTTTGTATCGGGAAATTAAATGGTTCATATATTATTACATCCGAAACCTGTGCCCTAGATATTAACGCCGCAAAATACGTTCGTGATGTTGAACCTGGGGAAATGGTTGTAATTGAAAAAAGCTCAGATGGGCTGCAGTTAAAGTCATTTAATATTTCTGAAGAAGAAATTCAAATAAAACACTGTGTGTTCGAATATATTTATTTTTCACGGCCCGACAGCCGAATATTCGGTTCCAATGTTGACAAACTAAGGAGAAAATTAGGAAAAACATTAGCAGAAAAACATCCGGTAAAAGATCCTGACGGTGAAAAAGTAATTGTTATAAGTGTGCCGGATAGTTCTAATACAGCAGCTTTAGGTTATCAAACACAGCTCACAAAAATGGGTATCCCTTCAAGATTGGAAATCGGGTTGATACGAAGCCATTATATAGGAAGAACATTTATTCTGCCTGGACAAAAGCAAAGGGAAATAGGAGTAAGAATAAAATTTAATACTGTTAAAGGAGTATTGGAAAACAATACCGTCGTATTGGTTGATGATTCAATTGTGAGAGGAACTACATCCAGGCAGCTTGTCCGGCTCCTAAAAGAAGCAAACCCTAAATCGATTCATATTAGAATTTCTTCACCTCCAATTGTAAGTCCGTGTTATTACGGAATGGATTTTCCGTCTAAAGAAGAACTCATTGCGTATAAGTATAAAAGCAACATTGAAGAAATACGCAAGTATTTAGAGGTTGACAGTTTAAGTTACTTAACTATAGATGAAATGCTCGAAGCTATGATTGACCATAAACCCGAGCATTTCTGTACGGCATGTTTTTCGGGGAACTATCCTGTTCCGGTTTCTATGGGTATTTCAAAAGAAGCATACGAAGACTAATTTTTTACCACGCTTATGAACTTTTCTGTGGGTAAAATAAATACTTTTTCGAATTATATCAGTATCGTAAGAATATTCTTAGCCGTTCCTTTATTGATACTTCTGAACAGCTATGAAGTTTACGACATGTACAGAACATTAATAATTGCTATTCTCCTTTTTGCTTTTATTACTGATATCTCTGACGGATACATTGCCAGAAAAAGAAATGAGATTACTGAATTTGGTAAAATCATTGACCCTCTTGCAGATAAAGTGTTGATTTTTATTGTTGTAATAAAATTATATTTATTATCGGAGATTCCCGGTTATATATTCTGGATAATTATTATCCGTGATTTACTTATCCTTTTAGGTGGAATTTATGTCAGCAAAAAATTGGGCAGAGTTTTACCATCGAACTTATTAGGAAAGGCAACCGTGATAATAATAGGAATTTTTATTCTATCAATTATAGGTGGAATAGATAAGGATATTTGGTTTTATAAATATTTATTGTACTTATGTATAATGTTCTCTTTCATTTCAATCATTGGTTATTTGATTCGCTCAATGGAAGCAATTAATTGGGGAAAAAATGAGTATACTAAAATCGATAAGCTTTACAAAAATTAAAGATGGACTCTCGAAGACACGCGAAAAATTAATCGGAAAGATAAACGAGGCAATTACCGGCAAAGCAAAAATTGATTTAGAAACGCTCAATGAAATTGAGGAAATACTCCTTTCAAGCGATATCGGATTAGATACGGTTGAAATCATCATCGATAAAGTTAAGACATCACTTAAAAATGAAAATTCCCGTTCCGAAGAAACTGTCAAAAAAGTAATTAAATCAGAATTATCTAAAATTCTTGAAGCAGCAAACACAAAAATTGATCAAATGTCATTATCTAAATTTAAGCCTTATGTTATACTGATAATTGGTGTTAACGGAGCAGGTAAGACAACTTCGATAGGGAAGTTGGCATATAACTTTCGAAGTGAAGGTTATAAAGTAATTATTGGCTCAGCTGATACTTTTCGTGCAGCCGCAAACGATCAATTGGAAATCTGGGCAAGAAAAGCGGGGGTGGAAATTATTCAAGGTAAAACAGGAGCAGATCCTTCATCAATAGTATATAATGCAATAAAAACCGCTATAGATCAAAATTACGATATTGTACTTTTAGATACCGCTGGCAGATTACACACAAAAATCAATCTGATGCAAGAACTAAAAAAAATGCACACAACAATTAATAAACTGCTCCCTTATGCTCCAAATGATGTTTTTATAGTTTTGGATGCCACAACTGGACAGAACGCAATTTACCAGGTAAACGAATTTAAGAAATATTCGACTCCCACAGGTTTAATAATCAACAAATTAGATGGCACAGCCAAAGGCGGAGTTATTTTTCAGATATGCCGTGAAAATAAAATACCTATACGATATATTGGAGTCGGTGAAGAAATCGACGACTTACAGGTTTTTAATCCAAATGAATTTGTTAACGCTTTATTTGAATAGTAAATAACCTGATATATTTTAAGGAATACATAGAGAACTGTCAATCATGTTCATGAAAAAGCCGAAGCACAAAGTATTTGATTACCAGCCGCGTTTTTATAAACCTGATGAGGACAAAACAGAACTGCGTAAGAAAAGATTAAAATTTAGATATGCAAGAAAGTTACATCAAAAGAGGAGGTCGTTTATTTACTGGCTTGTCCTACTTATTATTGTTCTGTACTTATATTTAAAATTATCACATTACTTTTGAAAAAGAGCAAATCTTAGTTTACATAATATACATTATGTGCAATAAATGCGTATCAGATTAATCGTATTTAAAAAATCCTTCACCAGTTTTTCTGCCTAATTTATTGGCTGCTACCATTTTTTTTAGTAATGGGCATGGTCTGTATTTAGAATCGTTAAAGCCGTTATATAACACTTCCATGATAGAAAGACATACATCTAGTCCGATAAAATCAGCTAACGTTAATGGACCCATAGGATGATTCATTCCAAGTCTCATAACTGTATCAATATCTTTAGCTGTGGCTACACCTTCATATAATGCAAATATTGCTTCGTTTATCATTGGCATCAATATTCTATTTGAAATAAAACCGGGATAATCATGCACTTCAACAGGTTCTTTGTTAAGTGAAACTGCTAATTCTTTTGTTATGTTAAAAGTTTGCTCCGATGTTGAGTAACCGCGTATAATTTCGACTAATTTCATTACTGGAACAGGATTCATAAAGTGCATACCAATAAATCGATCGGGTCTGCAAACTCTTGATAATTCTGTGATTGAAATAGATGAGGTATTTGAGGCAAATATACTTTCTTTTTTAATTATTTTTTCTAATCCCTTAAATAGAAATAATTTACTTTCTTTATTTTCATAAATTGCTTCTATAATAAAATCAGTGTCATAATCAATAGCTTCATAACCAATTTTAGTGGTAATATTTTTTAGTGTAGTATTTTTTTGCTCTTCGGTAATAATATTTTTCGCTAATTGTCTATCTAAATTCTTTTTGATTGTTGATAATGCATTTGTAAGTAATAAGTTATCTTGGTCAATAAGCTGTACATTATAGCTGTTAAGAGCAAAAACATGAGCGATTCCATTACCCATAGTACCGGCTCCAATAACAGCTACTTTTTTTATATCCATATCATGCTCCCGAAATATTATAGTTTTTAACTATTAGTGCAGATGCCTCACCACCGCCAATACAAAGTGAAGCAAGTCCAAGTTTAGATTTTCTTTTTTTCATTTCGTAAATTAATGTAGTTAATATTCTTGCTCCGCTAGCTCCAATCGGATGTCCTAAAGCTATTGCCCCTCCATTCACGTTAACTTTAGTAGCATCCAGTCCCAACAATTGATTTACAGCGAGTGATACTACAGCAAATGCTTCGTTAATTTCAAAAAGATCAATATCTGCAGTAGTGAGTTTAGCCTTTTTTAATACTTTACTTATTGCATCGGCTGGTGCAGTTGGAAACTCAATAGGGGCTTTAGCAGCGGAAGACTGCTCAATGATTTCAACCATTGGTTTCATTCCAAGTTCAATGGCTTTTTCTTCACTCATAACTAAAACTGCAGCAGCCCCGTCATTCAATTTAGAAGCATTTGCAGCCGTAACTATCCCGTCTTTTTCGAATGCGGGTTTTAATGTCGCTATCTTTTCAAACTTCACTTTGCGAGGTTCTTCGTCTTCTTTGACAATAAGTGTATCTTTTTTCGCCTCGATCTTAACTTCCGTTATTTCGTCATCGAATTTATGATCTTTCTGCGCATCTAATGCACGCTTATAAGATTCCACTGCAAACTCATCAACCATTTCTCGAGTAAACTTAAAATCTCTGGCACAAGCTTCGGCACAACTGCCCATATGAATGTCGTTGTACACATCCCACAGTCCGTCAATAATCATGTGGTCTACAATTTTTGAATTTCCAAACTTGTATCCTTTCCTTGCCTCCGGCAGTAAATAAGGTGCGTTAGACATGCTTTCCATGCCGCCGGCAATTATAACATCAGCATCACCGCACTTAATCGCCTGATGAGCAAGCATAACAGCTTTTAACCCGCTTCCGCACATTTTATTAATTGTTAAACATTCTATTTTATTTGGCAGACCCGCATACAGTGCAGCTTGTCTTGCAGGCGCTTGTCCTAAACCGGCAGATAATACATTTCCCATTATAACTTCATTAACAATTTCAGGATCGATTTGGGTTACTCTCAAAATATCTTTTATAACAATACTTCCTAATTGTGGTGCTGTGAGCGATGAAAGGCTGCCAAGAAAGGAACCGACAGGAGTACGTTTTGCTGCTGTAATTACAACTTTCCGCATTTTTCCTCCTAAAAAAATTAAAATGGTTAACAGAAACTATAGAGTCATTCAACTTCAAATGACAAACAACATTTTAGCTTACCGCAGGGACCGCTTAATTTGCCCATGGATGACAATAAGTTCTGTTCATTGGCTAACTGTGTAGTAATCTTTTTAAAATTACCCAAGAAAGCAGTGCAGCAATATTCTCTTCCGCAAGTGCCGATGCCACCGATTCTTTTTGCCTCATCGCGTACACCAATCTGACGTAATTCTATTCTTGTCTTAAAAATAGCTGCAAGGTCCTTAGCTAATTCTCTGAAATCAACACGTCCGTCAGCAGTATAAAAAAAGAATAATCTCTTCCGGTCAAACTGAAAGTGTATGCTAACCAGTTTCATATCAAGATTGAATTTGGAAACGCTGTCTTTGAAAATCTGTACTGCTCTTTTTTCATCAGAACGATTTTTGTTTATCCGTTCAATATCTTCGTCTCTTACTTTTCGTACTACTTTAGGTAAGGTTTCTCCAAACAACCCATTGTACTGCCGCTTAATTCTGACAAATTCACCCATTAATTTTACATGGGCTATTTCGTAAAAATCGTCTCTGTTTACTATTACTATGTCTCCTGGAATAATTTCGCCGACTAATTCAGACGGAACTTCGCAGTAATTGCAACCTAGCAATCCCTCACATGCTGCTTCAATAATTTCTCTATTATCCGGCGGAACTCTTACTTCTTTTTCTATTCCAGTTGAAATGCAGCCGCTAATATTGTGGTGATTGTAGTTTAGTTTATTGACGATTATAGACCTGAAACAATTATTACACTCTGTCTCGGCAACTGCTAATTGCTCTGGGAACGGCTGTGTTTCGGGCTGAAGGAAAGAAAGATCTATATAGTACACACATTAATTCCTTAATGTAATCGAAGCTAATTCAAATATAAGACATAAAGATATTATATTCAAGTTAACATTCTTATCTATTAAATTCCTTAATTTTTCTAGTTGTACAACTGTTTCGTTTAAGTTTACCGTAGTATAACGGTTGTTAAATTTCTTTATCGTTTCTCTGTATTCTTTAAAATAAAGATCACCACTAAAAAATTTATCAGCCATAGTGTCATTAAACCATTTTAAGATCAAATCAATAACCAACTTCATTAGATTCGGTGTAAAGTTTTCTGTTGCTTTTTTCAGTTCATTGTAAGCAGTAAAATATCTTTTGCCGAGAGAATAACGGAGAATTAAGATTGTTTTTTCCAGCATCTTCTCAAAATCGTTTTCTAAAAGTTGGACTGCTTTATACACAGAACCGTCGCAAAAGTGAGAAACATTTTTTACAACCTCATCTTCTATTTTGAAAAATTTTTTTAGTATTAGTTCTATTTCTGCCGGAGAAAGAGGATCGAAATCAATTTCCCAGCATCTAGAAATGATAGTCGGCAGCAATTTGTTTTTTTCGGAAGTCAGCAAAATAAAAATAACACCCATAGGGGGTTCTTCGAGATTTTTCAACAGAGCATTTTGAGCTTCGTCATTCATCAAGTGAGCATTTACAATTATTACTACCCTTCTGTTAATATCGCTGTATTCAAGATTAATAAACTTATTTATATCTCTAATGCTGTTAATCTTAATTGTGTTTGCATTTTCGATGTTTATCCTGTAATAAGGATTTTCTTTTTTCTTATTCATTTCAGAATAAATTAATTCCAAAATTTCTTTGGGCAATTTTTCTGTCGGTGAATCCTCACCGGTTTCGTTCTTGCCTCTCGGCAATGGAATTACCAGTTTTATGTAGGGTTCAAGAAGTGAACTAATTTTTGACAATATTAATTTGCTATTAATTCCATAGCCGCTATTAAGAACCTTAGTAAATTGAATTGCTGTATTGAATTTTCCTACTCCTTCAGGACCGTAAAATAAAAAGGCGTGTGGGACACGCCTTGATTCGAAAACATTTTGTAAAATGCTTTTTGCGTTATTTTGGTTTACAACTTCGTTAAATAGTTCATGCATTAAAATCTCTTATTCTACGATTTGTATTCATCATCATCGCTGTAAAAGAAATCTTCGTCGCTCGGATAATCAGGCCAAATATCTTCGATACTTTCATAAAGTTCTTCGGAATCTTCCAGTTCTTGCAAATTTTCTATGACCTCAATAGGGGCTCCAATTCTTTCAGCGTAATCTATTAATTCTTCTTTTGTTGCAGGCCAAGGAGCGTCATCAAGATAAGATGCAAGTTCGACCGTCCATATCATATTTTAATTATTCTCCTTTGAGTTATTGTCTTTCCCTAACAAAGATGTCGGGGCAGATTTTACGAAATCAAATAAATTTACATCGTCATACATAAAATTACGGGGGTCTAAGGGTATTCCGTTGTGTCTAACTTCGTAATGAAGATGAGGACCTGTAGTTAATGAACCGGAATTGCCTGATAAAGCAATCATGTCTCCCCTAACCACCCTTTGTCCCTGCCTAACCAAAGCTTTTGATAGATGTCCGTAAATTGTAGTGTATCCGAAGCCATGATCAATTTCAATTGTTAAACCAGTTCCCCCTCTTCGACCAACAAAAGAAACTTTACCCGCACCCGGAGCATAGATTTTTGTTCCAATATCAACTATAATATCCTGGCCATCATGCATTCTGCGGATTTTTAATATAGGATGTATTCTCATACCAAATTGATCGCCAAATATACCATCGACTGGTTTTATAGCAGGAATTGCCTCATAAAGTTTTTCATTTGATTTAAGCGCTTCTTTAATTTCATTATAACTTTCTTTTTCAAGCGCTACTTTTGCGGAAAGATCTATTACATACGAAGAAATTTCATTCAGTAGTTCTTTAACATCAGAGGGGGTGCCTGGGTCGAAATTACCAAAAATATTTCCTCCAGTCCCTGCTAAAGAATCTTCGCTGTTAATTGGTTCTAAATTAGTTACCAGTCTAAGTTCATTGCTGCTTTTTAAAAGAGTATCAATTTGCACACTCAACGATCTATATTTCTCAAGCAATGATTGAAATTGCTCCTTCCATTGTAGATTTTTCCTTTGGAGAGATTTAACTTCCCAATCGGGGTTTACAAATTCGTTATAGACCAGAAAACTTCCAAAAAGGAAAAAGGAAATTAAAAAAGAAAAGAATATTACAAGGAATAAAAACTTCCTGTAAAAGTTCTTAATTTCGACGAATTTTAGCTTTGTTTTTGAAAAGTAATAAAATTTTTTCATATTAAATTAGGTTGCGAAGATAATAAAAGCACTCTATTCAGTCAAGCAATATTACTACTCAAAATCATGCTCAAAATAATCAATTACTCTATCTGTACCGTTTAATTTTTGCCGTATTCCGTAATTAAGTCTCCGTTTAAATACCTGTGCTGCGTCGTATCCATAATGGCGCAGCAAATAATTTAATGCTATCACTTCAGAAATTACAGTTATGTTTTTCCCGGGTACTATTGGAAGTTTAATATACGGAATATCAACATCAAGCAGAGTTTGTTTTATTCCGTCAAGTCCCGTCCTTGTGTAATCTCCTTTCTCATCCCATATCTCAAGCTCAACAATAATTTCAAGTCTTTTTTGAAATCTGATAGCTCTTACACCAAACATACTTCTTATATCAATTATTCCTATTCCGCGAATTTCCATGAAGTGCTTTGCAAGGTTGGTACCGGAGCCCATTAAAATACCTTCTCCTTTTTTTGTCAATATCACTACGTCATCGGCTACAAGCCTATGACCACGTTCGACCAAATCCAAAGCAACTTCACTTTTCCCTATACCAGATTTACCAACAAACAACATTCCTACACCGTAAACGTCCACAAATGAACCGTGAACTGACAAACGCGGTGCAAACTGATCATCTAAAAAATCGCTGACAAGAAATATCAATTTAGTTGTCGGAAAGTTTGTACCAAAAATTGGCACCTTATATTTCGACGCAAGTTCAATCATTTCCTCTAAAGGTTTATTGTTATCAGAGAGAATTAAACAGGGTATATCGAACTTAAAAATATTCTCAAGCGATTTTTTTCTTTGCGAAGATGTAAGCTGATTCAAATACCGCATCTCGGTGTTACCAAAAACCTGTACTCTGTTATAAGAATATAAATCTACAAAGCCTGCTAAGGCAAGTCCGGGACGGTGCAGGTTCTGGTCGTTGATGACACGATTAAAACCATTTTTCTTATTAAGCAGTTTTAAATTGAATCTGTCCTTAGTATGCTTATAAAAGAAATCTACATCTATGCTTTCTTTCTTTACAATATTTTTTTCGTTAATGTTTATCATCTGATTTTAGACAGTTTTTTTGTTTTTTCTTTTCTTAATTGACGTTCTAATTTATTTCGTGCTTCAACAATTGATCTCTTAAAATCTTCCGTAGAAGAAGTAACTGATAAAAGTTTCCCTGGAATCTGTGCATTAATCTCTACGGTTTTAATACTATCCTTTGTGTGTGTAAAACTCAAAATCACATCTACGTCCAATATTTGATCGTTAAGTTTCTCCAACGATCTAAGATTTTGATTAATATAGCTTTTCAGCGAATCTTTTGCGCGAAACTTACGGGATGTTATTTGGATATTCATGTTATCTCCTTTAAGATTTTGGATGTGCCTTTTTATAAGTTTGTTTTAGCCTTTCAATACTTACGTGAGTGTATATTTGAGTTGTTGTCAGGTTCTCGTGTCCTAAAAATTCTTTCACCGCCATTAAATCCGCACCGCTGTCAAGCATGTGGGTAGCAGCACTATGCCGTAAAATATGAGGGCTCTTTTTTTCTATTTCACTTACTCTGGATATAAATTTTTTAACGATGTCATATACATAAAATCTATTTATTCTTTTGCCATCAGAATCGACAAACAGGGGGGCGGCTTTGGATGCGGTATTATTTGTCTGCAAGTAAGTTTTAATAACCGGAATTGATTTTTCACCGATCGGGACAATTCTCATTTTAGAACCTTTTCCTGTTATACGAAGTGTTTTGGAATTTATATCTAGATCACTAATGTTCAATGAACATAATTCACTTACCCTTAATGCACAGCCGTAAAGCAGTTCGAAAATTGCTTTTAATTGAGCAGCTTTAGGAACTTTAAATTCTTGATCTATCAATGTATAAATTTCTAAAAAAGAGTCAAGACTTAATATATCCGGCAGTTTCCTTTTTATTTTAGGATTCGGAATATTGGACATCGGATTGTTTTCCAGAATGTCGTTTTTTACCAAAAAATTGAACAATTTTCTCAATGCCGATAATTTTCTTGAAATAGAACTTTTTGATAAGTCAGATGAATTTAGGCTGACAACAAATCTTCTTATTATTTTGTCAGTAATTTTAGTGATAGAATCGATTTTTTGATCTTGGCAGAATTCAATAAACTGATTTAAATCTTTTTTATAGGCTTGAAGTGTATTAACAGATGCACGGTCTACCCCGGAAAATTCCGTCAGAAAAATTTTTACAGCTTCGTTAAGATCTTTCGTACTTTTCATAAAAATTTTGAATTGTAGAAAAATCAGATAGCTAAAAACAACTTAAACAAGAACTAATATTCCTCTTCGGAAACTGTTTCTTCTTTCTTCGGCAGTTTCCATGTTGCATAATCGCAATCGGGGTATCTGCTGCAGCCGAAAAATATTCTGCCGCGTTTTGTTCTTTTTGCTGTTAATTCTCCTTCGCCGCATTTAGGGCATTGAATTCCAGTAGTAACAACTTTAGTAAAATCACATTCGGGATATTTCTCACAGCCGATGAACCTGCCAAACTTTCCATGCCGGTAAACGGTTCTTGAGCCGCATTTTGGGCATGTGTCGCCGGTATATTCTGGTTCGGAATTATTTTCTCCGTATTCTTTAAGTGATTTGATATTTTTGCACTCAGGATAATTTGTACATGCTAAAAATTTCCCGAATTTGCCCACTTTAATTTCCATATCCGAACCGCATTTATCGCATTTCGGTTTTTCAATTTTTGATTCTACTTCATGCAACGTTTTGGAAAACGGTTCGTAAAAATCATTTAATACTTTTTCGTATTCGATGTTGCCGTCAGCAATTGTATCAAGTTCATCTTCCATTTTTGCTGTAAAGTCAACATCAATTATATTGGGAAAATTTTGCACTAAAATTTGGTTGACTTTTTTGCCGAGTGTTGTAGGGATTAATTTTCTATCGATCTGATTTACATAATTTCTATCGAGAATTGTGCCCATAATAATTGCATAAGTGCTTGGTCTACCAATCCCGTTACTTTCCAACTCTTTAATTAACGAACTTTCTGTATACCGTGCGGGCGGTTTCGTGAAAGATTGATTTTTCTTCAACTCTTTTAATTCCAATTGTTGATTAATTTTGAGTCCAACCGGAATCAAGCCGCCGTTTCCGTTGTTATCATTATTGTCTTCAATCGTTTCATCGTAAATTGTTAAAAAACCAGGAAATTTCACCGCTGTACCGGACGCTCTAAATAAAAATTCATCTGCCTTTATCAGTACTGTTGTTATTTCCATAACAGCAGATTCCATCTGGCATGCGATAAAACGCTTCCAGATCAATTCGTACAATTTATACTGGTCGGCAGACAAAAATGGTTTAACAAATTCCGGAGTATATTTCAAAGAAGTGGGACGAATAGCTTCATGAGCATCCTGAACATGCTTCTTATTTTTTTGTTCATAAACTTTTGGTTTAGCAGGAACGTTTTCTCTGCCGAAATTCTGCTCTATAAAATCACGGGCATTGGAAACTATTTCTTCATTCAAACGTGTAGAATCCGTTCTCATGTAAGTAATTAAACCCGTGATGCCCTCGCTGCCTAAATCTATACCTTCGTATAAATTTTGAGCTAACATCATAGTTTTTTTAGGTCTGAAACCGAGTTTCCTTGATGCTTCTACCTGAAGCGTGCTGGTAATAAAAGGAGGAAACGGATTTCTACGGTTTTCTTTTTTAGTTAAATCAGAAATTACAAATTTATCTTTAGCTTCTATTCTTGCGGCAAGTTCATTTGCAAACGATTGACTGTTAATAGCAAAGTTTGTTTTCAAAAACTCTTCCCAGTCTTTATCCGTCATTTCGGGTTTGGGCTGTATTTTTAACTGTTTACCTTCTACCTCATATAATTTAGCATGAAATTCATCACCTTTTTCTGTCTTAAAAACAGCAATTAAGTTCCAATATTCGGTAGGAATAAACTTATCAATTGCTTCTTCGCGTTCGCAAATTAGTCTAAGTGCAACCGATTGAACTCTACCGGCTGAAAGTGAACCGCTGTCAACTAAAGTTTTCCAGAGAAACGGGCTTATTTTATAGCCGATAATTCTATCCATAACACGTCGTGCTCTCTGAGAATTAACTAAATTAGTGTTGATTTCATGCGGGTTTTCAATAGCAGATTTCACAGAATTTTTTGTTATCTCGTGAAAAAGAACTCTGTGAATTTTCGCATTTGTTTTACCATCAATTATATCGGCAATATCTTGAGCTATTGCCTCGCCTTCCCTATCGGGGTCGGTAGCTATAAATACTTGTTTGGATTTAGAAGCAAGTTCCTTTATTTTTTTTATCACATCACCTTTGCCACGGATGTTTAACAACGAAGGCTTAAAACCTTTTTCTATATCAACTCCTAATTTGGTTTTAGGAAGATTTTTAAGATGTCCTACCGTAGCTTCTACAATAAAATCCTTACCAAGATATTTATTAATGGTTTTTGCCTTTGATGGGGATTCCACCAGTATCAGATTTTTGTTCATATGTATCCTTTAATTAATTTATAGTATCGGACGAGTATAACAATACTCTACTCCCCGGCAGGATTTCGTAATCGAAATCGACAAGCGACAAAAGAATAATCCAATTTATCTCATTCTTTGTAATTTGATTTTCCGGGAACATCATCACTTGTTCCAGGATTAGTTCTACGTCCTTAGAATCGATTAATCCAACGTTCATTAAATGCAGCAGATAATTATAGTTATCGGTGCCTAACAATTCTTTCTCTTCGTCAGTAAATATTCTTAAATTTTTTCTGACGTTCTTTTTCCCTCTCTTTAGAGAGGCTTTCTTTACAAGCACTTTGTCAAAAACTAAACTAAAAGCAACGCTTACTGTTTGCTGATCAAACCGTTTATCTTTTAAAAGAGTTTTGTTTACTTCTTCGAGAGTATAATTGTTATTCAACCCTTCTAATATTTTTGCCAATGCTTCAACAATTTTTGATGTCATTCTGTTTCAATTAAATTATATAAATATTTTCGGTTAATCCGAATAAGTTCTTCTTCATTCAGTCTCATTATCAATCTTTGTCGTTCTGTTTTGTCATTAAATCCCAGCAAATGGAGTATGCCGTGAATAATTAATCTTCCAATTTCCTCATTGAGCCTTACCCTGTATTTTTTTGCGTTTTTTTTAGCTTCATCCACACTAATCAAAATTTCGCCGTCAAAGTTATTATTTTCTTTAGAATAATTAAAGGTGATAATGTCTGTAAAATAATCGTGTTTTAAGTGTTTTTTATTGATTTCCAGAATTTGTGTATTATTTATAAAATTTATGGATAAATAGCTAATGGAAAAATTAAGTTGGATTTTTAATTGTCCAATTAATAAATGTATCTTTAATTTACTTATTTTATATGGTTTTTCAGCATATATTGATAATCCTTTTATCATAGCATGTAATTTTATGAAATAACTATTTCCTGTCCTTCTTTACCAGCAATACAATTAATCTTAAAATTTAGATGCTGAATATAATTTTTCGATTCATTAAAAAGTTTATCAACATCTTTATCGGTATAGTCGGGATCGTAATGAAATAAAATAAGATTTTTTACTTCAGCTAATTCAGCAAATTGCAGAACTGAGATGTTGTTGGAATGTCCCCAGCCGATTTTTTCAATATTATCTTTAACAGTGTACATAGCATCGTGAATCAAGTAGTCGCATCCTTTGCAAAATTCGATCAGTTCTTTATTTTTTTCGAGAATATTTTGTAAGCTGAATGGACTGTCGGCATCGAAGTAAATTTCATTGTCAGTCATATATACTATATCTTTGGCTCCGTGAATTCTGAAACCCAGAGTTCCCTTACTGTGATTCATTTTTTTTGTAGCAACTTTAAAGCCGTCAATCATGTACTCGTTATTTTCATCAATTGCATGATATTTTATTCTTGCCTTTAAGACATTTGCTTTTACAGGGAAAAATAAAGGGTGCCATTGAGCCTCGAATATTTCAAAGCCTTCGATTCCCTGGTGTGCGTAAGAATATACATTAATATCATAATTTTCAAAATAGAGAGGATGAAAAAACGGCAGGCCCTGTATATGATCCCAATGGGAGTGAGAAATTATTAAATTAATTTTGTTTTGAACGCCGTTTGATACAATTTCTTTACCCAATGCTCTTATTCCTGTACCCGCATCAATAATAAGATATCTCCCATCATCCTTTGTGATTTGAACGCATGGAGTATTGCCGCCGTATTCTATTGTATTTATTCCAGGCGTTGGAACTGATCCTCTTGTCCCCCAAAATTTAATTTTCATCCAAAGAATCTCTCGTGATTATTGCATACTCAACATATCTTTTTGCAGAAGCCTCAATATCTCCCAATTCTTCGTTTGATAAATCTCTTATCACTTTAGCAGGCACACCGGCAACAAGCTTCCCTGATGGAACTACAAAGCCAGGACGAACCACAGAACCGGCAGCAATCATAGAATTTTCTTCTGCAACAGCACCATCCAATATAATAGAACCCATTCCTAATAAGCAATTATCCTTTATCACACATCCGTGTAATGTGACCGAGTGCCCAACAGTAACATTATTCCCAATAACCAGCGGAAATTTACCATTTGTTACATGAAGCATGCACAAATCTTGTATATTGGTTTTGCTCCCTATTTTTATATAATGAACATCTCCTCTAATAACGGAATTGTACCAGATGCTGGAACTTTCTCCTATCTCGACATCACCAATTATTTTTACACCGTTTGCTAAAAATACGCTTGGATGAATTTTGGGATAAATTTTTTTATATGGAAATATTTTTATTTCTTTTGAAAGTGAAGATTTATTCATTATTGTTTACACTAATTTTTTAAGCCGGGCATTTTTTCTGCTTCGGAAAAAAGAGTATACGCTTTCTTGAACTGTAAATCATTGCGGAGAAGTACAGAATACCAACCTGAGTTTTTCCACATCTCGCGGGCAATATAGGCTTTTAATCTATTTGCAATTTCTGCTTTTGCATCTTTGAATTGTTTTATATTTTCTTTTACTTTCAACTCGGTAGCATATTTTACGAAGTCTTTCATATCATTTTCATTCAGTTGGAAGTCTTTTAAGAATAATTTCAGGCTGTTTCCGTATTTTTCTTTTAAAGGAATGCTGTTTTTATCCATGTAATTTCTTACAAATTGGTAATAAACATTAGCCTTTCGTAGTTGAAGTTCATAATCCGATAATTTTTCCGGTTCAATAATAAAGTCGGGAGTAATTCCCCCGCCGCCGAATATTTGACGACCGTGCATCGTCTTGTAAACTTTACGGGTTGAATCTTTTTCGGCTATATGGTAAAAATTATCGGAATTTTCTTCGGTTCTATCTATTATTTCTTCATAATATTCTTTTTTGTTTGAGTAGTCTCTTTGAATTTCTCTGCCGCTTGGCGTGTAGTAACGGGCTACTGTTATTCTGACGGCTGAGCTGTCGGGTAACTTTATTGGTCTTTGAACAAGACCTTTGCCGAATGTTGTTTCACCTACGATTAGACCTCTATCCCAATCCTGAACTGCGCCAGCAACAATTTCGCTTGCTGAAGCTGTTCCTCTATTAACAAGAATAATTAATGGAATCTTTTCATACAAATAGGAATTTCCCGCAAAAAATTTCTCATTAAACTCATCAAGTCTTCCTTTAGTAAAAACAATTAACTTTTTATCATCAATAAAAAAATCAGCTACTTGATACGCCTGTTCAAGATAACCGCCGGGATTGTTTCTAAGATCAAGAATCAATCTTTTCATACCTTTACCAGCAAGATCATCCAATGATTTTTTCAGTTCATCGGTTGTAGTTTCGGAAAATCTGTTCAGACTTATATAGCCTGTTGAATCATCGTACATCAAAGAAACATCAACGGAATTTAAGGCAATTTCTTCCCTTACAAGTTTGAAATTTATATTCTTTTTGGCAGCCGGTCTGTAAACGGTTACTTTAACTTCCGTTCCTTTTTTACCGCGAAGAGTTTTGATTACATCTTCATTAGTAAAACCGATGCAGTTCTTGTCGTCTATTTTCACTATTCTATCACCTGGTAGAATTCCTGCTAACTCGCTCGGTCCGCCTGTAATAGGAGAAACAACCGTAATTGTATCGTTGATGATTTGAAATTCAATTCCGATGCCGTCAAAATTTCCTTGAAATTCTTCTTCTGATTGGGTTTCTTCCGCTGGAGAAAGATAAATTGTATGCGGATCTAGTTTATCAAACATCCCTCTAATTGCGTTTTCTACCAATGCTTTTGAACTAACGGAATCTACATAATATTTTTCTGTGTAACGAAGCACATCATCAAATTTTGATAATTGTTCGTCATCACTTTCGTTAACAAAATTATTTAACTGGTAACCGATATAGGCTCCCAGCACAATTAGAAGTATATAAGTATAAATTTTATCTCTCAGCTTCATGACTTACTTTTCTGTGATTTTCTTTTCGGGTCGCATTTGCGGAAATAAGATTACATCACGTATTGATGGTTGATTTGTAAGCAGCATTACCAGGCGGTCAATTCCCACGCCAAGACCGGCAGTTGGAGGCATTCCATATTCGAGAGCACGAACGTAATCCTCATCAATTTGGTGTGCTTCTTCATCGCCTTCCTCCCTAAATCTAGCTTGTTCCAAGAAGCGGTTTTTCTGGTCTATAGGATCATTTAATTCGCTGAAGGCATTGCATATTTCTCGTCCTAAAACAAATCCTTCAAATCTTTCTACCAATCCTTCTTTTGAGCGATGTTTTTTTGCCAGAGGTGATAATTCAACAGGATAATCCATCACAAATACCGGCTGAATTAAAGTAGGCTGAACGGAAATTTCAAAAACTTCATCAATCAATTTTCCTTTGCTTTCGCAGCCTTCTAATTTGAAACCGTTTTCCTTAAGGTACTTTTTCATAGTTTCTTCGTCAGCTTTCATAACATCAATGCCGGTTATCTTTTGAATTTCTTCCACCATCGATAACCGTTTCCAGGGTGCTTTGAAATCAATTTTTTTGCCTTCAATTTCAAACTCAGTAGTCCCGAAAACATTGCTGCAGATATTCGAAATCATTTCTTCCACAAACTCCATCATCCAAAAGTAGTCTTTATAAGCAACGTACAATTCCATCATAGTAAATTCGGGGTTATGAGTTCGGTCCATTCCTTCATTACGGAAATCTTTAGAGATTTCGTAAACGCCGTCAAAACCTCCTACAATAAGTCTTTTAAGATATAATTCATCTGCAATCCTCAAATATAGGTCAACATCTAAGGTATTATGATGTGTAACAAAAGGTCTTGCTGCAGCGCCGCCATAGAGAGGCTGAAGCACCGGTGTTTCGACTTCAACTAATCCTTTGGAATCTAAGAATTTTCTCATTTGGCTAATTATTTTAGAACGCATCATAAAAACATTTTTTACTTCAGGATTAACTATCAGATCAACATAGCGCTGACGGTAACGCAGTTCTTTGTCAGCAAATTGATCATAAACAATTTTATTGCCGGTTTCATCTTCTGCTTCTTTTGCAATTGGTATTGGTCTAATTGATTTAGCCAGTACAGCTAAAGATTTAGAATGAACTGATATTTCGCCGGTTTTTGTTTTAAATACATAACCAGAAATTCCTATTAAGTCCCCAATATCGAGCAATTTAAAAACGTCATACATCTCGCCTAGATCATCTTTCTTCAAATAAATCTGAATTCTTCCTTCTTTATCCTGAATATGAGCAAAAGAAGCTTTACCCATTCTTCGGATTGCCATAATTCTTCCGGCAATTTTAACGTTTTTGCCTTCATAGTTTTCGTAATTTTCTTTGATTGTCTTCGAATATGAATCGACATCATAATTATAAGCGTAAGCAGGTATACCTTTTTTATTAAGTTCTTCAAGCTCTTCAAATCGTCTTTGAATTAAGGTGTTTAGATCTTGAATAGGGCTGCTGTTTTCCAATTTACCTCCGGACTTTAATTTCTTGTAAAATTAACAAGTCTTAAACAAACATTGTCCTGAACATAAATAGCTAAAGTTGTCGGGACAAGGTAATTATTAACTATCATGGAAAAAACTATCGGCTCGCCGGATACGGTTCTTAAGTAGCCAGATAATGACGACGCACCGATATTGTAACCACCTTTAGCACGGACATTATTCTCAGCATTTGTTTTTCGCATTCTATTAACAAGTGTTCCATCTACACCCGCAATAGGCAGCGAAGAATAAAATTTATCAAACTCATTCGTTTTATACATATAACTAAGAAGATTTACTATCTGCCGCGGTGTAACAAGATTCAGCCGGGAAAGACCCGAGCCGTCAGCCATAACCATATTATCGGGATTAATGCCCATATTATTAAACAATTCACGGCATGCTTTTACACCATTTTCAGCAGTGCCGTAATTAAATATTTCCAGACCGAGAGTTTTTAATAACTGCTCGGCATAAAAGTTATTACTGTTTTTGTTTGTCTCTTTAATTATTTCATACAGCGGAACTGACCGATGCTTGATTAACGGCACTAAATTTTCCGGTAAAATGTGTTTGCTGAAATTTTTAATATCTGTCAAATAACCGTCTATTGTTATTCCCTTCTTTAGAAATGTTTCTTTCATTACGGTAAGAGCGTACATCACGGGGTTTTCAATTGCAACATGATCAATATATTTCTTATCGTTGATATTAATTCTTCCGAGAACGGTAATTAAGCCAGTTCCCTGCTGCCTCGTTACATTTATTTCAGTCCGTGTATTTCCATCTACAGTGATTACTTTCGGGATAATATTTACGTAGCTTGTATTCGGAACTACTGTAACGATTGCAGGGAAATTCAATTCTGACGGCTTAACATCTATTTCTACAGTATTATCGTTAAAACTAATCGCAGAAGAAGGAGCTGAGAACCAATCGGATTCGTTATCCCACGCCCAGCCTCTTCCTAAGCCGAGGTCATCAAAACTGCTGTTGTCTCCTATTAAATTTCCGGAAACGTTCTTTATTCCCTTTGAAATAAGAGTATCTGCCCAATCTTCGAATATTTTAGTAGTAGTGCCGCCAGTAAATCTATTAGACAAGGTCGGGTCACCGCTTCCAAGAATAATCAAATCGCCGTTTAATGTTGAATCCGTTATATCACCGTTTGTAAATATTTGAGTAACATATTTATAATCTGAACCAAGCAGCAAAAGCGAAGCTGACGTGGTAAATAATTTCATATCTGAAGCAGGATAGAATAATTTATCGGCATTTCTTTTGTAAATAATTTCACCCGTTTTTAATGATTTAATCACAACTCCCCAATAGGCATCGCTGAAATTCGGGTCGTTGAATAAATCTTCGAGCTGGTCTCTTAATTCATTTAACTGGTTTATAGGCTGTTTGGCTTTGGAAAGAAGCGTATCCTTCTGCGCACTTATTACAGTAGTAATAAATAGAAATAAAAAGATAACTTTCCAAAGACTGCTACATATTCGCAATTTTTCTTATCTCCGTTTCAGGAATAATTCTATATTCACCTATTTTTAAGCCGCGTAAATCGAACGGTCCAAATCTGATTCTTTCTAGTTCTACAACCTTGTATTCTAACTGCTGAAACATCCTTTTAACGAAATGGTTTCTGCCTTCATTTGTTGTTGCTTTTACAATTCTTTGACTCTTCTTAAGATATTTTAGATCAAGAAAAATACTTTTCTTTCCATCCAAGAAAATTCCGCTTATTAATTTATTTCTATCTTTTTCTTCCAGCGGCTTATCGAGCGATACAACATATTCACGTACTATTCTGTTACTAGGATGTAGAAAGTAATTTGAAAATTCCCCATCGTTGGTTAAAATTAAAACACCGGTAGTATTATAATCTAGTCTGCCGACAGGAAAGATTCTATGATTTGTTTTAACAAGCTCGGTAACAAGTCTTCTGTTCTTTTCGTCTTTTAAGGAAGTAATGAAGCCCTTCGGTTTATACAGCAAATAATATACTTTTTTTTCTCTCCTTAAGACTTCACCGTCGAATTTGACTACATCAGTTTCGGGATCTACCGTGACGGAAAACTCCATTGCAATTTTGTTATTTACTTCAATCCGCCCCTCTTTAATAAACTTTTCTACTTTTCTGCGGGATCCTATACCGCATTCGGAAAGAAATTTATTCAAGCGAGTTTTCATTTTCAGTCTCTATTTCACCATTCATCTCTTCTTCAAGATTCTCTTCAATTTGGTTCATCATTATTTTTCTTTTCTGTTCCAGAAAATCCTCATCTCTCATCAGTTCTTCTATTTCTCTCGGTTTGGGGAGATCACTAATATTGTTCAGACCGAAATATTTTAGAAATTCTTTTGTTGTTATGTACAGTAAAGGACGTCCGACAGTTTCGGCTCTTCCTTTAATTGTGATAAGATTTTTCTCAAGAAGAGTATTAATCATATAATCGGAATTAACGCCGCGTATGGACTCGATTTCAGGTTTAGTAATGGGTTGTTTATATGCAATTATTGCCAATGTTTCGAGTGCAGCCTGGCTTAATTTTCTTTTATTTTTTTCAGTTGTTAAATATCCGACGTATTTCGCATATTCTTGTTTGGTACCAAAAATAAATCCTTCAGCTATTTTTAAGATGCTGAAAGAATTTTCGTTCGATTGATATTTCTGATTTATTTCCTGGATTGTATTTTCAATATCTTCGGCGGTAACTTCAATGTCCTGACCGTCAATATCCTTAATAACCTTAATAATTTCAGCAGCAGATAGTGGCTCATCCGAAGCAAATATAAGTGCCTCGATAATTGATTTGTAAATCTTATCCATTGTTCAGCCCGTAAATAATAAAATCATTAAACTTACCCGATTCGCGCAGTCCTATTTGTCCTGCTTTGACCATTTCAAGCATTGCAATAAATGTTACAATAATTCGAATTTTTTCACGCAGTTCTTTTATTAATTCAAGGAAAGAAATTTCATTTTTAGATTCAACTTTTCTTAGTATGTATTCAATCTGTTCTTCAATAGTTACATTTATTTTCTGCACTTCATGGACAGCCTGCTTCGGCATATCCATCAAAGCCTGCCTAAAAGCTTTTATTAAATCATAAAGAGTAACATTTTTCAAGAGTATATTAAGATCATTCGGTGCTTCCTTCATATCATGGCTGAAATTACCGCGAAAAGAAATTTTCCTTTGATTAGATTCCATAAGAGACATCTCTTCGGAAACCTCTTTATAGCGTTTGTATTCGAGTAAGGCTTTTACTAGGTCGGCACGTGGATCAATTTCCTCACCTTTTTCATCAATCTCTCTCGGAAGCAACATCTTGACTTTTATTTGCATCAGGGTGGCAGCCATCAGAATAAAGTCACCTACAACTTCAAGGTCCAATTCTTGAAGCATGTGAAGATATTCCATAAACTCTTTTGTAATTCGTGAAATAGGAATATCATAGATATCCAGTTCATCTCTTTTTATAAAAAAAAGAAGCAGATCAAGAGGACCTTCAAATTCCTGAAGTCGAATTTTATACATGGTTTTAGCCTAATTTCATTTTTTGATGGACCTGATTCATCGTATCTTCTGCAACGACTCTTGCACGTTTTTCTCCGTGGTGTAAAATATCTTCTACTTCGCTCAAGTTATTTTCATAATATTTTCTTTTTTCAAGAATCGGTTTAAGCATCCAATTGATTTTTTTCGAGCATTTCAATTTACATTCAACACATCCTAAGGCACCGCTGCGACAGTCTCTATCTATTTGAGGAACTTCTTCAGGATTAAATTTTTTGTGATAAGTAAACACAAGACAAATTTCGGGTCTGCCCGGATCGTTCTTTCTAATTTTTAACGGATCGGTGACTGCTTTGCGGAGTTTTTGCTGAACAACCTCCGGTTCATCAGAAAGATAAATCGTATTTCCCAAAGATTTACTCATTCTCTTGCTGTCGAGTCCAGGCAAACGGGCAAATTCAGTAATCATACCATCAGGCTCGGGAAAGATTGGATCATCGGGACAGTACTGTGCATTGAATCGCCTTGCAATTTCACGCGTTATTTCAATATGCGGCAATTGGTCTTCTCCTACCGGGACGATTTCCCCTTTATAAAGAAGAATATCCACAGCCTGCAAAACCGGATAACCAAGATGTCCGTAAACCAAGTTTTCAATATTAAGATCCCGTACCTGTTCTTTTAAGGTAGGGTTACGTTCGAGTCTTGCTTTTGTAATCAGCATAGAAAAAATCAAGAACAATTCAGTATGTTCTTTTATTTTTGATTGACGAAACATCGGCGCTTTAATGGGATCGAGTCCGGCAGACAGCCAATCGATCAGCATATCAATAGAATTTTTATAAATTTCCTCTGTGTTCAGATCGGTTGTGAGAACATGATAATCGGCAATTAAATGGAAGCTTTCATAATCGTCCTGCAGTTTAATCCAGTTTTCAAGAGCACCAACATAATTACCGAGATGTAATTTACCAGTTGGACGCATGCCGCTTAAAATTCTTTTTTTAGACATTTATTGACAATAATTTTTGAGTAAATGAATTATTAGTGAGTGCAAAGTTAATGAAAAATTTAGATTTGTTGGATTTATTATTTTTCACATTTTAATGAAAAAGAAACGGTTTCCAGGTGTCCTCAACTTTTCCGACATAATTCCGAATAAACATAATATGATTCGGCGTATAAGGCTTAATTCTGATCTTCATGTTTGCTTCTTCGGGGGTCCGGTCACCTTTTTTATTATTGCACGGCAGACAAGCGGCAACAAGATTTTCCCAGCTTTCATCGCCGCCTTTTGATTTGGGAATTACATGATCGATTGTTAAAGGTAAATCTCCTCTTCCGCAGTATGCACATTTGTGACCGTCTCTTTTTAAAATATTTCTGCGGGTAAGAATAATTTTTTGGAAAGGAAGTTTAATATAATCGTTAAGTCTAATTACACTGGGCCACGGATAAGAAACAGTAACTGATCTAACTGATTTGTGGTTATTATTAGCGACTAATTCTGCTTTGCCGAGAATCATTAAGATGATGGCTTTTTTTACATTACAGATAGTAAGAGGTTCGTAACTTTGATTTAAAAGCAGAACCCGGGCATTTAGCGAACCGTTTGAACCATACTTCCGTTCGAAGACTTTCCTCCTATAAAATTACACTGTGTAAAAAAATATTAATAATTCGGTCACAAATATCGTAAATAATAACGAATTAGGAAAGCCCCTTTTAATTCTCCTTCGTAATTATTCCACCTGCTAAAACATAGCCCTGCTCATCGTATAAAACTAAAGACTGACCTGGTGTCACGGCAGATTTAGGATCTATAAATCTCACCTTTATATTTTTTTCATCTGCAAATAAAACTTCAGCCGGTGCAGCTTTGTCCGAGTAGCGAATTTTACCGAATACTATTTCGCCTTTTTTCAGCGCAGCTTTGCTTACGTAATTTACATCGGATGCTGATGCAATAGGATTGAGCAATTCGTCTTTGTCACCAAGCTCGACTATATTCTTTCCGGTATCAATATTTTTTACATAAATCGGCTTACCAAGAGAAACTCCAAGTCCTCTTCGCTGCCCAATAGTATAAAAAGGGACTCCGCGATGCTTCCCAATTTTTTCTCCGTGATATACAAAATCACCGCTGTCAATATTTTCAACCGTTGCGGGAATTCTCTCACGCAGGAATCTTTCGTAATTATTATCAGCAACAAAGCAAATCTCCTGGCTGTCGGGTTTAGCCGCAGTTTTAAGTCCGAATTCTTCGGCTAACTTTCTAACCTCCGATTTGTTAAACTTACCAAGAGGAAAAATTGTACGGCTTAGACTTTTCTGAGTCAATGCCCAGAGAGCATAAGTCTGATCTTTCCGATTATCGGCAGAATTTTTTATACAGTATCTGTTACTCAAGTTATCGAATTCAACAACAGCATAATGACCGGTGGCAACATATTTTGCATCGAGTGAATCTGCTTTTCTTAAGAGCTCTTCCCACTTTATTTTGCGGTTGCAAATAACGCAAGGATTGGGCGTTCTGCCGTTTAAGTATTCGTCGACAAAATTTTCAATTACTGCATCTTCAAACGCTTTTGTAAAGTCTACAGTGTAATGAGGGAAACCAAGCTTATCGGCAACGTTTTTAGCATCAAAAATTGCATCTAAAGAGCAGCAGCCGGATTCATGTTTGGGTGCACCGCCTACTTCCATAAATCCCCATGTTTTCATAGTTATACCAATTACATCGAACCCTTGCTTTTTAAGCAAAGCAGCAGCTACTGAGGAATCAACCCCGCCGCTCATGGCTACTATGACGCTTTTTTCGTTCACTTTTATTTCTAACTTATTTTAGATAATCTATCCTAATTTACGATGCAAATATAAATAAATTTGGAAGGGAATCTTAATTTTATTTACCGGAATTCTCTTGATAAAGTATTGCAAAGCAAGTTACATAATTTTCCGAATGGCTCATGGTAATTTTCAGTGATTTTTCTCTACTGACAAAATTGGCAAGTTGTCCAGTAAGTTTAACTTTAGGCATCCCGTTTTTTTCGTTAAAAATTTCTATATCTTTCCATCTAAATCCTTTGCTCCATCCCGTAGCCAGGGCTTTTGCAATTGCTTCTTTTGCTGCAAAGCGTGCTGCAAGATGCTGATACTTATTCGCTCTGGATAATGAATATTTTAATTCAGTTTTAGTAAAAATTTTATTGAGAAATAAATCACCGAAGCGGTCAACACTTTTTTTAATTCTGTCGATTTCTATTATGTCTATCCCTACTCCCAAAACCATTTAATATCCTGCTGCTTTTCCTTGACTTCTTTTATCCGAATGTCCGTAATAAACTTTTGTCTGTGGATCTACCTCAATTCCTTCTACTCTTCCCAACGACCTTACTTCCCCCATTTTGTAGCCGCGTGAAATAAGATTTTGCCTAACATCTTCGGTCACTCCGAATTTTTCATAATCGATTCTGTCGGGGATCCACTGATGATGGATACGCGGAGCATCGATCGCATCTTTAATATTCATCCCAAAATCAATTACATTAAGAATTACCTGAAGAACCGACGTTGGAATTGTAGAGCCTCCGGGCGAACCTAAAATTAAAAAAGGAAAATTATTTTTAAGAATAATTGTTGGTGTCATTGAACTGAGCATTCTTTTATGCGGTTGAATTGAATTTACATCGCTCCCCAACAATCCAAATTGGTTTGCAGAGCCGGGTTTGGAACTGAAATCATCCATTTCATTATTCATCAAAAAGCCCGCTCCATCAACAACCATTCCGTTTCCAAACCATGAATTCAAAGTGTAAGTAGTGCTGACTGCATTTCCATCCTTATCAACAACACTGTAATGAGTAGTATTTTCTTCTTCATGATTGTCAAATAAATTTGGTTTTATTTTTTCGGAAGAAACAACGCCATTGTTCTTTATTTTCTTAAATAGTTCCTGAGCATATTCTTTTGAGATTAATTTCTCTGCCGGAATATTTACAAAATCCGGATCGCCTAAATATTCGGTTCTATCTGCAAAAGAATATTTTAAGGCTTCGCACAATTTGCTAATATATTCACTGCTGCCCCACTCTTCTTTATTAAAAGAATAATTCTCAAGTATGTTTAATGCTTCAAGAAGAATTATTCCGCCGGCAGACGGTGGCGCCATTGAAATAATTTTGTAACCTCTATAATTACCTTCAGCCGGCTTTCGTTCAACTGCCTTGTAATTCGATAAATCTTCTTGTTTTATCAGTCCGCCGTTTTTATTAGAAAATTCAACAATCTTTTCGGCAACAGAACCTTCATAAAATCCCGCACTACCTTTGTCTTTTATTTTTTTGAGAGTTTCAGCCAAATCTTTTTGAACGAACAACATTCCTGCTTTCAATTCTCCGCCGTTGTCGGTAAAAATCTTTTTCGAAGAAGGATAACGATTAAATACCTCATTCATACTATTAATTGAAGCTGCCAATTTTTCATCAAGAATAAATCCATTTTCGGCAAGAGAAATTGCCGGCTGCATAACATCGTTCAATCTCATAGTGCCGTATTTATTCAGCGCATAAATTAAGCCAGCAACTGTACCGGGCACGCCCGAAGATAACATTCCAGTTGTACTTTTTTCGGGGTTGTAATTTCCCAGACTATCGAGAAACATTTTTTCAAAAGCAGAGAAAGGGGCTATTTCTCTAAAATCTATTGTTGTGTTTCGACTGTCATTTAAGTGAATAACCATAAATCCACCGCCGCCAATATTCCCAGCTTGAGGGAACGTAACGGCTAAAGCGAAACCTGTTGCTACAGCAGCATCTACCGCATTTCCGCCTTCCTTCAATATTTTAATTCCGGCATTGGAGGCTAAATCGGAAGCAGAGACAACAAGGCCGTTTTTTGCCCGCACTGGATCCTCCGAGGAAAAAATTTGTGATGCTGAAAAAATGACTACCACAATAAAATAAATTTTAAAAGAGATCAATATTTGCGTCAACATTAATGCCTTTTCCTTTTAACTGTTCTATGAGAATTTTTGTCAACTCTTTGAGCTGTTCTATGCTGGTCTGTAAATCATCGATAAATTTTTTGTCGTATAGAAGTTTACCCGCATTGTTATTTTGTTTTTTTGTTTCGTCCAGAAAAGAATTTAACTTGTTAACAAGTTCGCTTGAGGAAGAAATTGCATTTTTGGTTTCGATCAAAGTAGTCTGGATAGTTTCTTTATTCTCATCGTAAAACTGATTGAAAGAAGAAACAGCTTTTTCACTGCTTGCAATTAATTTATTTATTTTTTCGCTGTTATCATCTACCAGGCGGGTCATTTTACCTGTCAAACTGTTAAGATTATTAAGCGAGCTTTTTAAGCTGCTGCTGAATTCTTCATCACCCAGCAGTTGATTTGTGTTTTTCAAAGTTACTTTTATTTCTTTTATCATATCTACAATGTCCGTCTGTATAGAACTCAGCATTATAAAAGCGCTGGCTACATCGCCAAGGAATTTACCTTCGTGAGTTACAGAATAGTCCAATTCCATTTGAGAAACGCCGGGATTTATTTCAATTTTTTTACCACCCATAAGATCGAGCATCACTACAGAGAACGTTGCGTCGCTTTTTAAATCAACACTTGGATTAAGTTTAGCACGAACAAAAACAGAGTTTCCTTTGTTAGTTATTTCATCAACAAAGCCCTGGCGTACGCCATTAACAGTAACAACATCTCCTTTTTCCAATCCGGCAACAGAATCAAACATAATTTTTAGCTCCTTTTTTTCTGAATTGATGGAAATGTTCTTTGCCCAGCCTAAAATCCAGATAAAAATAATTAATGCTATTAAAACAGTGATGCCGACTTTAATTTCTGTCTTTTGTTCTTCTTTCATCTTCAGTCACCAGCTTTTTCAATTTTTGGATTTCGTTTGATTCGATTACTTTATCCGACACGATATCTTTTGCTTCATCAATCAATCTGCCGAATTTTTTCACCGCCGTTTCAAAATTATCTTTTTTTAATTTGATTTTGTAATCTTCAATAATAGCCACAATTGAATCGCGCTGCAAATTGTTATTGATATTTTTGTTCAAATATTCATTAAACTCTTCAAACGCCTTATCCATCACTTTTTCTTTACCAAAATTCAAAAAGTCCGATCCATATTTTTTTATTATATACGAGCCCACACCGATTGTAACAGTAATAACAGCTATTCCGGTAACAAAACATCCTTTTTTCATTGTTTTGAATTCGAGTCAAGTTTTTCTATTAGAATTTTGTTAATTCTCCTGTTCGTAACTTCTTTAACTGTAAATTTATAACCCTTATATACAAAGTGATATCCTGCTTGAGGTATTAAACCTGCATGCGAATAAATAAAACCGCCGACAGTATCGTAATCACCGTTTTCGGAAGAAAAGTCATTCTGCAGCAATTCATTTAGCTGGTCAATGTCGACTTTCCCCATAACTAAATAACTTCCATCTGCATTACTGGAAATTTCCTTCTCTTCTTTATCGAATTCATCCCTAATTTCTCCAACAATCTCTTCAAGAATATCTTCCATTGAAATTAAACCTGCGGTACCGCCATATTCATCCACTACAATCCCAAGGTGCATATTTTTTTCCTGGAATTCATGCAGCAAATCGCTTATCAGTTTACTGTCGGGGACAAATATCGCTTCTCTGTAGATTTTCATTATGGAAAAATTTTTTTTAAGTGTTTCGTCTTTCAAATAAGGGAGCAGATCTTTTGCATAAATGATACCAATTATTTTGTCCAGATTATCCTGATAAAGAGGAATACGGCTGTGTCCAGATTCAGTTATTTTCTGCATCAATTCATCGAATGAAGATTCGGCTGAAACCGCTGCAATATCTACCCGTGGAGTCATTACCTCGCGTACCGTAACAGTTTTAAACTCTACAAGTCCATGAATTAATTCATGTTCACCCTTTTTAATTGTGCCTCGCTCTATTCCAAGGTCTGCCAGTTCGGGTATGTCCATTATTTTAAGGGCTGTCTTAGACTTGTCGAACTTAATTTTAGAAACCAGCAGCCGGAGTGAATCGGTTAAAATTTTTGAAACGGGATAGAAAATTACGCTAATCCAATAAAGCGGCAAAGCAACAGCTTTAGCAAACTGTAATGGTGCTTTGGCAGCCCAAATTTTGGGAGTTATTTCGCCTATAAGCAAAATTAAAATAGTCAAAGCAATTATTTGAATAAGTAAAACTGCTTCGAGTGATATGTTAAAGACTTTGGCAAAATCTACAGCAAGAGTTACCGCTGTGATTGACGCAGCCACATTAACAATGGTATTTCCTAAAAGTATATTTACTAATAATCTTCTTGGAAATTCAAGAAGGTGATAGATATAATTTCCAATTATCTTATTGGTTTTTAACAGCTCTTTTACGCTTTTCTTATCCAAAGAGAAAAGAGCTACTTCGGAACCAGAAAAAAACGCAGATAAAAACAACAATGAAATTAGTAATAATACTCTAAGCAGCCAGCTATTGTCCAACTAAATGGTAAACCCTCAATTGTTCAACAAACCTATGTGCATAAAGGCTCAACATGTTAAAAAGGTAAATCGTTATTAGCATCAGAACCGCTGTCGATTTCCTGTTCAGCAGCAGGCCCGGTTTCCGCTGTATTACTTTCTTTTGCTTCAAGCGGAATCATACGTTCTGAAATTATCTCAGTGATATATCTTTTTATATTGTCTTTATCAGTGTAATCTCTTTTGGAAATTCTTCCTTCGACGTAGATTTTCTTTCCTTTCTTCAATGATTCTTTGAACGAATCCGGCAAATTAAAACAAACCACATTATGCCAGGTTGTTTCGTTCACCCAATTTCCGTCTTTCCCTTTATAGCTGCGGTTTGTAGCAAGGGAAAAAGTTGTTACCTCCAAATTATTTGTAGTAAATCTGGTTTCCGCATCATTGCCCAGATTTCCGATCAGCATTACTTTATTTAATGAAAGAGCCAATTTTACACCCTCCTTTTATTTGAAATACAAACTTAAGATTAAAATTAATTATTAAAATATCAAGAAAAATATTTTTTTTATGCCAATTAAACGTGATGGCAATTTTTCACATTAGATTTAGTATCCAAACTATGATTGAATGCATATAAAAGATTCAACAATTCTATCAATCAAACATTCGATAAAACTGATAATTACTCTTCAACCGTAACTATAAACGCATCTTTGAAAGTATCTATTTTTTGGACATCGTCTCTTATCCTTTCTGCTTCTTCTCTCGTGGTAAAATGAGGCAGTCTGACTACGTAGAGTTGAACTTGAGGATTAAATGAAATTTCCATTCCCCATTTTATTTTGTCTTGATTCTCCTTTACAAATCTTTCTGCTCTTTCTCTGGTGGAAAACGCACCGACTTGAACAAAGTAAACAAACTGAACAGCCGTTTTAGCCGTGTCACTTACTGTTGTCTTTACAGGTTCGTTGTGTTCAGCAGGCATCTCAGCCTCCTGCACTTCAGTTGTATCTACATTTGCAGGATTATCAAAAACGTAAATGTCATTTCCATTGCTTTCACTGCTGCTTTGAGTTTCCTTTGTTGCGGAACAACTTATAAAAATTAAAGAGAAAACGACCAAAGCAAAAAATGCGGTAAATTTCATTTTAACACCTTAAAATCGAGGCTGACCAGAAAGTAATCATTATTAAAAAATGGGACACGGATTGTGGAGACTTTAACGGCCGCCAGAGTTCGGCGACAAACAGAATTTTCGACCGAAGTCTGGCGAGATTTCCACGGATTATTTAATTGATAATTACTTTCTGGTCACCCTCAGTTGTTATTTTTACAATGCAAATGAAAGATCGGCACCGAACAAATGAGCTATGTTAGAATACGTACCGTTAAAATTGAACTTTGAACCTGTAACGTTTCTATCGCTGAAAGTCAATAACATATAAGCAACATCAACGGTTAAATTTTTAGTCAATTTGTAACCAAACCCAACATTTACACCGATACGATTTGCATCCGGGAGTGTTGGCTCAACATATTCGGTTTTTACAGGATTTCTGTCGTACAATACACCGGCACGAAGAGCAAAAACATCAGAAAGTGCGTACTCGCCGCCGGCTCTAATTATAAAAGTATTCTCATAATTTCTATCGATTGACTCAGTGCTCGGACCAGGTGCTGTAGGGTTGTTAACATTATAGTTTTTGAATGTAATAGATAATTTATCATAACTTGACCACCCTATATACTGGAAATCGGCTCCTAGAGTTAATTCATTTGTCGGCATATAACCTAATCCAACCGTAATATTTTGTGGTGTTTTTAACGGAGCAGAAATATCTCCGTTTGGGTAAGGAATAAAAATATGGTAAAGCGGATGTGTAAATCCTGCGGGTGTACTTGTCGCTGTTCCTTCGAGTTCCCATTTTATTGAACTTCTGTAACTTACACCAATTGAGAATTCTTTGACCGGTTTGTATAACAGTCCAGCAGTAAAACCGAAAGCAGTGTTATTGCCTTTTAATTCCGTTTGGAAATCGCCCGCACCAGCATTAGAAATTTGGATTATCTTCACGTCTCCGTAAGCAATTACAGCACCAACGCTAAGCGAAAACTGATCGGAAAATTTATATGCTACTACAGGTGTAAAAAAGAATGACTTAACATTAGTATCGTAAGCCAAATATTTACCTGGCCAGCTTACAGGCCATTTAGTTCCAAGCCCATATTGATTGTTAACACCAAGACCAACCGACAAATCGCTGGTAACTTGATAGGTGACATAAAAATTAAATGGAGTAAACAACTGGCTGTCCATATCAGTTTTAGTAGTTGAAGGAGCAGGCCCGGTAAACGATGCACTAGGTGCAATTAGCGTAACACCGCCGTAAAAATTTACTCCGCTCAATTGTGTAATACCTGCAGGATTAAAATAGATTGCAGAAGCATCGTTTGCAATGGCAGTGTAGGCACCAGCCATAGCCATCGCCCGCGCTCCGTGTTCGTTAATCTGAAATCCTCCGGCGAAAATGCTGCCCGTTAATAAAAGGAAGGATAAAATAATTGGTAGTTGTTTCTTTTTCACAGGACCTCCTATTGAATTTAGTTTTTATTGCATTGAGAATTTAGTTATTTGGGCTGTAAAAGAAAACAAAATTTTATTCGAAAGTCAGAATTATTTCATTCTTCTCAACAGATGTACCTTCTTTTATCATTAATTCTTTTATTGTGCCGGTAATCGGAGATCGTATCTCATTTTCCATCTTCATTGCTTCAAGCAAAAACAATGGGTCTCCTATTTTAACACTGTCTCCTTTTTGTTTGTTAATTTTTAAAATCAATCCCGGCATGGGTGCTTTAACAACATCGTGTTTATGAGTTGAACTTTTCTTTTTCAAGATTTCGCTTGCAGCTTCTTCGAGTTTTGTTCTGACATACAATTCATAATAACTGCTGCCGATCAGCAAACCAAATTTATCCTTTTCAATTCTGTTATAAGTTATTTCAAAAACTTTGTTGTCAACAATCAATAAATACGATTTATTATCAACTCTACTCAAAACCGCATTATATTCTGCACCGTTAATTTTTACCCGCTTGTCGTTTAAAATTCCAACCGATATCTTTTTCCCGTTATATGTGATAACAAATTCATTCATAGTTTTGGCTTAACCATTTATCCGATTGATGGTTGTTGTAAACCGGAGATAGTCTAATAAGTTCGTTCTTAATTAATGCTCCGAAAATTGCAGCTATTATTTCATAATTTTGTTCGGTTTGTTCTTTCCATTTATCAGGTATCAGCGGCATAAATTCCTTCTCGATAAAATTTATTGTAAACGTGCCGTCAATAAAGGAAGGCTGATTAAAAACCCAATTAAATGCGGGAATATTTGTAATTACACCAGAAATTTGATATTCGCCAAGCGCCCTCCGCATTCTTTCAATTGCCTCTTCTCTATTTTTTCCCCACGCTGCAAGCTTGCTTAGCATCGGGTCGTAATAAATTGTGACTTCCGATGCAGCATCAATTCCGGGATCCAATCTAATTCCCGGACCAAGAGGAGGTTTATGATGCAAAATTTTTCCAATAGACGGGGCAAAGTTGTTGTCAACATCTTCCGCATAAATTCTGCATTCAATTGCATGTCCGTTAATTTGAAGATGGGATTGATCAAAAGAAAGTTTATTTCCTGCTGCGATATTGATTTGCTCTTTCACTAAATCTATTCCAGTAATCAGTTCTGTCACAGGGTGTTCAACTTGTAAACGTGTATTCATTTCAAGGAAGTAAAAATTTTTATTTTTATCCATTAAGAATTCGACAGTACCAGCATTGTAGTAATTGCAAGCCTTTGCCGCATTAATAGCTGCATCTGTTATTTTCCTGCGGGTAATTTCATCTACAAAAGCCGAAGGAGCTTCTTCGATTACTTTTTGATGTCTGCGCTGTACCGAGCACTCTCTTTCAAACAAGTGAGCATAATTTCCATGTTTGTCTCCAATTATTTGCACTTCGATATGTTTCGGGTCGTCAATTAATTTTTCAAGATACACGTCCGAATTTCCGAATGCTTTCAGTGCTTCGTTTTTTGCTCTTTCAAATGCCTGCTGCAGTTCATTTTCATTAAAAACTTTTCTCATTCCTTTACCGCCGCCGCCGGCAGATGCTTTCAGTATTACTGGGTAACCAATTATCTTAGCTGCTGATTTCGCTTCTTCGATATCAGTCAAAGGTTTCTCGATTCCGGGTACAACGGGTACATTATTTTTTTTCATCAGTGCTCTTGCGGCAGTTTTTTCACCCATTAATTCAACCGATTTAGAAGAAGGTCCGATGAATGTAATTCCGGATTTTTCTGCTGCAGAAATGAATTCAGAATTTTCAGCTAAAAAGCCATAGCCGGGATGAATTGCATCTGCTCCGATTTTTTGTGCAAGTTCTATAATTTTGGGATAATTGAGATAGGATTCGCTAGCCGGTGAAGGACCTATAAAATACGCTTCATCCGCGTAACGAATGTGCAAAGAATTTTTATCGGCTTCGGAATAAATTGCAGCAGACTTAATTTTCAGTTCTTTACAGGCTCGTGCAATTCTAACTGCAATTTCGCCTCTATTTGCTATTAATATTTTTTTGAACATTTTTAGTCAAATTCAACTATGGTAATTCCATCGCCGCCGCTTTCTATATCCGCAAAATAGTAATTTTTAACATTTTTGTAATGCTTTAGAATTCCATGAACTACTTGCTTTAATGCGCCTGTCCCCTTCCCGTGAAGTATTTCGATTCTATCCACACCGCTCGCATAAGCTTCATCTAAAAATTTGATTACTTCATATTCCGATTCTTCTGCTCTTTTACCTCTTATGTCGAGACGATAACTTAGAAGTTTCGGCTCATAAAGTTTCCTCGAATAATTAACAGCCGGCGGTACCTGCCTGTCTGCAACAGCCAGGTCAGACAATTTTGATTGAACTTTTATGCTGCCGATTGTAAGCATTGCCCTGTTTTTCTCTTCATCTATTTCAGAAATTATTCCTACGGCGGCAGTATCTTTTATTGACACATAATCACCAATTTTAAAAACTTTTTTTGATCGATCTTTAACTTCAGCCGTATCAACTGCTGAATCTTTTTTCAAGCTTTCAATTTTCTCCCTTTCTTTTTGAATTACTTCTTTATCTGCATTTGATTCTCTTATGTTTTTTATTGCTTCTTCAATTTTTTTATTAACATCTTTTAAGTATACCTGAGCTTTTTCTTTTGCTTCGGAAAGAATTTTATTCTTTTCTTTTTCGAGGGTTTCAATTTTCTGCTGATATAAATTTGCCAATCCTTTCAATCTTGTATTCTCTATTTCAAGTTGATTTAACTGCTTCCGCAGTTCTTTTGATTTTTGTTCTATTTGTACTAAAAATTCCTCTACTTTGCTTTTATCGGCATCAAGGTATTCCTTAGCCGATTCGATAAATTTTTTATTGAAACCGATTCGCTGTGCAATTTCGAATGCGTAACTGGATCCGGGCATTCCTTGATGAAATCTATAAGTTGGTTCAAGATTATCGGTATCGAATTCCATAGAAGCATTTTCGAAACCATCAAGTTGACTTGCTAGTATTTTCAAACTACCGTGATGTGTCGTTGCAAGTACGCGTGCTTTATTTCGTCTTAAAGAAAGTAAAATTCCAATTGCAAGTGCTGCGCCTTCAGACGGATCTGTGCCTGTTCCGATTTCATCCAAAAGGACAAAAGATTTTTCATCGGCAGTTGTAATTATCTCTTTTATATTAAATAAGTGCGAACTAAATGTGCTAAGATCTTCTTCTATCGATTGCCTGTCACCGATGTCAACTAATATCTGACTAAAAAAATGTAAATTGGTATCGGCGTGAGCTGGAATGTGAAATCCCGACAGAGCCATAACAAGTAAGATGCCGACAGTCTTTAAAACTACTGTTTTACCGCCGGAGTTTGGCCCAGTTATTAAAATTATTTTCTGTTCAGTAATTTTCAAATTGAGGGGAACAGTATTTTTAATACCGTTTTTCTTTATTAAGATCGGATGGCGTGCATCTATAAATTTAAGTGGTTTGTTTTCAAAAAAAGAAGGAAAATTTCCGAGCATTTCTATCGAATATTTTGCGCGGGCAAAATAAGAATCGATTAAAGCAATAATATAAAGCGAATCTTTTAATTCGGCATAAACCGATCCGATCTTTTCAGTCAAATTGCGGAGTATCTTTTCAATTTCTCTTTTTTCGGCAAAGCCGAGAGATAAAATATCGTTGTTCAGTTCAAGCGTCTCTTCAGGTTCGATATAAACCGTCTGCCCAGTAGAAGATTCCGAATGAATAAATCCTTTCACATGTCTTTTATGCTCTGATTTTACTGGCACGACAATTCTGCCGTCGCGCAAAGTAATGTATTCTTCCTGAACTAAATACGAATCGCTGAACTGCTTTAATAATTTATTTACAATTTTTCTAAGCGAATTTTCTTTTTCTCTTATTTCATTTCTTATCTCTTTTAATTTTGGGGTTGCATCATCTTTTATTTCACCGCTTTCATTTACTACGCGGGTTATATGGTTTTCAAACACTTTATCGACAAATAATTTTTTCGATATATGATAAAGGTCGGGATAATCTTTTTCTTTGTTTTTAAAAAATTGAACAATTTTACGGGATGTTTCGGCAAGTGTTAAAACATCGAGAACATTTTTTATTGTTAAAACAGTACCAGCTATTTTACTTTTAGAAATAACTTCCGAAAGGTCTGGCAGACCGGTTAGCGGCGGGATATCCGTTTTAATGATTATTTCTTTTGCTTGTGTAACTTTCTTTCCTTCATTGATAACCTTATCAATATCATTTAACGGTCTAAGATTTAAAGTCAACGATCTTCCGAGTTCGGTGTGGCAGTACTTAGCAGAATATTCGGTTACCTTAAAGAATTCCAGCTTTTCAAGCACTTCGTTAGAAATCATAACTCACTTATTTTTTAATGTATCAATAAGATCGTTTGAAGAAGAGTTGTCTTTATTTTCTATAAAATCCTTAATAAAATCTGTGGCTTTAGACCTATGACCTATTACAAAATCAATGGAGTTTGGAATAACGTTATAAACTTTTGAGTATAGTATCGATTTATTTTCAGATGATTTAGACGGAAGATTAAAGATATTCAGAAACAATAAAAAACCGCTAAGAAAAAAAACTATTTGAATAACTCCTACAACGCCTCCTAAGAATTGGTTAATAAATCGATTAGTTTTAACCAAAGGATGAACTATTCTTTTAATAATTGAAGTTATCAGAATAACTATGAGGAATATCAGAATGCCTGCTACTATGTTTGCGAAATACTCATCCTGGAATACAGGCAAAATAATCAATGCTGCTTTATCAGAAAATTCGAATGCAACTGCAAAAGCTACTATTAATCCGATCAGTCCAATTATTTTTCTTACCAATCCATCTTTGAAACCAAGCAAAAAACCAATTGCTAAAACTGCTACAATAAAAATGTCTAAATAATTCAATTAGCGCTCAAAAATTTTTCTACAATTTCTTTTATTTGCCTGCCTTCGGCTTTTCCTTTTAATGCTTTTGCAGCAAGCGGCATTAATTTAGGAAAATCTTCTTTCTTATGCGCTCCAATTTCGGCTGCTATTTTTTTAACTTCGACAAATATCTCTTCGGCGGAAAGCTGTTTAGGAAGGTATTCTTCAATTATTTTCAGCTCTTTTTCTTCTTTCTCTGCAAGGTCGGTTCTATTGGCATTTTTATACTGCTCAATAGCTTCTTTTCTTTTTTTAGCTGCAGAAGTGAGCAGATTAATTTCAACTTCTGGAGTTACAACTTTATCTTTACCGCTTTTTTCAAATTCCAGAATTAAAGCGCGGATGGAGCGTATTGTTTCTGTTCTTAGTTTATCTCCGGATTTAATAGAATTTTTTAAATCGTTATTGATTTTTTCTATTAAGTTCATATCGACCTCAAAAAAAAAGGCAGGCCATTAATTTAATAACCCGCCTTTTTATAAAAAAATTATTATTAATTACAATTTCAGCAACGTAGAATAATTGATTCTCAGGCACGAAGCTTTTCTCAATTCCTGCTGTATATCGGTAACTATGCCCATTTCAGAACCTTTGTCAATTCTCAATGAAACAATAACATTGGGCAGTGCTACTCTTTTGGAGTACATGATTTTCTCAATATCATTAAGCTTTACAATGCTGTCGTTTACCTGAATTCTTCCATCCCTGCCGACCCATATATACGATACCAGCCTTTTATTTTCTATCTTCTCTATTGCTTTAGCTTCCGGAAGTCTGAACTGAACAAGAACATCAACTTCTCTTAATGTAGTAGTAACCATAAAGAAAAGCAGAAGCATAAACACAATATCTGGCAGAGAGGCGGTAGGGATACTTTGCTTTGTATTGGCTCTTTTTTTCTCGAATTTCATTATTTAGGTACCCTTAATTATTTTTTCACACTTTCAGGTTCGGCAATACTTATTGTAATAGGAATTTTCTCCTTAAGTTCTTTCATCTCGCCGCTTCTTTCATCTAGGTCGACCAACCTTTTGCCCCAGTGCTGAAGCGAATATTCGTTTCTTACATTAAAGTATGCTTGCTTAACCTGATCGAGTGCTTGAATAAATAAATTGTAACTTGTTTTTCGGTCTGTTTTAACAGATACAACCAGTTTTTTGTTAGCAGGCTGATCAATTTTGCTTTCAATTCTCGGCTGTAAAGTTTTGGAGATTTGCGGAATTGAAATAACCTCGTTATTTAAGAGAACATCACCGTTTTCATTAATTAACAGAGCAGCCAAACGATCTTTTGATATGGGCACAAACTGCTGTTGCGCCGGAGGAATATATTCGGGTAAAACCAGTCCGATTCCCGTGTCAACATCAATAACCGTAGAAACCAGAAAGAACAAAAGCAGCAAGAACGATATATCTGCCATTGAACTGGTTGGAATTTCTGCATCCGGTATTTTACGTTTTTTTATTTGAACCATTTTAAAGACTCAATTTTGGGTTATTATTTTTTATTCATTTCATATAATGTATCAATCAATTCAATTGAGCTTTCTTCCATATCGGCAACTAGTCGGTCTATTTTGGAAACGAAATAGTTATAGAGTACTTGAAGAATCATAGCAACAACAAGACCAAACAAAGTGGTCAACAAAGCAACTGCAATACCACCGGCGACAATTGAAGGAGAAATTTGGGCTGCTTCTTTTATTGCATCGAATGCTTGTATCATACCTTGTACTGTTCCTGTAAATCCTAAAAGAGGGGCAAGAGAAATAAAAGTAGAAATCCAAATAAGACCTCTTTCTAAGAATCCCATTTCAATAGCGCCGTAAGCCATGATAGATTTTTCTGCTGCTTCAATTCCTTCATCTGCCCTTAGCAAACCGGCATGAAATACCGATGCAATTGATCCTCTGGTGTTTTCACAAAGTTTTATTGCTTCTGGAACACCGCCGTTTTTAAGTGAGTCTTTTACTTTAACAACAAACTTTTTCGTATTAGTTGTAGCCCTCATTAATGTCCAGAACCTTTCGAATGAAAATGCAAGTCCAAAAACCAGACAGCCAAGTATTGGCCACATAAAGATTCCACCTTCGACAAATTTTTGCTGAAGAAAACTCAGCACGCCTTGCTCTTGTGTGGCTTGGGCAAAAACAAAGGAAATAAATCCTGAAATCTCTGTAATATGCATAAGAAGCAACCTCCAAAAATTATTAAATGATTTTTATTTTCGACTTGTTACTATTTTGATAAAAAAAGTTAACGAAGTCTAAGAATTTAGCATAAAAAAGTCAATAAATAATTTTAATCTGATAACTGCCTAACTTCATTATTTTATTGTGCCGCCAAGTTTGAAAATATTGCCGTTAATTATTTTATAGTTCTCAAAAATTATATGAACAATACCTACAATATTTTGTGGTGATATTAATTGAGTTTCATCTTCAATCCATTCCCTGCTTTCTTTTGAATCAATTACATAGGGCGCAGCTGCATTTACGCTTATACTGTATTTTTTGCTTTCAAGTGCAAGAGTTTCTACCAAATAATGAAGCGCATTTTTAGATGTGCCGTAAGCTGTAATATTTCTCTGCGGCGTAAATCCGCTTAGAGCACCGGTAAAGCATATTGACCCTCCTTTTGTATCTTTCACGTTCTGTATAAAATATTTTGAAAACAAAAACGCTGAGTTCAGATTTACATTAAGCATTTTCAACCATTCTTCGTAAGGAATATCTTTTGCTTCTTTACCGCCGTAATAACCGCCTACAGTACTGAACAGAAAATAATTGGAGCTGCTCTCAAAGGTAATCTGTTCAAATGATTTCTTCACTTCGTTTTCATTAGTGAGGTCATCAGCAATAATTTGTTTTATGTTTTTATTGAAACTGCCGGCAATCTCTATTTTTCTTCTTGAGATTAAATAATATGCATCATAATCTTTTTCAAGAAAGAATTTTACAGATTCAATTCCGAGATTTCCCGAGGCTCCGGCAATGATTAAATTTTTTTTCATCTGGTTTTCCTTTCAAAATATTTAAACCGTGCACCGACGGGAAAATGGTCGCTGTAACCTCCCAAGTATTTATTACCTCTAAAAGTCGGCAGTGGTGCACTTGAATCGTCCTTTTTATTTTCAAGTATAAACTCCGGTTTAATGATTTCAAAGCTATCGCAAAAATAACTTAAACCGGAATTATCCAATAAACTCCCCGAAATAATAATCTGATCAAGAAGATTCCAGTCCTTTTTGTAACGATAAGTACCCAATCCTAATTTGTAATCGCTGAATGCAAGGTTGTAAAGTTTGCGTGCATCTGATTTTGTTATCTGTGAGCAGTTAGCTGTATCCGCTTTCAATTTATTCAAAATGGAATTATCCGCAGGTTCGTCATTAAAGTCGCCGAGTATTATTATTTTGTTATCCGGATCGAGATCTAATACGCTGTCAACTTTTCCGCGCAGAATTTCCGCTGCAATCTTTCTTTTATATTCCGTAGCTTCTGTGCCCATTCTTCTTGAAGGCCAGTGGTTTACAAAAATATGCAGTGAATCCAATCCTAATTTATATTTCAATGTAACATGAAGGATGTCGCGTGTTAAAGTTCCATCTGGAAGTTTAACTGGAATTTTTTGAACATGTAAAATGTCAAAAACATTTCTATCATAAAGTAAGCCGACATCAATTCCCCGCAGATCGGGAGAATCTCTGTGCACAGTAATGTAATCTCTGCCGGTAAATTTGTAAACTATAAATTTCATCACACCTATGTTTTCTACTTCCTCGAAAGCAATTATATCCGGACCTTTTCCGTTATTCATAAAATGTATACCTTCGGAAAGGTTCTCTATCTTTTTCATAAATTTTTCTTCTGTCCATTGTTTTTTACCTTCAGGCAAAAATTCATCATCGTTTTTTGCGGTATCATTAAACGTATCGAATAAGTTTTCGACGTTCCAGTTTGCTATATAAATAAATTTGTTATTAGCTTCCGTCTGACCGAATATTTTATAGGTGCAAAGAAAGCTGAGAGATATTACTGCGATAAAAAAATATTTTTTCATAAGCTTCGGATCCTGTATTTGTGTTTGTATAAGTAATAGTATATTATTAAAGTTAAATTTCATTAATTCATAGCAATAATATGAAAAATAACAAAAAGAAATTTGTTTTTATTGATGCAATGTCGCTGGCTTATAGAGGCTATTTTGCTTTTATCAACAGACCTTTGTCAACCAAATCTGGTGAGCCCACTTCGGCGGTTTTCGGATTTGTCAATCAATTGCTGAAAATAATTGAAGATACCAAACCGGATCACATTGCTGTTGCATTTGATTCGAAAGAAAAAACTTTTAGACATGAGCGTTACGAACTTTACAAATCATCCCGTCAGGAAATGCCGGAAGATATGGTTCCTCAATTGAAAAGAATCAGAGAAATCATCTCCGCTTTTAATATTCCTATTTATATTTTGCCCGGCTATGAAGCAGACGATCTTATTGGAACCGCATGTAAATCAGCCGAAAAAAAGGGCTTTACGTGCTATGTCGTAACTCCTGACAAAGATTATATTCAGTTAATAACCGATAGCACTTTCCTTGTTAAACCTGGGAAAGCAACTGATGAAATTATAATTGTTGATAAAAAGAAAGTAAAAGAAGAACTTGGAATTGAACCTTCCCAAATGATTGATTATTTAGCTTTGATTGGCGATAAGGTTGACGATATTCCGGGTGTTGCCGGCATTGGTGAAAAAACTGCACAGCCGTTAATACAGCAATTCAAAAGCATCGAGGGCATTTACAAAAATATTGATAAGATTGACAAAAAAAGTATTGTATCGAAGCTTATTGAAAATAAAGAAAACGCTTTCCTATCAAGAGAACTTGTCACAATTAAAACTGACGTGCCTGTCAAAATGAATTTTGACGATGCTAAATTTACAGAGCCCGACTTGAAAAAACTTAATCAAATTTTTTTGGAACTTGAGTTCAAGTCGATTGCTCTTAAAGTAAATAAAATGTTCTCTTCACTCGAAGCCAACGAAACGAAAAAAGCAATTGAACAGGCTGAAGTTAAAGAGGAATCATTTTCATTTGATAAATCAAAAGTGAAATATCACTTAATTACAACATTCAAAGATGCAAAAGCTTTAGCAGAAAAACTGATGCAGACGGAACTGTTTGTTTTTGATACCGAAACCGATTCGCTCGATCCTTTTGAAGTAAAACTTGCAGGCTGTTCATTCTGCATTAAATCAAAAGAAGCATATTTTGTAGCAACTAACCCGATAACGGAATCGGAAGGACTTTTCTCCAATGATCTTTCGGAACGATTACCAGTTGACGATTTCGTAAAATTGTTCAAGCCAGTACTCGAAAACAAAAGGATTAAAAAAGTCTGTCAGAATGGGAAATATGACATTTCCGTAATGAGACACTATAATATAAACGTAGAAAATTTTTATTTCGATACTATGCTTGCAAGCTATGTACTCGACCCAGATCAAAAACACGGATTGGACGACCTCTCGGAAAAATATCTTAATTATAAACCGATTCCTTTAAGTGAACTTATCGGGACAAAAAAGGAGCCGGCAAAAATTTTTGAAGTAGATGCAGAGCAACTGTCAAATTACTCGTGCGAAGATTCGGATATAACATTCCGTCTTTACGAAAAACTTCAGAACGAACTGATAAAAGAAAAACTCGATAAGCTCGCTTTCGAAGTTGAATTCCCGCTCGTGCTCGTTCTGGAAGATATGGAAAGAACTGGCGTTCATATCGACAGGAAAGCATTAAAAGATTTCAGCGAAGAACTCCAAAGCCGCATGGAATATTATACCGATCAAATTTATGAACTTGCCGGCGAAAAGTTTAATATTAATTCTACACAGCAACTTCAGAAAATATTGTTTGACAAACTTAAACTCTCCAGAACTACCAAAACTAAAACTGGTTATTCTACAGATGCACGCGCACTCGAATCACTCAAGGGAGAGCACCAAATAATCGATCTTATTTTAGATTACCGTCAGGTTGCAAAATTAAAAACAACTTATGCAGACTCCCTCCCGAAATTAATTCATCCCAAAACCGGAAGAGTTCATACTTCTTTTAATCAGACTGCCGCTTCTACCGGAAGACTTTCAAGCAACGACCCTAATCTTCAGAACATTCCTATTAGAACGGAACTCGGCAAGGAAATTCGCAAAGCTTTCGTTCCACGTGATAAAAATTATTTAATCTTAAGTGCGGATTACAGCCAGATCGAATTAAGAATAATGGCAAGTATTTGCGAAGACAAAAATTTAATTAAAGCATTTAACTCAGGCGAAGATATTCACAGAAGCACTGCTGCACTTGTTTTTCAGGTTAAGCCGGAAGAGGTTACCGCTGATATGAGAAGAAAAGCAAAGGAGGTTAATTTCGGAATTCTTTATGGAATTGGTCCGTTTGGATTAAAATCGCGTCTTGGCATTTCACAAAATCACGCCAAAGATATTATCGAAACATATTTCGGGACTTTCCAGAATGTAAAAAGGTTCATGAACGATTCGGTAAACTTTGCAAAAGAAAAAGGATATGCTGAAACTCTGCTTAAAAGAAGAAGATACTTAAAAAACATCAACAGCAATAACAAAGTTGTACGGCAATTTGAAGAACGCGTTGCCATAAATATGCCGATTCAAGGAACAGCAGCAGATATGATAAAACTCGCTATGATTAAAATTCACAAAGAAATGGAAAAGAAGAAATTCAAATCAAAGATGGTACTGCAGGTCCATGATGAATTAGTATTCGACGCTCACAAAGAAGAAATTAATGATTTGAAACCGCTCATCAAAAACTTAATGGAAACTGCTCTGCCGCTTAAAGTTCCTGTGGTTGTTGATATTGGTGTGGGCGATAATTGGTTAGATGCACATTAATATATTTAATTTAGACTTAGTCAACATTAATCGCTCAAAAAACGAAAGATAAGATAACCTATATTTATTTGAAGCATGCTCAACGCTATGCCGCTGTATAAATCAAGTTTATTCACTTCATCAAGAATAGCTGAATTTCTTTTTTTTATGTAATCATCATATTTTTTGTCTGCATGAATTTTAAAATAAGCAGCCGCTGCTCCGAAAGCTGCAGCACTGCCGAGCAAAACTTTAAACCACGCCGATTCAAAAAAATCTTCATTGCTTTTTTCTGCACCCGAAAATTCCAGGTGATATATTTTGTTTACCGTTGAACTGGAATTAAATAGCGTTTTCTTTTTGAGCTTATAAGTTAACTGTTTAGCGAGTCCGCAATCATCAATATTTATTGTATCTTTTATAAATGCTCCGTTCCACGAATATTTATTTTGTTTAATAAGTACTTCATATCTGCCTTTGTTTAATTTTATTACCGTGTTTCCCTTCCCTACAATTTTATTATTAATAAAAATTAAGGCGGTATCTACATTTGTCAAAATGCTTATTTCGGAAAAGCAGTCCTGCCCGTACAAAAAAGAAGAAGCAAAAATCATAATTAATCCGGCGGCTAAAACATTTTTAATATGTGCCGACTTTATACGCATAAATATTTCCTTTATCTACGCCGATATACAAAGTATTGTTATAAAACAAGGGAGTTGTTCTTACTTTTTCCGGATAATCAATTGACTTAACTATTTTACCGGATGAAACATTAACCATATACAATTTCTTATTTTGATTTGGCTGTAAAAGCAGGTTGCTGCTCAGAAGAGGGGTTACATCTATAACACCTCCGGTTTCACATTTCCAGTTTAATCTGCCGGTATTTATATTGAATGAAAAAATATCCCCATGCAAATTGCTTACAAAAACAGTTGAATCGTTTACTACCGGAAGTGTTTTAATTTTAAATCCGGTTTTGTTCTTCCACAAAACTTTACCTGATGCTAATTCAAGACAGAAGAGGTTCCCCTCATTGTCGCCGATAAAAGCTCTATTATTTTTGATAACAACTCCGCTCTCGAAAGCAGAAGAAATTTTCAACCTATAATTAACTTCTCTAGAGGCAAGGTTTACTGACAACACCTCTCCGTTCTGATTTCCAAAAATCAAGTTGTTTTTAAATAAAGCCGGAGAGGAAAATGTCTGTACTCCGGTTTTAAACTCCCACAATTTTAATCCGGCGTACGAAAATGAGTATAACGTTCCTTGATCACTTAGTACAAAAATTCCGCTGCCGTTATCCACCAATTCGTTGTGAACACTTCCTTCAATTCTTGCTCGCTCTATTACTTTAGGAAAATTCATATCATAATAAACTACTGATGAATATTTTTCATTGTAATCATTGAGGGCAAAAATTAATTCTTGTTTATAAATTAACGGTGCTGTAGATATTGAACCCGAATACTTTGATGTACCTAAAAAATTTCCATTTTCATCGTAAGCATAAACTTTGCCGCTTAAATCAGAAACGAAAAGATATTTATCATAAATAATTAAAGAGGAACTCTGCTGGCTGCCTTCTGTTTCTACATCCCACAATTTTTGCCATGTAGTATCCAGGTTTTCTTTGAGAAAATAATTTCGCTGGTAATTTCCTCCGTAAATTGTAAATCCAGGTTTATCCACAAAAAAATCTCTTATAAAAAGAGGTCTTGTGCATTTCACAGAGAGCAGGCTTAAAACAAAAATCATTATGGTAATAATCTTTTTCAAAAATCGTATCCGAAGAAAAATTGATAGAATAATTTAGGCTGAAATTGAGTAAAATTCTTTTCGATTTTTTTGCCTATATCATAACGCAGTACAATTGCGTTAAATAAATTAATTCGAATGCCGGTTCCAACACTTCCGAGTGTTTCTTTGTAATTTGTATCCCATGCACTTCCGGCATCGAAATAAAGAGCGCCGCGTATATCGAAAAACCCGAGTCCTAGAACCGGAAAATTAATTATAAGCTGATCAATTAACGGAAAGCGGAGTTCAAGTGAAGAAAGCCAGAGTTTTTCGCCCCGGATTCCAAATCTCGGCCAGCCGCGCAGATCCCAGCTCCCGCCGGCAAAATACCTTCTTGCTTCTTTGCCGTGATTTACAAACAGCGCTGCTCTTGCAGCAATTGCCGATCTTAATCCGAGCCGGAAATATTTTCTGTAATCAACAATTAAAGAATAATAATTAACGTTGCTGTATTTAACATCGCTGGTATAACCTAAAAGAATCCTGAACCTGCTGCCGTCCAAAGGACCTGTAGGACCCCAGATTGAATTATCGTGCACGAATGACAATGAATTGCTGAGCAGCAGTGATTTTCTTCCGATGATATCTTCAAAAAGTTCTTTATCAGAATTTGCAAGACTTACATCAGTTTCGATTCTGTCAAAACTTGAGAACGGATAAAACAATTCAAAGTAGCCGCCGAATACTCTTTCATAAAAGAATTCATCGGATTGACGGATATCGTATCTTCTGCCTGCATAATGAAAAATTCCGTATGCATAATTTGCTCTTTTCCCCAAATTTATTCTCGATATAGCAATATTAAAATTTTTCAAAACTTCACTTTGTATTTCTGCGGTATTATAAAAGTAAAACAAATAATTATCATCGCCCATAAGGTCGCTCAATAAAAATAAAGCGCCGCCTCTTGTTCCGTAAACCGGATCGGTAACTAACTGACTTACCGCATAATCGAGTGTATATTGTTTCTCATACTTAATTTTTTCCACTTCAGATTTAACTGCTATTCTTTCCGCATCCCAGATTGCTCCAGTGCTGCCAAAATCAAAAGCAACAAATCTCCTGGACGTATCCGGAATATTATTGAAGTTGAGGAAATAAAACTGGAAGGAAAATTTTTCAAATCCGGCAGTTACAATAGTAGAATTATCTACAAATGAAAAGTCATAAGCACTTGTAACAAATTTGGTCAGTTGAGTCATACCGGAAGGTCCCGACTTATCATAATTCAATTCCCAAATGTTGTAAATGCCGTCATAATCACAAGTAAAATAGAGTCTGCTGTAGTCTGGCGAAAAATGCGGGGTGCTTATATTTGCATAAGTGTAGGTCAGATATTTTATTTCTTTTGTAGCAAGATCAATTTCAAAAAGATTTTGAGTTTTTTGAAAAATTCCTCCTGTGCGGTCGGAACAAAAAATAATCGATGAGCTGTTTTTGTTGAATATAGGGTCGGAATCAGAATAGTAATCGTTTGTAATTCTTTCAAGTTTTTGTCCTGCAAGGTCATAAACGAAGATATCGAGGAATCCTTTTTTGTCGGTTCCGTTGAACGTAATTTTCGTTCCGTCGTTTGAGAAGGATAATGATTTAATCGAAATCAATTCATCGAATTTCAAAGTATTGATTAGCTCGCTTTCTTTAATCGAAAAAAGGTGAATTACATCCGAGCCTAATGATTTTGTTACAAAAGCTATCATTCCGTTTTTCGAAACGTCAAACGAATTATCAAGAAGATGAAACGCTTCGAAGACAGCATCTTTTTCTCCCTGAACAACTTTGATAGGCTCGGCAAATTCTTCTGCTTCAGGTTCGTAATTCATTTTATAGATTGAAGTATAGCCGTCCCGGTTTCCAACAAAATAAATTTGTTTTGTTGCGTATGAATTGTAAACACGCGGAGCAAAGTTAAAACCTGAGTCGGTGAGTTTAACCGCTTTTATCGAAATTGGATAATTAGTGCCGTAGAGAGGGAAATATTTTTGTTTTAGTGCGAATACCCATTCATTGTTTATATCGTCAATTTTCTTGCCAATGGTAAACTCAATTACCTGATCAAAACGTGGAAATTTCCAGATATTTTCCATCAGAAGCAATATTTTATCTGCACCGTATTTTTCCGCGATGAACTGTAAAAAATACTGCCCTTCTTTGTACATTAGGTAAGTCCCGGAAATAGAGTATAAATTATTATAGTCGGCAAAATAACCGTTAAGAACTGCGTCTCTCATGACCATTTCGGATTGGGTATCACCTTTGAAAGACCAAAATTCTGCCAAGCCCTCGGTAAACCACAGCGGAGGAGTTCTGTCTGTCGATATTCTGTGATCCTTCAGAACGTTGTAAATTTTGTTTGACATAAAAACATGAACGAGTTCATGTCTTATTACATGTTTGAATTGTTCAATTGAACCTAAATACGGAATTACAACTCTGCCTTTGATAAATTCAAAAAAACCGCCCACGCCTTCGGGTATGAATCCCGAGGCAATGTTTGTCTGCTCGAACTGAATGTGGGTATTATAAAAGATAAGAGGTATTCTTCTTGAGATGTAATTGTTAAATTTTACTTTATATTCATCAAATGCTTCCTCGGCAAATCTTGCTCCTATTTCCGCCATCTCGCCGAACTCGCCATAATAATAAATATCGAAATGATCTGTTTTGAGAACTTTCCAGTCAAATTTTTCGTACTGAACTTTATTTCTGCCGAAGAAATAGAACTGTGCTGATGTTATTTCCGCTAAAAAAGTTATAAGAATGATAGAGTATTTGAAAATTTTTTTACTCAAAGATGTTCCTTGAGATAATTTATATTTTTTATTGAAGTCGGATTTTGATTTCTTATTACTGCCAGATAATAACTTACCCAGTCGCCGAAGTAAATATTATCCATAAGCCGCAGTTTAAAATCATTCAAATCACTTTGGATGTTTAAAACTTCCGCACCACTTTTATTAACCAGCTCAGATACAATTTCGAACCTCTTTTTTATTTGAGGATGATAGTCGGCATCTAGAATATTAATAACTTTTGCATTAAATTGTTTTTCGGAGAACGTTTCCCATCCGATTATTTCATTATGATTTTGTTCAGGAAAATAATTATAAAAAGCATGAAGTTTGGAGTTTTCATTCATTTGTCCTTTTAACCTTGCTCCAACAGCCGAAGTAAGATCGGATACGGAATAAATTACCGGAATATAGCCGGTCAATTTCTCTGCAAACTCAAGTGCTTTGTTCGAATTTTCTGAATACTCATTCCCTTTCGATTTTAATAGAGAAATAATCTGTTCAACAATTTTATTTTGATCGGGAATCAATTTTAAGGTTTGTATAATTTTAAGCAATGTAAAAAAATTTATCCAAAGTGCGTAGCGCGGCTGGAAACCCGGCAGCAGTTTGACAAGAGGTAATTTATTGTTGTTTGCAAAAACTTCCAGTTTACCGCCGGTTGTAATGCAGATAATTTGAGATTTGCTTCTTAATGCCACCTCGGCACATGCAAGTGTTTCCTCAGTATTACCGCTGTACGATGAAGCTATAAACAAAGTATTTTCATTAACGTAGCCGGGTAGATTGTAATTTCTAACGACCTGATAAGGAAATTTAAGTTCATCACGCAAATAGTTCTGAAGCAAATCACCGCCAATAGCAGATCCGCCGAGTCCGCTTAAAACTATATTATGTATTTGGGAAACATCAATCTGCAACAGATTAATTTTGTTGTTCCACGCATATTCAATTTGAGAGTAAGAATTTTTTAATACATCAAACTGCCTCTCCGGATCGTTCCGGCTGATTAATTCACGAATTTCCATTTTTAATCCTCAGAATATGTTTTGTAGTTGGTCTTGAAGTTTTTCTTTGAAAAAGCTATGCAGACATGAATTTACTTCTTCTTCAGTGGGATAAGTCAAACACTCATTCGCTAACTTTTCAGCTTCTTTAAATGAAATATTGCGAATGATTTTTTTCAGAAGGGGAATAGCAGACGGCGAAACACTGAGTGAATCCAGCCCCAATCCTACAAGTAAAGGGACAGCATAAGGGTCAGCAGCCATTTCACCGCAGATGCTTACAAACGTTCCGCCCATCTTAGCTTCCCTTATAATAAAGCCGAGTGTTTTTACAACCGAGGGGTGAAATTCCTGATAGTATTTTGAAACAATTTCGTTGCCCCTATCAACAGCCAATAAATACTGGATAAGGTCATTAGTACCGATGCTGACAAAATCAACCTCCTTTGCAAAAATGTTTGCCATAACGGCAGCGGAAGGTATTTCAATCATAATTCCTATTTTGATGCTTTTATCGTACTTCATCTGTTCGTGGTCGAGTTCACGTTTGCATTCTTCAATAATTTCTTTCGATTTACGAATTTCAGATACAGATGCAATCATAGGGAGCATAAACATTATATTTTTGTGAACACTCGCTCTCAGCACTGCTCTTATTTGTCTCTTAAACAAATAAGGATTATCGAGCAAAAGGCGAATGCCTCGCCATCCTAAAAACGGATTCGGTTCGTGTAAATCTACCGGTAGTACTTTGTCGCCGCCGATATCAAAAGCACGGATTATTATGTTTTCAGGGTAAATTTTTTCTGCAAGCGATTTATAAACTTCGTACTGCTGCTCTTCATCCGGAAAAACTTCATACTCCTCAAAAATTTGTTCGGTGCGAAGCAGTCCGACTCCCGAGGCACCGTTTTGCATTATAATATCTATTTCTGTAGTCAAATCCAGATTAGCCATTAATTTAATTTCTTTACCGTCTTTTGTAACGGAGGGTTTGTCTTTCAATTCTAAAAGGTCTGCATCGTATCTGCTAAGGATTTCCAAACGACTTTTGTAATGCTGTAATTGAAGTTCGGTAGGATTAATTACAACATCGCCGTGAAAACCATCTACTACGAGTATGTCACCTTCATGAATTCTGGAGGTTTGTCCGTGCAAACCGACCACAGCTGGAATGTTCAACGATCGAGCAACTATAGCTGCATGTGAAGTAAGCCCACCAAAATCTGTAACATATCCTTTTACATTCACTCTTGAAAAAAGAACGGTATCGGAAGGAGAAATTGTATGTGAGACAACTGCAACATCGCTTGTAATTCTCGATTGCCATTTTTTCTTTTTAAGATTTCTGATTATTCTGTTTTTAATATCTTCGATATCCTGCGAGCGTTCTTTCATGTACGGCTCATTTGAAGCACCCATAATTTTTTGGTACTTCGCAATTTCATCATGCACAATAAATTCGGCTAATTTCCGTTCGTTCCTAATCCGGTTCTTTATGCTTTCAATTAATATGGGATCATCGAGAATCATAATCTGTGCTTCAAAAATTGCAGCACGTCTTTCACCAAGTTTATCCACAGCAAGTTCAAATATTTTTTTCAATTCTTTTTTTGACTGCGCAAGTGCGTTTTCGAGATTTTGAACTGCTTCTTCCGGGTCTAAAATTTTCTCGGAGCTTATTTCCTCCTTTTCTTTATAGAATAAATAAGCAGGGGCAATCACCAAGCCTGGAGCGGCGGCAATTCCATGAATAATATTTTCTTCCGAATGTTTCATTTCGTTTATATTTATAATTCGTCAAAGCCTCTATTAAAATAATCAACAATTTCATTAGCTGCCTGCTGTTCATCCTCGCCGTCAAAAATAAGAGTAATTTCAGAGCCTTTCTCTGCAACAAGAGTCATAACACCGATAATGCTTTTCCCGTTAACACTCATTCCGTCTTTATTTAGTAAAAAATCGCATTTGTATTTTGCGGCAATTTTTACTATGGTAGCTGCGGGACGTGTATGAAGCCCAGCCTTGTTTATTATTTTAACTTTTCTTTCAATCATTATTTAATTCTGCCCAATAAAAAATTTGCGAGCCATTCAAGCAAATTTCTAGCTTCACTGTTTTTTATGTGCTCAATCTGCTTGACTGCCGAGTTAGTGTATAATTTAATTTCGTTCTGTGCATCATCAATAACGCCCAGCCTTTGATAAATTTCTTTAAATAACGGAATTTTTACTTTATTAATTCCTTTATAGAGTATAAAATTATTCAATTCGATTCTATCTTTTCCACTTGCTTTTTCAAAAGCTTTTAAGAATAAATAAGTTTTTTTCCCCTCGAGAAGATCACTGCCGATTTGCTTACCGAATTTGGTCTCCTCGCCAATGACATCGAGTAAATCATCCTGAATTTGAAAAGCCATTCCGATATTCGCAGCATATCTTGAAACAGCAGTTATTATTTCTTTAGAATCCTTAATCAACCGAGCGCCGATTTTTGCGCTCATCACCAGAAGTGCAGCGGTTTTTTTGTAGATCATCTGCTTGTATTCATCAATAGAAACATTTTCTCTTGACTCAAAATCTTTATCGAGACTTTGCCCTTCGCAAACTTCAACAATGCCTTGTGTGAAAATATCGATTATTGTTTTGCTGTCATTTGAACAATCTTTTAATAACTGCTCATACGCTGTGGCTATCAAACTATCGCCGGAAAGAATTGCCGTGTTAACATCATACTTTATATGAACAGTCGGTCTTCCTCTTCTCTTTTCGGAATTATCCATTATATCATCGTGAACAAGAGTAAAGTTATGCAGTAATTCAACAGCAGCCGCAGCATTGTAAACCCGGCTGAATTTTCCGCCGGCAGCTTTTGCCGCGCATAAAACCAAAAAAGGTCTGATACGCTTCCCGCCGCCTTTCATAGCATATTTACAAGGCTCGTAAAGTGAATCTGGAAATCGATTTTCAAAGAGCTTTAAAATTCTTTTTTCAATTTTAGTTAATTCATTTTCATAAATTTTTAAATACTTTTTTTGATTTGCTTCTGTCGTCAATATATTTCTCCATTTTTAATAAGCTTTTGTTTTTGTAGTTCTTTTATTGAAGAACAGCCTGTTAAGTACATAACGCGTTTTAAATCTTCGAACCAGGATAAAAGCAAATCTTTTACTCCGTCTGAACCTTTTTTCAGGACTGTTTGAAGAAGTGGTCTTGCAGAGGCGGCTAAGTCGGCTCCCAATGCAATTGCCTTTGCAATCTCAATCCCGCTAGTAATTCCGCCGGAAGCAATAAGTAAAAATTTTTTTTGTTTTTTTAGAACGGCAGTTTCTTTAATACAGTAAGCAGTAGGTAATCCCCAATCCCTAAAATAATTTTCATCGCTGTTATTCCCCCTTAATAATTCAACGGCAGCCCAGCTTGTTCCTCCGGCTCCGGCGACGTCAATTCCTTTAATTCCTACATCCAATAATTTTTTAGCTGCTTTTTTACTTATTCCCGAGCCGACCTCTTTTGCAATAAAAGGGATTTTAATTTTATGAGTAAGTTTCTCAATTACTTTTAACAGACCTTTAAATTCCGGCTCACCTTCAAACTGCAGCAATTCCTGTAAAGGATTAATATGAATTACCATAGCATCAGCTTCGATATGATCGATAAGAAAATTAATTGAACCGATAGGGTCTTTTAATTTCACGATTTGTGCAGCACCGATATTGCCAAGCGCAGGGACATCTTTAGCCTGTTTTCTTAAGATTTTATAAGAATTAATGTAGCTTGAGTTTTCCAGAGCCTGTCTCTGACTTCCTACTCCAATAGGAATTTTAAGTTCGTTTGCAGCAAGTGCTAATTGGTAGTTTATATTTTCTGCTTCGGAGGTTCCGCCGGTCATGCATGAGATTAGGAAAGGAAAATTTATTTTTCTGCCGAAAAATTTTATTGTGAGATCAATTTTGTTACGGTCAACTTCTGTGATTGCATAATGTTCAAATTCATATTTATCGAAACCGTTTGTTTTGGTTTTATATGCAACTTTATCTGTTAGGCAAAGTTCAATATGATCTTTTTTCCGTTTGGAGGTTAAATTAACATTTCCCGAGTTCGTCATACTCTGCGAGGGAATATTTTTTAATTTAGATAATTTTTTCATTAATAAAACCGTGACCCCTACAAATTGTAATGAAGCTTTTACTTAAAACCAAATATAATATTTTCCGGTGAGATTCTTTTCGCGTTAATCGGGGATATTTTGAGAAATGCTTAAGAAATGGTATAAGAGAGATATTTTCTTAACTCCTTCTGATCCCCCCTTTTAAAAAAGAGGTGGAAAAACACACGAGATCCTACATTACGCCTTATTTCTTATTCAACTCAACGAAAAATTCAATTTACCCTGCCCACGCTTATATCCACAAGAAAATTTACCGGCTGTGGGGTCTTCGAAACTCTGAAATCGTAAAAATCAACTTTCACCATGCGCGGCTTTTGATTTGTTTTTTCGGTAAATAACACGTAAGTATTTTTATATTCTTCAGTCTTATTCTGTTTTGAGCTATCAACATTAAAATTCTGCGCCAAACATTTTTTAACCAAACTGTTATGCTTAGCATAGACGGACTGCGCTTGTTTCAAATCATTGCCTTGATAAAAAGTCAAAGTATAAGTTCCGTTTGTATCATCGAAAAAAACGTCAAGTGCTCCTGGGAATTCAATTTTTGTTTTTCTTGAATCTACAGGATTATCGAGAAGAAGAAAATAAGCGTTGGCATGCTCTAAAACAAAATCAAGCGCCGTACAAAAATCGGGATGTTTTCCAGGTGATAAAGAATTTTTATCTGCAAATCCGTACTGAAGTTCATAATTGCCAGACGATGATGAATCTCCAATTACAAATAAAATCCACGTACCGCTTGCAGGAATAGTAGTATTGATTTGAACGAAATCATTCTTTTTATTTTTATTTTGTCGGAAAACAGTTCCATTCGGTGTAACCAATGCAAGAGACGGTTTAAAATCTTCGGAGTAAGCAATAAAAATAACTCCATCCCCTTCGTAAAGAGGGATCTCGTAACCGTGGTAGCGTCCAAAATCTTTTTTGTACTTGTCAGTTGCAGTCAGCTTTCCTTTAATCTGATTGTACTCTACGTGAAATTTTTGCTGGGCGTAAATACCAGGATTATAAAAAACAAATAACAAAACAAAAATCTTAAATATTGTTTTCATTTATTTTCTGTTGTTGTTGAACAATTAAAATTTCTTTTGAAGCAAATTCTCACAGCCGAATGTTATCATCTCTCTAAAAAAAGGAATATCTATTAGTTTAACTGTCGGTAGTCCGAATCTTAATTTGTAAATAGGTCTGAATAAATAAAATTCTTTAACAATAGGAATAAATCCATACAACGAATACAAACGTTCAAAATAATTAATTGAAATTCCCGTACTGTAATTTAGTTTTATTTCTTCAACGAAACCTTTCTTTTCTTTTAGAAGAGCAGAAATTTTTTTAAGAAAGGATTCGGGCAGCAAATGCAAATAAGGGATAACTTTCAAAAACGATCTGGCAATCTGCTGGTGTCCGGCAAAAGGAGAATATTTAGGAGGAAAAGTAATAAACAGATAACCTTTTTCTTTTAGCAATTTTCTGAGGTTGTTAAAAGTACTTTGTTTATCAGGCACGTGTTCAATCACTTCACGCATAATCAGCATATCGAATTTCTCAGGGAATTTTTCCACTAATTTAGGATTAGAAATATCGCCTTGAATAATTTTTAAGTCAGCATTTTTTTCTTTTGCTGTGTTGATTCTCGACTGGCTTATCTCAAGTCCGACAATATCTGCTCCAAGTTCGCTTAGTACTTCCACAAGTCCGCCCTCTGCACAACCTATTTCCAAAATTCTAAAATTTTTGAACTGAGGGATGTGTTTTTCAAAAAACGGAATTAGATATTTCTTTGTATACTCTTTTTGCTCATAATAATGTCTTTCCGGCATAGCAATTAAAAATTAGTTTCTTTTGAACAATTTGCAATTTTATTAAAGTTATTTTATATATCAAAACAAATAGTTGAACAATTTGCAGCTATGGATTATTATTTTAAGTTTCCTTGCGTTTATTTTTCATTAAAAATAAATTTCGGTCTCAAAATTTGAAATATGATTGAAAGCTCTGAAGAAAAAAATATTACGGTTAATCGTAAAGCAAGACATGAATATTTCATTCATCAAACTTACGAGGCTGGGATTTCACTTTTAGGTACTGAGGTCAAAGCACTGAGACAAAACAAAGCGAATCTAACGGATAGTTATGCAATGATTGAAAACGGCGAGGTCTGGCTGCATAATTCAAATATCAGTGTTTATGATCAGGGAAACATAAATAATCATGAACCGCTGCGAAAAAGAAAACTACTGTTAAAAAAGAATGAAATCAGAAAACTGAGCAGAGCAGTAAAAGAAAAAGGGAATACATTAATTCCGCTGCGATTTTATTTTAAAGGAAACAAAGTAAAAGTAGAATTAGCTGTTGCATCCGGTAAAAAGAAATACGACCGCAGAGAAGAAATTGCAAAAAAGGATGCCCAAAGAGAAATGAACAGAAAATTTAAGTAGCTACAGGAGATAATTCAGAATTGAGTTCAGTTACCCACTTCCCACCCATCAATGAGCAGATGGATTTGATTAAAAGGGGTGCCGTTGAAATAATTCCCGAAGAAGACTTAGTCAAAAAACTCGAAAGATCACTCAAAGAAAATAAACCGCTTAATATAAAATTGGGGTGCGACCCGACACGTCCGGATTTGCATCTTGGTCACACGGTTGTTCTAAGAAAGCTCGCACACTTTCAACAGCTTGGTCATTTGGCAATATTAATTATTGGTGATTTTACAGGAATGATCGGCGACCCGTCTGGAAGAAATTCAGCACGCCCTCCCCTCTCGTTTGAAGAAGCAAGGGAAAATGGCAAATCTTATTTCGAACAAGCTTCACTAATACTTGACAGAGAAAAAACTAAAATTGTTTACAACTCCGAATGGCTTGGTAAAATGAATTTTGCCGATATCATCAAACTTGCTTCTAAATACACCGTTGCCCGAATGCTTGAACGGGATGACTTCACGAACAGGTATAAGAATGGAATACCGATTAGTTTACACGAAATTTTATATCCTCTTGCACAGGCAATGGATTCAGTTGCAATTGACAGTGATGTTGAGCTTGGAGGAACGGACCAAAAATTTAATTTGTTAGTCGGAAGAGATATTCAAAGGGAATTCGGAAAGGAACCCCAGGTTATTTTAACCATGCCGCTTCTCATTGGAATAGACGGCGTGGAAAAAATGAGCAAATCCTTAGATAACTATATTGGGATCACGGAAACTCCGAAAGAAATTTACGGCAAAACACTTTCGATTCCGGATAACTTAATTTATACCTATTATGAATTAGCCACCGATCTGCCAAATTCTCAATTAAAAGAGATCTGGAAAAAGCTTAATGACAAAGAAGTTAACCCAAGAGATTTAAAAAGATCATTAGGCAGAAAATTGGTTGAGATGTACCATTCAAAAGCCGATGCGGAAAATGCCGAAGCAGAATTTGATAGAATATTTATAAGTAAAGGATTGCCGGATGAAATATCGGATTTTACTATTGATAAAGAAATCGACATACTTGAACTCATTGTTAATGTCGGGTTTGCTCCCACCCGCAGCGAAGCACGCAGACTCGTGATCCAAGGCGGTGTAACTTTAGACGGTGAGAAAATAACTGATGTCAAACAATCAATAAAAATTGACAAACCGGCTATTCTAAAAGTGGGCAAAAGAAATTTTATTAGATTATTAAAAAAATAAAAAGGAGGTGAGTAATTGTACGTTCCGAAAAAAATATTTTTCACCAAGGGTGTCGGCAAACACAAAGAATACCTGGCTTCTTTTGAGTTAGCTTTGCGGAATGCAGGTATAGAAATTTGCAATCTTGTAACCGTCAGCAGTATCTATCCAGTTGGCTGTAAAAGGATAACAAAGGAACAGGGACTACGACTGCTCTCACCCGGACAAATAACGCATTGTGTTATGGCAAGAAATTCAACGAACGAACCTAACCGTTTAATTGCATCTTCTATCGGTGTAGCAATTCCCTCGGATAAAAAAATGTACGGTTATTTATCCGAACACCATCCTTTTGGAGAAACGGAAAAAAACGCAGGTGAATATGCCGAAGACCTTGCTGCAACAATGTTAGCCACAACCCTTGGAATTGATTTCGATCCCGAAAAAGCCTGGAATGAAAGAGAGCAGGTTTATAAAATGTCCGGCAAAATTGTTAGAACATTTAATGTTACTCAATCTGCACAAGGTGATAAACGCGGATTATGGACTACCGTGATAGCCTGTGCAATATTACTGCCATAATAATGCGGCTATATGTTAGATAACGAAATATTTTGGGGAATCTTTATCCTTACCGTTTCAATCATGATTTATGTTGATCTCTATGTTACCGAGCACCGGAAAGGCAGGATCGGCATAAAATCGAGTCTGAAGTGGAGCGGAATATGGATAGCCACGGCTCTCCTTTTTGACATATTAATTTTAGTCTTTCATGACGAAGGCAAACAAAAAGCAATTGAATTTTTAGCTGGTTACCTAATTGAAAAATCTCTTTCGGTTGATAATCTTTTTGTTTTCTTAATGATTTTTAACGTTATGAACGTTAAAGATGAATATCAGCCGCATGTTTTGAAATGGGGAATTCTGAGTGCAATTGTTATGAGAATAATTTTTATTCTTGCCGGCGTAACTCTTATTAAGATTTTTCACCCTATAATTTATGTGTTTGGTGCTTTGCTTTTCTACGCTGCTTATAAAATGTTGTTTGGTAAAGAAGAAAAAATCGACCTGGATAACAATAGAATAATAAAATTTGTCTCCAAACATTTTAACGTTCTAACTACTTACGAAGGAAAATATTTTTTTACCAGAATAAACGGAAAAAAATTTGTGACAACGTTGTTTCTAACTTTTCTTTTAATCGAATCGGCGGATTTAATCTTTGCCGTTGATTCTATACCCGCGGTAATTGCTATTACACTTGATCCGTTCATTGTAATTACATCAAACATTTTTGCTATACTCGGTTTACGAGCTCTATACTTTGCCCTTGCAGGTGTAGTGGAAATGTTTGCTTACCTGAAATATGGAGTCGGAATAATTTTAGCTTATGTCGGCGTAAAAATGATGATTTCGGATTTTTATCAAATTCCGACGTTAGTTTCTCTTGGAATAATCATAACTTGCTTGCTGCTTGCAATAATCATTTCAATGATGAAAAGAAAACTTTCCGCCGTTGCAGCATCAAAGCCGACAGATGGAAAATAACAACAAAGGTAAGTCCGGCAACCATTGGCTCAATTTCACCGGCAGTGCTGTTCGAAGCAAAATAATTTTTTATAACAAACCAGCCAGCACTGAAAATAATCCCGCCGATTAATTCAATTAATGCAAACATCGGTGCAATTTTAATTTCGGAATAATATGCTCCGATTATCAACAGAATAATTCCAGGAATGCAGATACTCCCTATTGTGTACCAAATCTGAATGACTGATTGAAAAAAATAAGCAATGATAATAGAAATAACCGCTGCAATAAGAATTCCGGCTCTCGTATAGAAAGGTATTTTTGAAAAATTGTTTCTGTCTTCTAGTTTAAAGACAAAGTCTCTTGCAAAAGTAGTTCCACTCAAAAACATAAAACTGTTAAGTGTTGAAAGAATAGTTGCAAACAAAGCTGCATAGAACAGTCCTTTCCATCCGCTTGATAAAATCTTTTCCGCAAAGAGCGGAAATGACAAAACCGGATCCGATAAATCGGGAAGTGCTGCACGTGCAAAAAGTCCGGTAGATGTTGTCAAAAAATCAAACACTGCCCAAAGAAAAACTGAAATAATAATTCCTTTAACAGCTACGCTGCCGTCTTTTGCAGCATAACATCGCTGGTGAAATCCGGGATCAGCAAAAGTCCACAGTGCAATTAAAAACCAGACAATCAAAAAAGCCGGGGATGCACCGCCGGTTATTGACAGATGCGTTGGGGGTAAATTTTTCTCCAGATATCCAAACCCGCCAAAAGTATTTAAGGCAAAAAATACAATTACAATAAAACCGAAAAACATTACAAAGAATTCAAAAGCGTCTGTGTACAAATCTGATTTGTAACCGCTTTTAAGCAAATATATCATTGAAAGAACAGTACCAATACACAGGGACCAAAATAAGTTTATTCTAAATATCAGCGAGATCAAATTTCCAATCATAAGCAGATACGGAGCGGGCGAGACAAGTATAAATACAATTGCAGCAGCAAATAAGCCAACCTTCCTGCCGTAGGCTTCTTCTAATTTATCTGGAATTGTAAACAGCGAAGCATTGCGAACTTTCTTTGCAAAGAGCAGAGCAAAAATTACTGCAAAAATATAATACGGCAGTCCTTGTGTTATCCAGCTTAACAAGCCATATCTGTAAGTAAATTCGCCCACACCAAGTATACCGCCGTACCAGGTAGAAACATTAGTTAAAATAAACAGGAACAAACCGACTTTTCTTCCCGATAATAAATAACCGTCTGTGTCGCCGGATTTTTCTTTCTGCGGGATAAGACCGATAATTATCACCAATAAAAAAAAGCCAACGATGATGAGTATATCCAAGTAACTAAATGAAACCATATTTCCGGATTATCTCGAATTGGCGGACAATGAATATTTTACCTTTTTTGATATTTAATTCTACAGTGTTTCCTAATGCGGCATTGCTTGTACTTTCTTTTTGACCAAAAGGTAAAGCAGCTTTGGCAAGAGAATATTTCAAACCTTTCGATGTTATTTCGGTACGAGCATCTAATCCGTACAAAGAAATTATCTCGTCTTTTACCGTCTCGAGTTTAATTCTGCCGGATGCGGCAAACAAAATCGATTTTTGATGGATTATTTTTATTCTAATTTTATCAAAGAATTTTATGACTATTCCCAAATTACAAAATGAATGATCAAGCCGGTCGCCGGTAGCGGATAATAAAACTGCTTCGTCAAATTTTTTTTTCATAGCATACTTCAGACACTTCTCAACGTCGGTATCGTTTTGCCTATTATACTGAATTATTTTGCTTTTATTCGAAAAATATTCCAGCACACTTTTTTCGATTGAATCCAAATCCCCGATAATGTAATCGGGGATTATTTTTAAAGTATAAGCGTGATTTGCGCCGCCGTCTGCACAGAAAATTGTTTTGTAGCCATTCTTCTGTAAAAAATTCACAGTACTTTTTTTTGGTATCTGACCATTGGCAATTATTATACATTTTTTCATTAAAGACTCAGTTTTATTCCCACCAAAAAACTCCTTTCCGCTGCTGGGAAGAAATTTTTACCAATTGCGTAAGCGGCGTAAAGATTATCAAATACGTTATTAATTTGTCCAAATATTTTTATTGGCTGCGGAAATACACCGCTGCTAAATTCATAGCTGACGTAAAAATCTGTGGTAAAATATGTCGGAACAACGTTATCAAAGTAATCTGCAAATCCAGGATACAATTTAATGTAAGTATTGAAATTTTCATCATAATTATCGGAATAAAATTTACCGACATATTTTGCCGAAATGTTTGCATAGAATCCGCCGTAATTGATTTTTAATATGCCGTTAAACATTAGGTCCGGAAATCCGCTGATTCTATTGCTGCTCAAATCTATCGGTGCAGTACCATCTTTATATTTAACATAAGTTATTCCTTTTGAAATATAATTTTTGCTGTACGTACTATTTACAATGAGAGTAACGGCATCGCCTAATTTTACAGAAGCAGTTGCTTCAATTCCTCTATGAATTGTTTCATCAACATTTCCGGTAATGGGCTGACCAAACCTGTCTACCTGCCCTTGTTTAACAATTTCATTATTGAACAACATATAAAATAGGTTTACTGAGAATGAGAAGTTCCCGTTGTTAAAATTGCTGCCTAATTCAAAATCGTTCATGGTTTCGGGTTTTACCAATGGTTTGGAAAAATCATAAGTGCCGTTACTGTTTAATTCAAATTGAGGAACGCTTCCACCGCTTGACTCAGCAGCATCGTAATAATTCTTAAGTCTCGGTTCCCTTGATGTTTGCGCCGCGGCAAGGTAAAAATTAAGATTACTGCTGTAATTATAGTTTATTCCGAGTCTCGGGTTAACAAACAAATTACTTATAGAAAAGTTGTTGGAGAGATATCTTTCATTTTTGATACGGTATTTGTGATAAGCTAATTGAATTTCTCCAAGCAGATTTATTTTTTCATTCAAACTGTAATTTTCGTGAGCAAAAACATTGTAGATATTGTTTCCGCCTTCATAATAATAGTATCGATAATCCTTAGTTACACCTGCCGGCAAGTTTTCGGCATAATTAATACTGCCCCAATGGATGGAATTGTGCAGTCTCATCTCAGCACCAAGTATTAATTCACCGTTTTTGTGTTTGATGCTTATTCTCGGCATCCAACCCCACTGGGTGTTATCGACCTGTGCTCTAATTAATGCGTTTGTAGGAATCTTAGTAGAATCAAAACCATTTGCTTTTAATCTGAAATAATCATCATAATAAATGCTCCACGAACCATCATAATCAAAAAAGCCGTTACCGAGGACTAAAAACAATGCGCTGTTTAATGTAACATTCGAATTGACCTGCCATTCATTCAACAATTCAAAATGAGGTTGGAAAAAATTTTCAATTTCTTCGGGTCTCCGCTCAAGGGTATAAGTATAGCTGTTTTCATCAGCTTCCCAGTAAGAATAATTTGCTTTGCGTAAATTTTTATTAGTGATTGCAAATTTAGGTAAGCCTTCATAGGCAAGTCCATCTGCGATCGGACCACCGAACAAATTTAACTGTGTTGTAAAATTTTTATCGTAACGAACGGCAGAAAAATAATAAGATTTAAAATTAGTCCAGCTTGAATTACGGTAACCACTGCTTAAAATTTGGGAAAGCTTTGCATAAAAAGAATATTTGCCGGCAATTAAACCGCTTCCAAAACTAAAACTATATTTGCGAGTATTATAGCTGCCAATAGAGCTGTTGAAATTAATTGCAGGCTTATCGGTAAAAGATGAAGTGATAATATTAATTGCGCCGCCAATTGAAGGATAGCCGCTGATACCAGAGCCTGCTCCCCTCTGTACCTGAATTAATTCAGTGCTCGCAAGAAGATCCGGAAAATCAAGCCAGTAAACATTATGGTCTTCAGGGTCATTTTGTGGTATGCCGTTGATTGCTACAGAAATCCTCCGCTGATCAAAACCACGGATGCTTAGATAGTTGTAACCGATTCCATTTCCATTCTCGGAATAAAAAGTGGTGGACGGAAGATTGCTCAGAATTTCTGGAATATCCTGTACAGTGTAATCACTTTGAATTTCTTTCTGATCGACCTTAGAAAAAGTTATTGGAGTTTTTCCCTCCTGCCCGATACTGGCTTCAACAAGAACTGTTTGGCTTGCAATCAGTTTACTATTAAGGAAAATATTTTTGACAACATTCGGCTCAAATTCAAAAACAGTTAATGTTTTTGTTTCGTAGCCAACGTAGCTGATTTTAATTCGGTCAGCTGGACTTAATTGATACTCTAAATCAAAATATCCGGATGAATCCGACGAAGTGCCGATATTTTTTCCTTCAACAGCAATATTAGCAAAAGGTAAAGGCGAATTATCGGATGCTTTCAAAATTCTACCTTTAATTTGTGCAAACAGTGAAGCAGAACAAATAAAAAAAAGAATAACAAAGTATTTCATTTTATCCCTCCTTTTTTTGAGAAATAAAAAAGCCGTTTCGGGAAAACGGCTTAATACTAAATTATTCTTTACTGCCATTTTCCTACGCTGGTATTATCCAGATCAGGTTCAAGGGTATGTTCTCAGCCGCTCTAACTTTGATGAGGGCACCCCTAACGACTTTTTTAATTATTTAATTAATTGAAAGAACTCAGTTTATTAATTACTTAAGAATTTTCAAAAGTTGACCAACAACTATTTTATCATTTTTCAGATTATTCCAATTAATGATATCAGCTACGGTCACTTTGAATCTTTTTGCAATAGTCCAGAGTGATTCACCTTCTCTAACTTTATAAATTTGGGAATTTTTGTCAACTCCCTTTTTTGAAGATTTATTTACCGCAGCAACGGTTTTCGAACCGGTTTCTTTTACTATAAGCTGTTGTCCTATCTTAATTAAATTTCCTTCAATATTGTTCCATTCTCTCAGTGAAGCAGAAGAGACTCCGAACTTTTCAGCAATTTCTCCAATTGTATCGCCTTTTTTAACAATGTAGTAAACTGAATTATTGTTATTATTTTTATAATTTTCACCAGTTTTGGAATTTACCTTTGTATGGGATACATCTGCATTGGTGTAAATTGTAAGAGACTTTCCAGCAATTAATTTATCGCTGTCGAGATTATTCCATTTTCTTATATCGGAAATTCTTACGTTAAATGCATCCGCAATTTCACTAATACTATCGCCTTTCTTTATTCGGTAACTAATTTCGTTGCCGTCTTTTTTAGTTGTATTATCGCCGAAGGATTCGGGATTATCTTTACTATGAATAGTAAGATAACTGCCGGCAGCAATCCGATTAGAAGACAATTTATTCCAGATTCTTAACTGTGCAACGGAAACGCCAAACTTTAATGCAATTTCACTCAGTGAGTCTCCCCTTTTAACTCTGTATCTGGTTGTAGCTCGTTCGGGGGCAGAATTCGATGTTTTATTTGCAACAAAATATTTAGGATCGCCGGTATAAATCATCAATTTTCTGCCTCTGTAGATCCTGCTGCTTTTCAGGTTATTCCACTGCTTCAGTTGTGAAATACTCACGCCGTATTTCATTGCAATCGATGACAGGTTTTCGCCATTTCTAATTTTGTGTTCAATCCATGTATTGCCAGTGTTTGCAGCAATCAAAGCCAATTTTTCGTTCCGGGTCATTAAATCGAATTTAGCATAATAGTCCTTTTTATCCTGCGGAACATAAACAGTCAATTGCTGTCCCACATAGACAGTTGAAGTATAAGGTAAATTATTCCAGTTTCTTATATCGGAAACTCTTACATCAAACAAATCGGCAATATCAATCAGATTATCATTTCTTTTGACTGTGTAGACTACCCGCGCTGAACTGTCGGGTATAATTACATCAACAGAATCGCTGAGCATCCGATCGTAAATTTTCATGTATTTATCCGGGCTTTCAGCATCACTTAATTGAAATTGATAAGGAGCAACAGAATCAACTCCCGTAATTTCGTTTTCGATAGCCGGCATCATATCGGTATTAATGGAAAAATTTTCTGCAGAATAAGTTGAAACCGGTATTTTTAATTCTTCTCCCGGTCTAATTCTGCTTCTTGAACTTAAATTGTTAAATTCAGCAAGCTGGCTTAGTCCCACATTATAATTTTCAGCTATCTGAGATAATGTTTCACCTCGCTGAACATCATGTACAACGAACTGAAGTTTGGCATTGTCAGGCACATTACTTAAATTTTGCACAAATGCATCATATGTTTTGGCGGGAACTTTTAAGGGATAACCACCTCTGTAATTAGGCGGTGTGTAAGGTTGTAATAATTCTGGATTAAGATCCTTTAAAAGGTCCGTACTGATACCTGCGCACTTAGCAAGCACATCCAAATTAACAGCTTCATTTAGGTTATAAACTTTGTATTCGGTTGGTTTTTCATATTGAATACTCGTAAAGCCATACTTTTCCGGCTGACTGGCAATCAATGTAATAGCAATGTACTGAGGCACGTAACTTCTTGTTTCGCGCGGGAGAAAAGGTCTCATTTTCCAAAAATCGCTTGTGCCTGCTCTTCTCATTGCTCTGCGAACATTTCCTTCACCTGTGTTATAAGCTGCAATTGCCAGATACCAATCGCCAAGAGAATAGTAGAGGTCTCTTAAATGTTTGGCAGCGGCACGTGTTGCTTTTTCAGGGTCCCTTCTTTCGTCAACATTAAAATCAACATTTAGATCGTACAACCTACCTGTTCCTCTTACGAACTGCCACATTCCGACAGCTCTTGCCCATGACCTTGCGGTTGGATTCAGTCCGCTTTCGACCATGCTTAAAAATATTAATTGCTGCGGAACTTTTTCTTCGGCAAAAATTTTAGCCATCATCGGAAAATATTTGCCCGAACGGGAAAGCCAGAGTTCCACATATTGTCTGCCTCTTCCCGTAAAATATTCTATAAATTGTTCAACGTACCTATTAACATCCAGCGAAAAATCACCAACAACAATTACTGTGTTTTCAACATTGTCCTGTGTAACTGTCGTATCTTCATTTTGTTCTTTAATATCCGGAATGTTTTTATTCATCCATTCTTCCAATGCAGAGATAGATGCATTTTCTGGAAGTTCATCCAGACTTTCAACATATTTTTGATAGTCTTCCACAATAGAGTTTTCAAGTTCTAAAAACGATTCGTTATTTTCCATATCAGGATAATAGCTCAAAGAATTAATTTTCGATAAAGCCGATTCATATAAATTGAGTGCTTTGCTTTTGAAGCCGAGTTTTTGCTGATAAAGAGCATTGACGTAATCTTTTCTTGCGGACTCCATCATCTCATTTATGATGTTAGTAGTTTGTGCTGGTTTTAATGTATCCTGAGAATATTTATTGCTTTTCGATAAGCGATTTGAAGTTCCGCAAGCACCAAATAAAAAAGAAAGGAAAACCAAGACAGATGCGTAAATTATTTTTCTCACTAATACTCCTTTGTTAAAAATTCCTTTGGCAAGTTAATGTCTTACAAAAATATTGTCAAGTTTATTCTCAAATAATTGAATCATGATATTACCTTATAACAAGTTAGAATAATTTAAAAAGTTGTAATATTTTTAGTTACAAGGGAATATTTGAATGTTTCTTTTTCGGGTTAGAGTCAACCTTTGTTTTAATTAGTTGAAAAGTATTCACTAGTTTTAATTTAGTTTCTCTCGGTAATATTACATCGTCAATATAACCCCATTCTGCAGCAATATATGGATTTGCGAATTTATCGGTGTATTCATTTAGTCTTTCATTTATTAATTTTTCCGGATCGTTGGCTTTAGAAATTTCTTTTCGAAAAATTATTTCCACTGCACCTTTCGGACCCATTACGGCAATTTCTGCTGAGGGCCATGCAAAATTAAAATCGCCGCGGATATGTTTGGAGTTCATTACATCATAAGCCCCGCCGTAAGCTTTTCTCGTAATCACTGTAACCTTTGGTACAGTCGCCTCACAAAAAGCAAATAACAATTTTGATCCGTGACGAATTATTCCGTTCCACTCCTGCTCTGTGCCCGGAAGAAATCCCGGTACATCTTCCAAAACAAGGAGCGGTATATTAAAAGCATCGCAGAATCGTACGAATCTTGCCCCTTTCACCGAAGCGTTAATATCAAGAACTCCTGCAAGCACAGCAGGCTGATTGGCAATTATACCTACTGAAATTCCGCCGATTCTTCCAAATCCTACAATGATATTTTGAGCATAATTTTCATGTACTTCAAGAAATTTACCTTCGTCTAAAATCAAATTAATTATTTCTTTCATGTCGTATGGTTTGTTAGGATTTTCAGGGACAATTTTATCGAGTTCCGGAATAATTAATTCACTTTCAAAGTCAAAATCTTTTTCGGGAGAAGTTTCTTTCCAGTTGGAAGGCAGATAGTCAAGCAATTCGCGAATTTTCTGAAACACTTCAATCTCATTCTCATAAATAAAATGAGCCACGCCGCTTTTTGACGCATGTGTTTCAGCGCCGCCCAATTCTTCAAAGCTTACTTCCTCGTGTGTTACGGTTTTAACTACATTCGGACCTGTAACAAACATGTGGCTTGAACCTTTAACCATAAAAATAAAATCAGTAATTGCTGGAGAATATACTGCCCCGCCAGCACAAGGACCCAGCACAGCACTTATCTGAGGAATAACGCCTGAAGCAAGTGTGTTTCTTAGAAAAATGTCCGCATAGCCTCCCAAACTAACAACCCCCTCTTGAATTCTAGCACCGCCCGAATCATTCAGTCCAATCACAGGGATTCCTAGTTTCATGGCAAGATCCATAATCTTACAAATTTTTTCTGCATGAGCTTTGGATAAAGAGCCGCCGAAAACCGTAAAATCTTGACTGAAAACTGCAACCGCTCTCCCATTTATTCTAGCATAACCTGTAACAACACCGTCACCCAACAACTTTTGTTTATCTAGTCCAAAATCTGAACTGCGGTGTTTCACAAACATATCAATCTCCTGAAAACTGCCTTCATCGACTAAAAGTTGAATCCTTTCACGGGCTGTAAGTTTGCCTTTTTCATGCTGGCTTTTGATTTTATCCTCACCGCCTCCTAATAACGCCAATTCGCGGAGCCGGAGAAGTTTTTCGGATTTGTTTTCCATAATCTTATAAGGTTACTTTAAAAAATTGATCTGCCTGTTCCCGTTTAAAATACTGTTCAATTTCGGATTTTATTTCAATATAATTTTTGCCGAAAAAGAACGAAATATCTCTTTGCGAAGATAATTCTAAATAAATTTCTTTAAGCTCTCCTTCGGAATTTTTCTTCATTAAAATTATTTTATCTGAAAGATATACAGCCTCTGTTATATTTGTTGTCGCAAGCAAAAATGTTGTTTTAAGTTCTTGACTGATTTTTCTTATGAGCTTGTAAATATCATTTTTATAGACAGATGGAATTTCGTTAAATGGTTCATCTAACAAAATTAATTTTGCATCTGCTGCAAGCGCTCTTGCCAAAGAAATTCTGAATCTAAAACCAATACTGTTATTGTGAGGATGATGATTTTCATATCCTTCCAAACCAACTTTTTGTATAAGAGAGAAAACGTTTTTTTTGGAACTGTCAACTGCAGCCAATTGAATATTTTCTTTCACACTAAACCACGGAAACGAGGAAGGTTTTGACGGTATAAATACAATTTTGTGATTGTTTGGATTTATTATTTCACCGTCGTCATATTTTAATAGACCGGCAACAATTTTTAATAATGTCGATTTGCCTGATCCCAAAGGAGCAATTAGTGAATTCACTCTGCCTTCATCAATATTAAAACTGATATTATTGAAAACCGGAATTCGATAGCCGGTATAATCCAAAAATTCTTTTGATAAATTTTTAACGGATATCATTTTATGAATCCTTCTGCCAGAAAATAAACCGCTTGCGTATTATATCAATTATTAAATCGCCAATCCAAATTAAAAGATAAACTATAAATCCCAGTAAAATAACAGCAGATAAATCGTCGTATTTAACAGTAAGATGGAAAATCGACCCTATACCGCCGGAGCCTCCTATAAACTCAAAGAGCAGAACAAAGGACCATAAGTAATAATGCAGCCTTTTTAGCTGAATGAAAATTTCAGCCTGAGAATATTTCCAAATTAGCTTTTTGTACAAATCTTTCTTCTTTAGTCCAAGACTTACCCCCGACTCAATGTAATGCTGCGGGACAGAATGAATTTCTTTGTTCAAAATATTTAGGATAAAAAAAAGACTGATAAAAATCGCAAAAATAAATTCTCCACTCAATGATTCGGAAAACCAAAAATAAGAAATAACAGTAAACACAAAAGCTGGGAAATACTTAAAGAGTGCAGGAAAAATCATTATCGCGGGATACTTCAAAAATAAATTTGTAAAGATATTTGACAACAAGTCAACAAAAATATACCCGGCAATCAGAGTTAAATATACAACAGTTGTTGTTACAGCCATATAAGGCAGCAAATTATAATCTGACCACAATGCAAAAAATGAATCCCATAATAAAGTTGGTCTGGGCAGGATTTGGTTCACAGGTAAAATAAATTCAAAAAGAATTACGTAAATAAACAGGAGTGAGGCAGTAATCTTAATTTTTCCACGGGATGTAATGTTCATATTTTATATTGAAAATTATAACTCAATATTTACAGGCAATATATCCAATCGCAGTATCGAAATCAATTTAAATTAAGTAACTCACCTTACGCGATGATAGTTATTTAATAGCGAGGCTGACCAAAAAGTAACTTTTTAATAGAACAATAACCGCAAATTGCGCAGCTTGTCCCGTGTATTTTACGGGGAATTCTCTCGAATTATTTTGTT